>NZ_JAKLTV010000002.1:0-340371 GCF_022698185.1 Synechococcus sp. PCC 6717 | reverse complement strand
GACGACATCAGGGAGTTCTTAACGGCGGATGAGCAGCAGCGCCAGAAGCAGGAAGATGTGAGGCAAGTGCTTGAGGCATGGGGAGCAGCAGTACTCAATCAAATTATTGAGGTGAGCATTGACCTGTCTGGAAACTATAAAAGTTTGGTTCATAAACTCCTACCGAATGCTACGGTGGTTGCTGACCGATTTCATGTTATAAAAATTGTGAATCAGGAATTGGATAAGGCTCGACAAAGTATTTGTAAAGCGAATGAGCAGACGGTAAATGAAGTCCAGAAAGCCCAGATTGCAGCCACGCTCAAACAAAGTAAATATGCGTTACTCACGCCGGAGGAAAATCTAACTCAGAAGCAAAAAGCAAAACTGGAAGAAATTCGAGAAGTAGTGCCAAGTCTGGCTCGAATGCATCAGGAGAAGGAATCGTTTAGAGCCATCTTTGAGCAAGCAAAAGATTGGAAAAATGGAACCTTTCAATTGCTCGATTGGTTAGCTCAAGCTCAGGATTCTTTTCAAGAGAGCGTAAGAACAATTTGTCGGTGGTTTGGTGAAGTCACCGCCTATTTTGATAATCACACAAATAGTGGTGTTGTTGAAGGTATTAACAATAAATTGAAGCTGATCAAGCGGTCAGGTTATGGGTTCAGGAACTTTGACAATTTTCAGTTACGTTGCTTAATTTGCTGGCATTTAGCTATTGATTAAGCATAACTCGGACGATAGAGCCGGGGGCTTGGATCGCCTATGGCATTTATCAACTGGTGATGCGTATAAGCGCTGTGCTCAAAACTGCCCCCGTGAAAGGGTGAGTTGATGCATCGGTAACTAGGCCAAGGAGTCCCGCTACAATTTGTAATAGTTGCATTCAATTCAACCGGCTCATGAGCACACCTCCTCTGATTTGTCTTGAGCATTTACAGAAAATCTATGGTCAAGGTGAAACAGAAGTGCGTGCGCTCAATGGCATTGACCTCCAAATCCAGCACGGAGAATACGCTGCCATTATGGGGGCCTCAGGGTCTGGCAAATCCACGATGATGAACATTATCGGCTGCTTGGATCGACCCACCTTTGGTAAGTATTTTCTGGATGGTCAAGATGTCTCGCGGCTCACGGATGATGAATTGGCGCATATCCGTAATGCCAAAATTGGCTTTGTGTTTCAGCAGTTCCATTTGTTGGGGCAACTGACAGCGCTGGAAAATGTGATGCTGCCGATGATCTATGCCCAAGTTCCCCCCAAAGAACGACGGGAGCGAGCGATTGTGGCGCTGGAAAAGGTAGGACTGGGGCACCGCTTACATAACCGCCCAAATCAACTATCTGGGGGACAACAGCAACGTGTGGCGATCGCCCGTGCCATTGTCAATCAGCCATTGTTGCTGTTAGCTGATGAGCCAACGGGTGCCCTTGATAGTCAAACAACTATTGAAATCCTTGATATTTTTAGTCAGTTGAATGCTGCTGGGATGACGGTTGTCATGGTTACCCATGAGCCAGACGTAGCTAGTATTACGCGACGCATCATTCACTTTCGCGATGGCCAGATTCGCTCTGATGTGCCAAATATACCTAACTCTGCCGTCGCTTCTGCTTTATTATGAACTACCCCACCGGATAGACGGAGTCTCTGCCTTGTCCTTAGCATTCCAGATTCGTGCGGCTGCCCCCGCCGATGTACCGACTCTATTTCGCCTGATTCAAGACCTAGCTGCCTACGAACATCTAAGCCATAGCGTCAGTGGCACCGTTGCGCAGCTAAGGGAGCACCTGTTTGGCGATCGCCCCTACGCGGAAGCCCTCCTCGCTGAAAGCCACGGCCAAGGGATTGCCTATGCCCTGTTCTTTACCACCTACTCCACATTTTTGACCCGACCGGGACTCTACCTCGAAGATCTGTTTGTGCTGCCCACCTATCGCCGCCAAGGAGTTGGCACCGCTTTGATCAGAGCACTGGCTCGTATTGCCCGCGATCGCCACTATGGCCGCCTAGAGTGGAGTGTCCTTGAGTGGAACCATCCCGCCATTGCCTTTTATGAAGGCATTGGTGCTGAGGTGTTACCTGACTGGCGCATTTGCCGCTTGAGTGGTGCCCCCCTTTGGCAATTGGCGCAGAGCCAGTCATCCCAAGCCAGCAGTTGAAATCTCAAAACGACCTTTGCTAGATTAAAAGCGTTGTTAAGATTCGTAAACTTGGCGCTCACTTTATCTTTAGGGCAACCTAAAGGTGCAGCCAAGCGCGAACCCGGTATTATCTTTGTGGAGTTTAATCCCATGACAATAGCAATCGGACGTGCGCCAGCGGAGCGAGGATGGTTCGACATTCTCGACGACTGGCTCAAGCGCGACAGATTTGTGTTTGTGGGCTGGTCAGGCATCCTGCTGTTTCCCTGTGCCTACCTTGCCCTGGGTGGTTGGCTGACCGGCACCACCTTTGTAACCTCGTGGTACACCCACGGCTTAGCCTCCAGCTACTTGGAAGGCTGTAACTTCCTGACCGTGGCAGTCTCGACCCCGGCCAACAGTATGGGACACTCCCTGCTGCTGCTGTGGGGACCCGAAGCCCAAGGGGACTTTACCCGCTGGTGTCAACTGGGAGGCCTGTGGACGTTTATTGCCCTCCATGGTGCCTTTGGCCTCATTGGCTTTATGCTGCGGCAGTTTGAAATTGCCCGCTTGGTTGGCATTCGCCCCTACAACGCCATTGCCTTTAGTGCGCCGATTGCCGTATTTGTGAGTGTCTTTTTGATTTACCCACTGGGGCAGTCGGGCTGGTTCTTTGCGCCTAGTTTTGGGGTAGCGGCGATTTTCCGGTTCTTGCTATTCTTCCAAGGGTTCCACAACTGGACCTTGAACCCCTTCCACATGATGGGGGTTGCCGGAGTGCTGGGGGGTGCCCTACTGTGTGCCATTCACGGTGCGACGGTTGAAAATACCCTGTTCCAGGATGGGGAAGGGGCCAGTACCTTCCGTGCCTTTACCCCCACCCAGTCGGAAGAGACCTATTCGATGGTGACGGCGAACCGGTTCTGGAGCCAAATTTTTGGGATTGCCTTCTCGAACAAGCGCTGGCTACACTTCTTTATGTTGTTTGTGCCAGTGACAGGTCTGTGGATGAGTGCGATTGGAGTCGTAGGGCTAGCGGTGAACCTGCGCTCCTACGACTTCATTTCGCAAGAGATTCGTGCGGCTGAAGACCCTGAGTTCGAGACGTTCTACACCAAGAACATTCTGTTGAACGAAGGGATTCGGGCGTGGATGGCGCCGCAAGACCAACCCCATGAAAACCTAGTCTTCCCCGAAGAGGTACTCCCCCGTGGTAACGCCCTCTAGTAATTCTAGGGAGAGAATGAGCACCTAGAGCCAAAAACCTAGAGCAAAAAATAAGCCCCCATGCTCAGACTGGGGGCTTTGCCGTTTTAAGCAGGTAGTAATAGGGCTAGGGATTAGTAACGGTAGCCGCTATAACCACTATTGCCCTGATTGGGTTTGTGGACGATAAAGCTCATCACCTGACACTGCTTAATGTTGTCAAAAGCCACAACACGAATGTAGCAGTTGGGGTATTCCGAGCGGCACTGCTGCACCTCGTTGAGTACCTCTTGGGGGCTGGTGCAGTTGAACAGGGGCAACTTCCACATGGTCCAGTAGCGGATTTCAGCATCAGAGCTTTCGTTGAACTCGACGCAGGGGTGGTAGCCTTGCTCAATGGTGTACTGAATTTGCCGCGCAATCTGGGCATCACTCAGCGGCGGCAAGTAAGAAAAGGTTTCGTAGCGACGCTCTTTGGGTAATGTTTTCATAGGTTCCTCAATCAAAAAACAAGGACAATCAATCGCATTCAGTCGGTTGTTGATTCAGGGGGTGGGCTGCCCTCAACCGAGACATCTGACACTTGGGTCATCCGCTCTAATTGCTGGCAGCGTTGCTGTCGGTTCGCCTGCTGGATGCCGGTACGCAGCATTTCCGGTAAGTAGTCTGCCACCATTTCTGCCAAATGCTCTCGCACCGTAAGAATACGAAAGCCCAAATCCTGCTGCTCGCGAAAGAGTGCCTCAAGGTAGCGCTCGCCATCTTGAACATTTTCACGACTGGTAAATTGCTGCAACCACAGGGATCGCGGTGGATCAGTCTCTGCAAGCTGGGCAATTACCGTCCGCACCGCCTGATAGGTAAGGTAACTAATCAGGGTTTTACTGGTTTGTTTGGCAATGTGTTTAACATCCATAGGCGTGGGGGAAAACCGCAGCAGCAACTTTATGCTTAGCTCCGATTGAACCCCATTACCACCCTCTAGATCGTGTCTTGAGCTTCAAACTCAAATTTAATTTCTTTCCACAGTTCGCAGGCAGCAGCCAACTCAGGACTCCAGCGAGCTGCTTCACGGATAATATCACCGCCTTCACGCATCAGGTCACGGCCTTCGTTGCGGGCTTGGACACAGGCTTCAAGGGCAACGCGGTTGGCGGTTGCGCCGGGCGCATTCCCCCAAGGGTGACCCAAGGTACCGCCACCAAATTGCAGCACAGCGTCATCCCCAAAGATGTCCACGAGGGCAGGCATGTGCCAAACGTGAATCCCACCAGAGGCTACGGCCATGACGCCGGGCATCGATGCCCAGTCTTGGGTAAAGTAAATGCCTTTGGAGCGATCTTGCTCGATATAGTTTTCCCGCAGCAGATCCACAAAGCCAAGGGTGACTGCTTTGTCCCCTTCAAGTTTGCCGACCACCGTACCCGTGTGGATGTGGTCGCCCCCAGACATCCGCAGACACTTGGCTAAGACGCGGAAGTGCATCCCGTGGTTTTTCTGACGGTCAATCACCGCATGCATAGCACGGTGGATGTGCAACAGCACGCCATTGTCGCGGCACCACTTGGAAAGGGTGGTGTTGGCAGTGAACCCAGCGGTGAGGAAGTCATGCATGATGATCGGCATCTCGAGTTCTTTGGCAAACTCTGCCCGCTTCAGCATTTCTTCACAGGTGGCGGCGGTAACGTTCAGGTAGTGACCTTTGATTTCACCGGTTTCTGCTTGGGCTTTATGAATCGCATCGGCGACAAACAAGAAGCGATCGCGCCAGCGTTGGAAGGGTTGCGAGTTGATGTTCTCGTCATCTTTGGTGAAGTCGAGACCACCGCGCAAACACTCATAAACCGCACGCCCGTAGTTTTTTGCCGATAGACCCAGCTTCGGTTTGATGGTGCAACCGAGCAGCGGGCGACCATACTTGTTGATTTTGTCCCGCTCGACTTGGATACCGTGGGGTGGCCCTTGGAAGGTTTTCAGGTAGGCAACAGGAATTCGCAGGTCTTCGAGGCGTAGCGCTTTCAGGGCTTTGAAGCCAAAGACGTTCCCTACGATGGAGGTGAGCATGTTGGTAACAGAGCCTTCCTCAAACAGGTCGAGGGGATAGGCAATGTAGGCAATGAACTGGTTATCTTCGCCAGGCAGCGGCTCAATGTCGTAGCAGCGGCCTTTGTAGCGATCTAAGTCGGTGAGGAGGTCGGTCCACACCGTTGTCCATGTGCCGGTGGAGGATTCCGCAGCCACCGCAGCAGCCGCTTCTTCAAAGGGCACACCCGGCTGAGGGGTGACCCGAAATGCCGCTAGAATGTCGGTATCTTTGGGGGTGTAGTCCGGTGTGTAGTAGGTGAGGCGGTAATCTTTTACCCCAGCCTGATACCCAGTTTTCTGGGATTTTGATTGCGTATAGGCCATAGACGTTTTTCCTTTTTAACAGTTAATGTGCCGTTGAGAGCAGCCTCTGCACTTGGCAACCTTTGCAATGGAATATGTGTGCAACGCTACGATTGACCCCACTGCTGGGGCAAAATTTAGCAATACGAAACTCAGCGAGATGGTGCAAACATCCGCAAGTCTGTTGTGTCGTCGTAGGTCTTATGCTTAAGCATCAGCTTAGTTGATACCCAATGCAATAACTTTTGCTTTGAAGATTCTTAATTATTCTATAGGTTTGAGTTATCAATCTTTAGAGTTGTTTATAGGTTTCTAATCAAATGCTTACTTGCATAGCCCTATATCTATTTAATTGTATCGAAGTATTGCTAATAGTCAATCAAAACTAGTACTTATGGGCGATCGCTCTATTGTTATGTCAAGAAAGGGAGTGCAATTTCTATGGGTTCGTTAATTCAGTGGTATCCTGGCCACATTGCCAAGGCGGAGCGGGCGTTGCGAGAGCAGCTCAAGCAGGTGGATCTCATTTTGGAGGTGCGCGATGCCCGCATTCCCCTTGCCAGCCATCATCCTCAAATGGCCCAGTGGGCAAGGGGGAAGCAGCGGTTATTGGTTCTAAATCGGGTCGATATGATTCAGGAGGGCGATCGCCAACGGTGGAGTCAGTGGTTCAGTCGTCAAGACGAGGTGCCTTTTTTTACCAATGCGCAGCGGGGGCAAGGGATTCGCATGCTCCAAAATGCTGCCCTCAAAGCAGGAACTACTATTAACCAACGACGGCAGCAGCGAGGGATGCAAGCACGAGCGGTACGCGCTGTGGTGTTGGGATTTCCCAATGTTGGGAAGTCGGCACTGATTAATCGACTCCTTCAGCAGCGCGTTGCTGAAAGTGCGGCGCGACCCGGAGTGACGCGACAACTGCGCTGGATTCGTATTTCTCCCATTTTGGAGTTGCTTGATGCGCCGGGGATATTGCCTGCTAACTTGCAGGATCAGCAGGCGGCTATTAAACTGGCCATCTGTGACGATATTGGCGAAGCAGCTTACGATCCGTGCCGCATTGCGCCGGAGCTGGTGGCGTTGCTCAAAGACCTGAAACAGGAGCACCGGCTCAAGGATCGCTACGATCTGGCGGTGGGCGATCGCTCTGGGGAGAGTTATCTTTACGATCTTGCACAGCAGCGCTATCACGGTAACCTTGAGCGCGCTGCCCGGCAACTGCTACAGGACTATCGCCGCGGCCAACTAGGGGCGATCGCCCTCGAGCAACCCCCCCTAGCCGCTTAGGTAACGAACAATGACTACCGATTACTTAAGGATGCCAAAGTAGTATGCGGCAACCAAGAAGTTAATCGCCAGCAGGAGCACTGCCCAAAATGTGCGAAACGTGTAGGTGGGCTTTGCAGACTTTGTTGCCATAGTTGACATCCTCTTTGATGGAAAACGGCACCCTGATTATACCAAACAGCTTTGCTCAACGGATTCACAACAGCAGCACAGGGTGCAATCTCTCTTGAGGGCATCGAGATCAACGCTAGTGGAGGTAGCCATAACAGTTGGTGGGTCTCTAGGCAACCACCTTGCCACGGAATACCAAATAGTTATAGAGGTTGTAGGCCAGCATAATCGGAATTAAAAAGGCCACAAAGATCAGCATAAAAACTTGGGAGCTAGGGGCTGCCGAGGCCTCATAGATCGTGACACTGGGGGGAATGATGTTGGGAAAAATCACAAACCCCAGCCCAATAAAGGACATAAGAAAAATCAGAAATGTCCAGACCAGTGGCATAGATTCCTCGCGACGCTTCAGGCTCCGCAGTAGCATGGCAATGAGGAACACTCCCAACAGGGGAATCGCAGCAAAAACGTAGAACAGCGGTGGCTGAAACAGTTGTTCGCGCACCTGTACATGGAAAATCGGAGCCGTAATCGTAATCAAAATGGCACCGATCAAGGTTGTCCATGTGGCAATGGTGGCGGTTTTATAGTGGGTGTTCTGCAACTCGCCGCTGGTTTTGTAGATTAAGTAGGTGGAGCCAATGAGAACATAGCCTTGAATGAGGGTCAGCGCCACTAAAACCGAGTGCCATGTCAGCCAGTCCCACATGCTGCCCGCAAAATTCCCCGCGGCATCGACGTTAATGCCTTCAAATACAGTGCCTACGGCAAACCCTTGCCCCAAGGCGGCCAAGAAACTGCCAACGCCAAAGGTCAGGTTCCATACCCGCTTGTTGTTGGCGTTTTCGCGAAATTCAAAGGAAACGGCTCGCAAAATCAGTCCTACGACCATGATGACGGCGGGCAGGTAAAGGGCATTGAGGATGGKGGCGTAGGCCAAGGGAAAGGCACCAAAGAGGGAGCCCCCCATCAGCACGAGCCATGTTTCGTTTGCATCCCAGACATTGCCGAGGCTGGTCATGAGGATATTCCGCCGTTGCTCGCTGCTAGCGGTCAGCGACAGAATGCCAATGCCCAAATCAAAGCCATCGAGGAGAATGTAGAGGAACAGAAATAAACCCAGAATGCAAAACCACACCTGGGGCAGGAAATGCTGGAGGGGGGCTAGAGGATTGGTGTCCATAGGAGTTTGCCGTTACTGCTGGGTTTCTAGAGGGCGACTATCGGGCTGATGCTCTGCCATTTTGATACGAATTTCGAGTTCTTCGGCATTACGTAGGCCGGGAACGGGCAAGGCCACGTTGGGGCCTTTCTGGATGATGCGGCTACCAAAAAAGAGGGCGGCAAAGAAAAAGATGGTGTAAAGTGCAACAAGGCCGCTGAGGGAAAACAGGACGACTTGAGGCGGTAAGGCCGAGGCAGCCTCTGCGGTGCGCATTTGGCCATAGACAATCCACGGCTGCCGTCCGACGCAACGCACAATCCAACCCGCTTCTACCGCAATGTAGCCCAGCGGTCCGGCAAAAATCCAGCCCCACCACAGCCATTTGTAGTTGCCAAGGCGATCGCCAGCAAGGCCAGTGCGCCACCAAATAAATACCGTCACGCTCACTAAGGCAGCAAGATACAGGCCAATGGCTATCATGGTGCGGAAGGAATAGTAGATCAGACCAATCAGGTGGGGGCGATCGCTCGGTGCCCACTCCTTCAACCCCAGCACAGGGCTATCCAGAGTGGGTTTTAGCTCCAGTAAATAACCGAGCAGGCCAGGAATTTTTACGTCCACCTTATTGGTTTGGGTTGCTTCATCAGGGATGGCAATTAAACTCCAACTGGCGGACGTTCCGGCGGGAATGGTCTCCCATTGGGCTTCCATGGCGGCCAGCTTAGCGGGTTGATAGCGATAGACTTGCTCGGCACTCAGGTGACCCACAAAAATTTGCAGCGGCGCAACAATCAAGGCCATCACCAGAACCACCTTCAAGGATTTGGTAAAGAAGTTAGGCAGGCGATTTTGCAGTAGGTACCAAGCACTAATGCCGCCAATCACAAATAAGGAGGTTTCTAGGGTGGCAAAGAACATGTGCAAAAAGCTATTGACCATGAAAGGGTTGGCGATCGCTTGGAAATAGTCTTGCACCTGGAACTTACCATCGACAAAAACACCCCCAGCAGGCGTTTGCAGCCAAGAATTGGCCGAGAGAATCCAAAACGTTGAGAGGTTGGCACCAAAGGCAACGCAAATGGTGGCCACCCAGTGCATCAGGGGCGGAACCCGCTGCCAGCCAAACACCATAATGCCTAAGAAACTGGCTTCGAGCATAAAGGCCATCGTGCCTTCAAAGCCGAGAACCGTCCCAAAAAAATCCCCCACGGCTAGGGAAAAAGGTGCCCAGTTCAGGCCAAACTGGAACGCCATCGGCAACCCAGAGGCCACGCCAATGCCAAAGTTCAGGATGTAGAGCTTTGACCAAAAGCGGGCATGGTGGTAGTAGGTGAGGTTCTTCGTTTTCAGCCAGAGTCCTTCTATCACTACTAGGTAAATGCCCATACCCGTGGTGAGGACTGGCCAGAGCATATGAAAAATTGCCGTCAGGGCAAACTGCCAGCGGGATAACGCAACCGTATTTAAGCTCTCTAGCATTCTGGATGTACCCTAGGCGTTGACTAGTTAACTTGTAACAAGGCTAATTCAGCTTTGACAAGCTAAATACCCTGCCCGCGCGAAAGCTTTAGCTTTTTTTTACTCTTTATAGGAGTGATGTGGGCGGGCTAAAACCCCTCCGCTTTAGCGAGGGGATACAGCCAACTCAGGGGGCTTTAGCCCCTAGTAAGGTCAATTACTCTTGCCCTGAGCTTCAATGTAGCGCTGAATTGTTTCGCTGCTAACATTGCCAGCCGTTGAGACAAAGTAACTGGATGTCCACATGGACGGCAGTTTCATTAATGGATTAGGGAATTCCTGTCTGAGGAACCGTGCAGTTCGCCCCTTAATTCGATGAATGATTTGATAGGGTGCAATTGTTGGAGGGCAGTTAACAAAGAGGTGGACATGATCCGGTTCAATTGCCAACGACACAACTTGACAATCAATCTCCTCTGCTGCTTCCCATATCAACTGCCTGCACCGATTTGCTATTTCTCCCCGTAAAACAGGTCTACGCCGCCGAGGAATCCAGACAAAGTGATAGTTCAGCAAATACGTTGCACTGCGGCTTTTCTGGTAGTCCATAGTTCACCGGTTTGTCTATCTGTGCTACGCTGTAGACAATTGTTGCATAAACTCACCATGTTTGGATGTCAGCAAGTTTTGCTCAACCCCAATAACGAACTTAAGGGGGTGATGGAATTTGTCTGCTCTGAGGCAAACAAGCTAACCAATCAGGGCATTTACTATGCTCGTCAACTGCACTTTAAGACCGGGCAGTGGATTGGCAAGCATAGCCTGAGTTACGAATACAAGACCAGTAAGCACTTCCAAGCTCTTTACTCCCAGGCTGCACAGCAAACCTTGATTTCGGTCTACGAGTCGTTTAAGTCCTACCGAGCATTGTTGAAACTGTGGCGAGGTGGAGAACTGGCAGAGAAACCCAAGATGCCAAATTACCGCAAGAAGGGAGGGTTGGCAGTAGTCAGCTATCCCAAACAAGCGCTGAAGTTGGTTGATGGGATGATCCGGGTTCCGCTGGGGCAGTTAGTGAAAGTGTGGTTTCAGATTGATTCGTTCACTGTCCCCATGCCCTCCAATCTCAAATTTGAGGACATCAAGGAACTGCGGATTCTGCCGCGCAATGGGTGTTTCTACACTGAGTTTGTCTATCGTCTGAACCCCGTTCAGATTGATGTAGACCCGATGCGGGTGCTGGGCATCGATTCGGGATTAAACAACTGGCTCACCTGCGTCAGCAATGTAGAAACCAGCTTCATAGTGGATGGGAGGCATCTTAAATCGTTGAACCGCTGGTACAACAAGCAAATTGCCAAGCTGAAAGAAGGTAAGCCTCAAGGCTTTTGGTCAAAGCGACTGGCACAACTCACTGAGAAGCGCAATCGGCAGATACGTGATGCAGTGAACAAAGCGGCCAGGATTGTGATTGACCATTGCACCCGTAACCGGATTGGCCGGATTGTATTTGGCTGGAACCCGCGGCAAAAGGACGGTTCCAACCTGGGCAAGAAGACCAATCAGAAGTTTGTGCAGATCCCAACTGCGAGACTGAAAGAGCGGATTGCTCAGTTAGCGGAGCAATACGGGATAGAGTTTGTTGAAACTGAGGAGTCGTATACCTCTCAAGCATCGTTTGTGGATGGTGACTTTTTGCCGACATTCGGTGAAAAACCTGATAGCTGGAAGTCATCGGGGAAGCGGACGAAGCGAGGCTTGTTCAGGACTGCTCAGAATTGGTACATCAACGCGGATTGTAATGGCGCTGCCAACATCCTGCGTAAAGTAGCGACGATGCTTGGATTGAGTCTGAGCGGAGTTGGTAGGGGGTCTTTGACTGCCCCCACCCGCATTAAGTTGTGGGTGACAGCTCAAGGGAAAAGCGAAGCAACGCGGCTTCAGCCCGTTGCGTAGCATCCTTTGGGAATCCCCTCTCTTTCAAGGAGGAGAGAAGTCAAAAGCTAATCTTGTCAGTGCTGCCAAGCGTGTTGCTGCGCAAGAGGTAAAAACCACGCAGAAGATCAAGACAGCAGCATAGCGTCTGAACGACTGAAATAGGGTGTAATAGAAGCAGTACCTGAGACATCCCTGTGTCATTGTTGCAGCTTATTTGGAGTCAATGCCAGTGCTTCTGTGTTGGGGCGATCGCCCTGTGGGTATGGCTCACGCCCATTGCGTCTGCCCAGACGATCCGGCCTTACATTGACCGCGCCATGAATCAAATTAGCGAGTTTTACCTTGACAATGGGATGCACTTTATTGTCATGGAGCAGCACCAAGCCCCCATTATTTCTTTCCTGACCTATGTCGATGTGGGGGGGGTAGATGAACCGGAGGGGCAAACTGGGGTGGCGCACTATCTGGAACACCTTGCCTTTAAGGGAACCCGCCGCATTGGCACTCGCAACTATGCAGCAGAAAAGGAAACATTTGCCCAACTCGATCAGCTCTTTGATCAGCTACAGGCTACCCATGATGATGCCCAACGTCAGCAGCTATTGGTGGAGTTTGCGGCAGTGCAACGGGTCGCAGATCGTTACGTGCTGCAAAACCAGTATGGTCAAATTGTCCAACAGGCAGGGGGGGTCGGTCTCAATGCCACCACCTCTGCTGATGCCACCCGCTATTTCTACAGTTTTCCGGCCAACAAACTGGAACTGTGGATGTCCTTAGAGTCAGAGCGATTTCTAGAGCCGGTGTTCCGTGAGTTTTACCAAGAAAAAGAAGTCATCCTTGAGGAGCGTCGCCTGCGAACAGAGAACTCACCCTCAGGACAACTCTTTGAAGCCTTTTTAGCTACCACGTTTCAGGAACACCCCTACCGCCGTCCGGTGATTGGCTACCGCGACGATATTCAAAATCTGCGCCGCATTGATGTCGAGCGTTTTTTTGCGGAGTATTACACCCCTGAAAAAATGACCATGGTGCTGGTGGGGGATGTTGACCCCAAACAGGTGCAACGGTTGGCGCAGGTATATTTTGGTCGCTATCCCAAGGGTCAGGGCAAGGCCACGGCGATCGCCCCTGAACCTCCGCCGACTGAACCGCGTAGCATTACCCTAGAGCTAGCTAGCCAACCCCTTTATATCGAGGCGTATCCCTGTCCTGCCCTGCGCGACCCCACTTACCTCCAGTACGAAATGTTGGCGCAGATTCTCAGTGGTGGCCGCACCTCCCGCCTTTATCGCGCCCTTGTCCTAGAACAGAAAACTGCCCTGAATGTGCAAGCGTACGTCGGCTTTCCGGGCAATAAATATCCCAACCGTTTTCTCATTTATGGCGCACCGGCTCCAGGGCATACTACCGCAGCATTGGCGGCGGGCATTGCCAAGGAGTTACAAGCACTACAGGCAGATCCCATCAGAGCCGACGAGTTGGCTCGGGTAAAAACACAACTGCGTATGGAACTGCTGCAAAACCTGACCTCCAACGAGGGGATGGCCAAGCTCTTGGCCGATTACGCCGTCAAGGGGGAGGGGTGGCAGCAATTATTTAATCGCCTTGAGGCCATTGAACAGATCACCCCTGCTGATATTCAACAGGTAGCACAGTCCCTCCGGCCACAGCAACGCACCGTAGCCCAAATTCAAACACGATTATGAAGTCCCTGTGGCAGGAATGGCTAGGGGCAGTGATCTTCTACACCTGTTTGCCCCTTCCCCCTAGATGCCCTATCAAACTTGCTGGCGCAGCAAAGTGGTGCCCAGGGGTGGGGGTACTGATTGGCGGGCTACTGTTCGGGGCAGACTGGCTGCTAGACCTGCTTTACCTGCCACGGCTGGTGCAAGGCGTGTTGCTGGTGGCGCTCTGGTTAGGGCTCACCGGTGGGCTGCATCTGGATGGGGCAATGGATACAGCAGATGGCTTAGGGGTGAGGGATCCGCAACGGCGGCTCGCAGTCATGGCAGACAGTCGCAGCGGTGCGTTTGGGGTGATGGCTGCCATCGTGATCCTGTTGCTGAAAGTCAGTGCTCTGGCGAGTTCAACCATGCCCTTTAGCGTGCTGTGGGCGGCGGTGTGGGGACGGGTGGCACAAGTGTGGGCGATCGCCCGCTACCCCTACCTCAAGCCCACAGGAACTGGTCAGATTCATAAAGTCTCCTGCCGCGTCCCTTGGGATTTTTGGCCAAGTGGCCTCGTATTGAGTCTCATGAGTGTGATACTGCCCCTCTCCCTTGGCCAGTTGCTATACCTCCACAGTCTTGGCCTCCTCCTGATGCTCTTGGTACCGGCATGGTTTTATCACCAAGTGGGAGGGCACACCGGCGATACCTACGGTGCCGTGGTGGAGTGGAACGAGGCTCTGATGCTGGTTGGCCTTAGTGTGGGTCAGGGAGCGCTACCGCCACTGTAACGATTCCCAGTACCCGATGCCCTGCGGCTCTCAGGGTTTCTGCCGCCGCACGGGCGGTTGTGCCCGTGGTGTAAATGTCATCACACAGCAGCACCCAGCATTGCCGCCGTAACCCCCGCCCTAAGACAAACGCCTGCTCTAAATTAGCGACCCGCTCAGCCACCGTCAGTTGAAACATTGACTGCGTTGCGCGCTGCCGTACTAAGGCATGGGGAACCAAGGGCAATTCTAGGGCACGACAAAAGCTGGTGGCAATGATTTCTGCTTGGTTAAAGCCCCGCGCCTTTAATTTATCGGCATGGAGGGGAATGGGAACCACCTGGAGCGGCAGGTTGTGGCTGACCTGACTCTCTAGCCAAGCAACAGCGAGCCATTCACCAAAGAGGGTGCCCAATTCGGGATGGGCATGGTACTTGAGGGTGGCGATCGCCCGCTTTAAGTCCTGACGGTAGCTGCCCCACGGCAATAGGGGCACTGATCCGCGCCAGTAAGAGCGGCGATCGCGCAGCTCCCACGTTCGCAGCCGCCGTTCGCAGCTTGGGCACAGAGGTTGCCGACTCAGACGACCACAGCAGGGGCAGGGCTGTTGGAACAGCACGGCGGCTAGGGATCGCCACACTCCGACGTACCCCCTAGCAGTAGGCGCTAATATCTTCCTGACACTCGTCCGCTAAATAACAGAGAGCACGATAGCGTAACAGCATCAACTCTTCGTAGAGGGGATTGAGATGGCACAGGGGAGGAATATGGATGTGCCACTTTGCAACCACAATATCCCGCTCAAAGGGGCACTGGGCAGGGATCAAACGGCACAGACGGTGAGCAAGCTGGCGATCGCGCACGTCAAAGCACTCTAGCCAACGACGCACCGGCAGCAATACCGCTTTGATAAACCGTTGCCCCAGCGTTAAAACAGACTGACGAAGCATAGTGAACTCAACACCTCATCGTAATAAAGATAGCCACAGCACAGATTGCCTATTCCCGTAGCCTTCTAGAGCGTGAATCAGCATCTAAAAATACAAGACTGAGAATAGAACATCAAAGCTGGGATTTGGATAGGAAAAAACTAAATTTGTGCACTCTGGCGAATGGGCTTTAGACGTACCTTGCGTGGCGTTGCGATGAACTGTAAACACCAGAGAAAAGTCAATGCATTATTCAGCAATATAGACTGTCTCCTTGAATCATCAGAGATTTGTAGTAATGGATACACTTTATTTCGGCCTCTTCCAGAGTTCCTTTTGGTATCCATTCCTATTTTAGTTTCTAGTTTTTAAATTGACGATTCGGTGTGCCAAAATGTTGCCCCTAAAGGGGTAAAAGCCCAATCGTTAAACCAAATAACCCATCCACCACAAGGGTACTTAGTACCGCCCCCATAAACGCCCAACTCGGCAGCATGGCAGGTATTCCTTGGCGAATCTGGGATTGAAACAGGGGCAACAGGCCAATGAGCAGTAGGCTTAGGCTAAGCAGTACACCCCACACTTCCCCGCTAAAGGTCTGGGCTTGGGCGATCGCCTGCACGAGCATTTCTTGCACTGACACTAGATCCTGCTCGAGGTACATAATGGCTCGCCAATGGGGAATCACATCAATCAGGTAAAAATAGGCATCCGTAATGGCCGTGCCTAAAAATGACCCCAAAAAGAAAAAGACCCCTACCAGTTGTTGCCGTTGTCGCAGATGCCAAACCATCAGGGGTAACGGCAGCGCCTCCACCGGCAAGTGCCACAGCGGTTCCCAGCGCAACCAGCCCCAGTACAGCGACCCTGCCCCCCAACACCAACTAAAGCCATAGAGGAGTGCACCGAAGCGCTGGTAGCGAGTTTGGGTTTGTAGGTAACGACTGATCCCCCACAGCAGGGGAGTGATCCCTAAGCTCAACCAAGGATAGGTACGTACCAGTGGTGCCTCAATAAAGACAGGGACAGAGACTAAAAAAGCCGCAAGAGAAAAAATACACCACGCTGGCCGGGAGCCAAAGCGCAGGGCGGGGAAAACAGCGGTCGAGGTCAGCGCGGTCAAGGGACTCTTGGGAAATGTTAACTTTTATGTCTTTCCCTTTAAGGTATCACAGGGTTGACCGCCGTGGAGAACGGGATCTTCGGGGCGATCGCCGCTGCCGCCGTAGTGTTTCCGATAATTCCACGAAGATATCCCGCTGCAACATCGGATAGTTGCCAATCCAGAGGCGATGGCGTGGCAAATAAACTTCCGAAATCATCTCAATCTCTGCTAAGTCCGGTCGCCGCGATAGCACCAGCATCTGTGCGACATCTCCTGGCCGAATCACGCGGTGCTGCCGCAGCAGCTTAGTGCGCACTGTTGTTTCAAAGCCGCTTTTGTCGCCTATCTCAAGGTTAAGGCAGCGTTCGCGGTTCTCGATGATGACTAACTGGCCTTGATCGTCAACGGTCTCTTCTTTGCCCACCAGTTCTTCAGTGACATAGACCTCTAGCACCCGCCCTTGCCAAAAGCCGGCGTAGGGAAATCGGCGGTAGCGACGGTTGCGCCAACTGGCCAACACAGCCGGTGCCCACAGCCAATACAGCCCCGCCACCAAACCAAGCACAAGCTGGGTGCCATCTCCCAAAAACTCGAGGCCAAACGTCACAATTGCTACGGCCACCACAGCAAAGATTACCCGCCGTAAAACGTCCTGTAGCTTCCCCCACACGTAGAGATACTGAGCACCTGTGGCAACCGCAGGAACAAGCTGGCGCAGTTTTTCTTGGGTAATGGGAATTAGCACAACACAGGGGGAGAGACGGGAGTGGGTCTGGCCTAGGTGACTGGCGAAGGGGTTGGTGTGGGTTGGCGATCGCGCCACCAAGCAAGCAGGGTACTCGCCACAAAAATACTAGAATACGCACCCGTCACAAAGCCAATAATTAAGGCTAAGGCAAAAAAGCGCAGAGTATCGCCCCCAAAAATAAAAATCGTGACCAAGGGCAACAGAGTCGTCAGGGTCGTGTTAATGGAGCGGCCAAGGGTTTGTACCACGGCCTGATCGACGACCTCCTTAATGTTCAGGTCGGGGTTGAGCTTAAGGGTTTCGCGGACGCGATCGTAGATGACCACCGTATCATTCACGGAAAAACCAATAATGGTGAGCAACGCCACAATAAACAGGCTGTCAATTTCAACCCCAAGGGTCAGCCCTAAAATGGCAAAGATACCTGCGGTGAGCAAGACATCGTGAAACAGCGCCACAAGGGCAAAAAAGGCATAGTCAAACTGAAAGCGTAGGGTCAGATAAATCGTAATGCCAATGAAGGCCACCAGCAGCGCAAGCAGACCGGAGCGCAAAATTTGCCCCCCAAGGGTGGGGCCGACGGTTTCAATTTGCGTCTGCGCCGGATTAAAGGCACCCAATTCTTGAGTCAAGGCACTACTGAGCCGTGTGCGCTGCTCTACCCCTAAGGGAATGGTGCGGATACCAATCCCATACTGATCAATCACCTGTAGGCTGCTGTTGCCCAACCCCTCTTGATTCAGAATGCGGCGAACCACATCAATGTCAATGGGCTGCTTGCAGGTGTTTGTGGTACTACAGGCAAGTTCAAATTGCAGTCGCGTTCCGCCAATAAAGTCTAAGCCTAGGCGGAGCGGACTGCCTAAGGAGACCGAAGAGATGGCCATGGCCATCAGACCACTGAGAATGACAACTAGGGATATACCCCACCACAGCGATCGCTGGCGATTGACGCTAAAACTCATTTCAGGGTCTCCAGTTTGGGACAAAACCACGTGGGTTTACGCAAGCTGGGGATGCTAATGGCGTAGAACAAGAAGCTACGGCTACAGGTCAGGGCGGTGAACATACTCACCCCAATGCCAATGGCTAGGGTCACGGCAAACCCTCGCACAAAGCCCGTGCCAAGAGCAAACAACGCCCCACAGGCAATCAGGGTGGTGACATTGCTGTCTAAAATACTGGCAAAGGCACGATCAAAGCCCGACTCCACCGAGCGGTAGAGGGTTTTACCCAGCCGTAGTTCTTCGCGGGTGCGCTCAAAAATCAGCACATTCGCATCCACCGCCATGCCAATACTGAGGATGAAACCCGCAATGCCCGGCAGGGTTAAGGTCACCCCAAACAGCAAAAAGGCGGCATAGGTAAAAATGGCGTAGAGCACAAGGGCAATATCGGCAATCAGACCCGGCAAACGGTAATAGGCAACCATAAACACCAGCACCAGCACTAGGCCCGCCACCCCCGCGTAGAGGCTATCACGGATACTGTCTTGGCCAAGGGACGCGCCCACCGTCCGGTTTTCAACTACCTCCAGCGGTACCGGTAGAGCACCCCCCTGGAGCTGAATGGCAAGATCGTTCGCAGTTTGGGCGGTAAAGCCACCGGAAATTTCCGCATTGCCGCCAATAATGCCGGTTTCAGCATACTGCGCAGACACCGTGGGGGCACTAATGAGGCGGTCATCAAGAAAAATGCCAATGCTGCGGCCCGTACCGGCAATCTCTTTGGTGAGGCGGGCAAACAACTCTGCCCCTTGGGGGTCAAAGCGGACAATGACATTCCAGTTGGGGGAGCCGGGCGCCACCGGACTAGCGAAGGCTTCTTGCAGCATGGCTCCAGTAAGCTCTGAAGGCGCAAAGAGGTTGGCGATCGCCTGCTGACTGGCCGCAAGAGACTCGCGGTTTTTAGCAAGCTTGGCCTCAATATCGGCTAACGCTTCAGGATTGTTGGCATTTTGGGATTGCTCTAGCAGGAGTTGCGTTTGCTCTAGGAGAAGCTGCGCTTGGATTTGTCGCTCCACTTGCAGTTGCGCTTCAGTGCCGGGCTTTTGGGGTGCAAACAATAACTGGGCGGTTCCCTTGAGAATGCGCTCTGCCTGCTCGGGATCGGTGACCCCCGGCAGCTGCACCAGTAGCTTATCGTCGCCTGCGGTTTGCACCACCGCCTCGGCAACCCCCAAGCCATCGATGCGCTTTTGCACCACACTCTGTACCGCTGAGAGCACTTGGGGCGTAATTTGCGGCACTTTATCCGTCGTTTGCACCTGGAGGGTCAGTTGGGCACCGCCGCGCAGATCCAGACCTAAGCGAGCCGGGGTGCGCACGATCACCCATGTGGCGGCCATCAGTAAAACTAAAATTGCAATTAGCCAGCCGCGATATTTCCCCATGATTAAATCTGACCCCGCACCAGTTTCTGCACAGCGGCCACAATTTGCGGCGGTTGCACGATGGTTAGGTTCTCGAGGGTGCCATTGTAGGGGGTGGGAACGTCCTGAGAGGAGAGCCGCACCACTGGGGCATCTAACTCGTCAAAGTAACGCTCCATAATAGAGGCCGAGAGTTCTGCGCCAATGCCACCGGTTTTCATGCATTCTTCAACAATAACAACACGATGGGTTTTACAAACTGATGCACCAATGGTCTCAAAGTCAAGGGGCTTCAGGGAAATTAAATCAATCACCTCCGGATCGTAGCCCTCGTTTTCAAGGGTTTTCACCGCTTGCAGGACATGGTGCCGCATCCGCGAGTAGGTGAGAATAGTGACCTCCGTTCCCGGACGAACCACCTCTGCTTTGTCAAGGGGCAAGTAATACTCCTCTTCCGGTAGGTTTTCCTTGAGGTTGTACAGCAGCACGTGCTCAAAAAAGAGAACAGGGTTGGGGTCACGAATGGCCGATTTCAATAGCCCTTTGGCATTGTAGGGGGTTGAGCAGGCAACAATTTTCAACCCTGGAACCGCTTGGAAATAGGCTTCTAGGCGCTGGGAGTGCTCTGCCCCCAGTTGCCGCCCTACCCCCCCAGGCCCGCGGATCACAATCGGAATTTTGAAGTTGCCGCCGGACGTATAGCGCAGCATCCCGGCATTATTGGCAATTTGGTTAAAGGCCAGCAGCAAAAAGCCCATGTTCATGCCTTCAACAATGGGACGCAGACCGGTCATGGCTGCCCCAATGGCCATTCCCGTAAAGCTATTTTCGGCAATGGGGGTATCCAGCAGGCGGAGTTCGCCGTACTTTTTGTAGAGGTYTTTGGTGAYTTTGTAGGAGCCGCCATAATGTCCTACGTCTTCCCCCAGTACAAATACGGTAGGGTCACGCTCCATTTCTTCATCAATGGCAGCACGGAGGGCATTAAACATCAAGGTTTCGGCCATGGTTGCGCGGCAAACGTTAAGGACTATTTCCTAGGGTAGTTGAAACTGCACCGCTTGCGATCGCCAACACCTCAGGGGTGCCATTGCCCCAAGGCTGGCAGCAGCAAGGTAACAAAGTAAAACACAAGCGGGGCGGTGAAGACGTAGCTATCGGCACGATCCAGAATCCCCCCATGGCCAGGAATCAACTGCCCAGAGTCTTTAACCCCGGCATCCCGCTTCATCATTGATTCGGTGAGGTCGCCCAAGAGGCTAGCAATGCCAATGAGCAAGCCTAGGGTGGCTCCGGCGAACCACGGCCATGGCCACTGGAGGGAATAGGCACCCCAAAAGGCGACGGCTAAGCTCCCTAAAACACCAAATACCGCCCCTTCAACAGTTTTCTTGGGGCTAATGTGCGATAGGCGGGTGCGACCAAACAGCTTGCCGACGGTATAAGCCCCAATATCCGCCGCCCAAATACAGGTAAACGCTAACAGGGTTGCCTGCAATCCTAGGGGGAGAGCCTCTAAGTGCCACTGCTGTGGCCAAAACCCGCCTAAGGGAAGGGTGGCAGTATGATCTAGCCCCCGTAGGCGCACCCAATAGCTGGGGAGATACCCGCCGTAGAATAGCCCCATGATGGAGGTAGAAATGTCGGCAATGGAGGCCAGTTTAGGCTGAAACAGCAGGTAAAAGCAAATTAGGGTACCGGCGACAGGAAAGACGGCATCGGCCAAATCGGGACGCAACAGCGCAGTAATCAGTAGCACCTGACTGACAACTAAGGTGGTTTTAGCCGCTGGGGCACTGCCTTTGGCACGCGCTAGTTCAAAATATTCCAGTTGCCCTAGGTAAATTAAGGCACCAATACCCAAGCAAAAGTACCAACCCCCCAAGAGGGTTATCATCAATGCCACCGCGATCGCAACAAGTCCACTGGAAATGCGTATCCACGGCATGGTGATTATGGCAGTTGACTAAATAAGGKGTTCACAGGTTAGCCTAACGAAAATCAAGGGGCGATCGCCGCTACAATTAAAGTTTAGTCTGAATTTGGCCAACATTAAGAAAACATTAAGCAGTGGGCAATAAAAATCCATCAACATCCCTCAGCAAGTGAAGCCCGCCCAGAGGAGCTGTTGCGCATAGAGTGGCAGCTAGCACGGTATAACGGAGGAGGGAACCTGATCACCGACCTTGCGTCATGGGAGATAGTTTGGTCTGAGGTCTGTTGTTTCCATGACATCCAGTATCCCCCTTGCTTGGCCCAGTGTTGAGGAGACCTGTTACCGGGTGACGCTGCCGCTAACAAAACTTTCACCACAGGAATTGGTGATTCGCTGTCAGGCGGGCAGATCACCCGATCGGGCCGCGTTTACAGAGTTGTTACGCCGCCATCAGGCTCACGTGGAGCGACTGATCTATCACTTGGCACCGGACTGGGAGGATCGAGCCGATTTAGTACAAGAAGTGTGGATACGGGTGTACCGGAATATTCATAAGTTGCAGGATGCCAGTAAATTTCGCGGTTGGCTCAGCCGTATTGCCACAAACCTATTCTATGATGAGCTGCGCAAACGGAAGCGCCACCAAGCTCCCCTCTCCCTCGATGCCCCCCTCAAGACCCATGATGGGGAAATACTATGGGAACTCGCCTCCAGTGATGCCAGTCCGGATGAGTTATTGCATACCGATGAATTTTATGACCAATTGCGACAGGCGATCGCCAACTTGCCGGAAACCTTCCGAACCACGATTGTCCTGCGGGAAATTGAGGGATTGTCCTACGAAGAAATTGCCCAGATCACGGGTGTCTCCTTAGGAACAGTAAAATCAAGAATTGCCCGCGCTCGGCAGCGACTGCAAACGGAATTGCAACCCCACCTTGACAGCCCCCGCTCCTAAACTATTGCCCCACACCTTGGCTTTGGCTAGATTTTGATGAAGGATGTTGAACAATGATGGACGAACTGGATCACTGCAAACGAGATCACTTCGAATTGCTGAGTGCCTATCTCGATGGTGAAGTCACGGCTGGGGAGCGACAGCAGGTGGAGGCATGGCTCGCCAGCGATCCTAAGGCTCAACGACTGTACCAGCGGCTGTTAACCCTAAAAGTGCAAATGCAGCAACTTCCCGTGCCTGTGTCCCCTTGCCCTACGGATTATTTGGCAGCTCGGGTCATTGCCAAGGCGCAGCGTCGCCCCCGCGCAGTGTGGGTATGGGGAGGGGTGGGTGCCACCCTAGCTGCATCGGTGGTGGGTGTTCTCAATGGGCTTCTCCCTAACCCACTCCCCGGATCACAGATTGCAGTGACTAGTCCTGCCAGCATTGCTCCAGAGGTGTCTCCTGTACCTGTTGAACCTACAGCTGTTGGCCTGATGCTCAGCCTCGATCGCCCTCCCGTTGCAATTCCGGTGAGTGAGACTGCCCCTTCTGCTCTCACAGAAGCATCTACCAATACTGCCAAACAGGACTAAGTATTCGCCACTTTGACAACTACCTCTAGGGAGGATCGCCCCTGTCTAGGAACAGGGAGTCTCGTGGTGACGGCTGGCAGTAAGGGCGATCGCCAAGGCATCAGCCGCATCATCCGGCCTAGGGAGGGTAGCCAAGTCAAGTTCCCGCTGTACCGCCAGTTGCACCTCAGTTTTGGTGGCGTTGCCATACCCTGTCAGTGTTTGCTTGACCTGGGCAGGCGTAAACTCCAAAAGCGGACACCCCAGTTGACTCAGCACCAAGAGAATCACCCCCCGCGCCTGAGCAACCACAATGGTGTGGCTCATTTTATAGAAAAATAATTTTTCGATCGCCACCACGTCAGGGCGCAGGGCTGGAATTAACTGGTGTAGGTCAGTGTAAAGACTGTGCAGGCGATCGCCAACAGGTTCCTTGGCAGTGGTTGTGATCACCCCAAAATCGCAGACGTGGCAGCTTGTGGGTGTCATTTCAATGCAGCCATAGCCAAGGGTGGCCAAGCCCGGATCAACCCCTAAGATACGCACGGCTGGCCTCGAGAGGTAACAGACAAGATACAATTGCCTATGGTGCATCCAAGGAGAGACATCTGAGTACCCGAGTTATTATTGTCCGCCACGGTGAAAGCACATTTAACGTTGAACAGCGCGTCCAAGGTCATAGTGATTCCTCCTCGCTGACGGAGCGTGGTCATTGGATGGCGCAGCAGGTGGGTGCAGCATTACAGGGCATCCCCATCCGCAAAATTTACACCAGCCCCCTTAAGCGTGCTCAGGAAACGGCTGAGGACATTTACCAGCAACTAGGCAGTCTAGGGATCCCTGCCCCTATCCCTATGGATTTGCTCAAGGAAATTGCCTTACCTGCGTGGGAAGACTTACCCTTTGCAGCGGTGAAAGAGCGGTTTCCAGAGGACTATCGCCGCTGGCAAGAGGCACCGGACACCTTAGTCATGCGGACCCTAGATGAGACTGGGGAGCCAAAGGACTTCTTCCCAGTCCTAGATTTGTTTGATCGGGCCGGTCTAGTCTTGGATACGCTGCTGCCCCAGCACGACAATGATACTATCCTGATTGTGGGCCACAGTGGTATGAACCGCGCCTTAATCTGCACAGCCTTGGGCTTGGGGGTCAAGGGCTATTTGCGGCTGCAACAGGCCAATGGCGGCATCAGTGTTCTCAACTTTGCCCACGGTCGGCACCAACCGGCGCAGATAGAAGCCCTGAACCTTACCAGTCATCTCAACGATCCCTTTCCGGAACCCCGGTTTAAGGCGCACACCCTGCGTATCTTTTTGGTGCGCCATGGTGAAACCAATTGGAACCGCGAAGGACGGTTTCAAGGCCAGATTGATGTGCCCCTCAATGAGAATGGTCGTGCCCAAGCGGCAACTGTGGCAGATTTTCTCAAGGATGTAACCTTCCACCATGCCCTGAGTAGCCCCCTATTGCGCCCCAAAGACACAGCCTTAGCCATTTTGCAGCACCATCCCGATGTTTCCTTAGAGCTAGAGCCAGCCTTGGCAGAAATTAGCCATGGTGACTGGGAAGGCAAGTTTGAGCCAGAGGTGGAAGCGCAGTACCCAGGGGAGCTAGAGCGGTGGCGCACCACCCCAGCGGCGGTGCAAATGCCCCACGGGGAAAACCTGCAACAGGTGCACGATCGCGTCGTCACAGCGTGGGAGCAGTGGCTCGAGGCATGGAAAGCCAGTGCCCTCACCCCCCACAATGTTTTGGTTGTGGCTCACGATGCCACGAATAAAGTGCTGCTGTGTCATATTGTCGGCCTAGGGATCGAGAACTTCTGGCTCTTTAAGCAAGGCAATGGCAGTGTGACGGTGATTGACTATCCGCTAAAAGGAGGGCTGCCGCGGCTACAGGCGGTCAACATTACCACCCATTTAGGGGGCGTGCTGGATCGGACGGCAGCCGGAGCCTTGTAAAGCCATGGCATGGCGACTGCTGCAACAGGTGCGGGTGGTGGATCCGCTCAACCGCGCAGATTACCGTGCGGATGTGCTCTTTAGGGGCGATGAACTGGTGGCGATCGCCCCAGCGGACATTCCCCCTGAGAGCGAGCGGGTCCCTGCTGAGCAGTTAATTTTGGCACCCCCTTTAGTAGATCTCTACAGCCACAGCGGCCAACCAGGGTACGAAGCGCGCGAAAGCCTAACCTCTCTGCTTGCTGCTGCGGCGGCGGGGGGGGTGCAGCACCTGACTCTTTTGCCTACTACCCAACCCGTCATTGATGATCCAGCGGTGTGGAACTCAATCCAGCACGATTTGCCCGCAGAGAGTTGGACGCAGGTGCGGGTGTGGGCGGCTCTCAGCCAAGGGGGTGCAGGCAAGGCTCTTAGCAATCTAGCGGAACTGGCCGCAGCCGGCGTAGTGGGGTTTTGCGATGACTCCGGCCTCGTCAATTGGCCATTATTGCAGCGCGCTCTCACCTATTTGCAACCTATCCAGAAATGTGTGGCGCTTTGGCCGTTTGACGCAACCTTGGCGGCCCATGGCGTTGCCCGCGAGAGTTTAGACGCCCTGCGCTTGGGTCTGGCAGAGCAACTAATCTGCTGTGAAACCATTCCCCTACTGGCAATTTTGGAGCTAGGGCGCACCGTCACGACCCCTATTCATCTGATGCGCCTCTCCACCGCTCGCAGTGTTGAAATCTTAACGCAGGCTAAGCCGGAGACTGTTACCGCCAGCGTTTGTTGGTTGCATCTACTGTTTGACACTGGGGACTTGGCCACCTACGATCCAAACCTGCGCCTTGAGCCACCCCTCGGAACCCCTACGGATCGCCAGTCCTTAATTGAGGGGGTCAAAACAGGCGTGATTGAGGCGATCGCCATTGACCACACCCCCCTCCTTTACGAGGAAAAAATGATCTCCTTTGCCGAAGCCCTCCCGGGGGCAATTGGTCTGGAGTTGGCCTTGCCCGCCCTCTGGCAGGGATTAGTCGCCCCTGGGCACCTCACGGCGGTTGACCTCTGGCACGCCATCAGTACCGCGCCTGCCCGCATTCTTGGCCTTGCCCCCCCGCAGTTGCAGCCCCCTAGCCGCAACGTTATCCTGTTTGATCCGACGGCAGCATGGACGGTAAATGCCCAAAGCCTGCGATCGCGCTGCCACAATACCCCCTACTGGCAGCGCACCCTACGGGGTCAACTGTCGGCGCTTTCGCCAAGCATGTCCTCTGGACGCACCCACTGATCAAACTCCTCTGGGGTGAGGTAGCCCAGCTCTACGGCAGCCTCCTTGAGGGTTTTCTGCTCGCTATAGGCTTTTTTAGCCACGGCTGCCGCCTTGTCGTAACCAATACGGGGGTTCAAGGCGGTCACGAGCATCAAGGATCGCTCTAAATGCGTCTGAATTTGGGGGTGATTCGGCTGTAGCCCCCGCAAACAAAAGTCCGTAAAGGCAGACCCCGCATCGCTGAGGAGTTCAATGGAGCACAGCACATTGTGGATGATGAGGGGCTTAAACACATTGAGTTCAAAGTTGCCCTGACTACCAGCAATACCAATGGCCGCATCATTGCCCATCACCTGCACACACACCATGGTCAAGGCTTCGCACTGGGTCGGGTTCACCTTGCCAGGCATAATCGATGAGCCGGGTTCATTGGCGGGCAAGATTAATTCCCCCAACCCACAGCGAGGACCCGACCCTAACCAGCGAATATCATTGGCCATTTTCATCAAGGCCGCCGCCAGCGTTTTGAGGGCACCACTCAACAGCACTAGGGGATCGTGAGCCGCCAAGGCCGCAAAGCGATTTTCAGCAACACAGAAGGGATAGCCGGTCATCCGGGCTAACTCTTGAGCAACGCGATCGCCAAAGCCGGGGGGGGCATTTAAGCCGGTGCCGACGGCGGTACCGCCAATGGCTAGGGGATAAAGGTGCTGGAGGCAGTACTGCAAGTGGTGTTGACAGGCCGCCAACTGGCTAGCATACCCCGAAAACTCTTGACCAAGGGTGAGGGGCACCGCATCCATCAGGTGAGTGCGCCCAATTTTAATAATGTTGGCAAACGCAGCGGTTTTTTCCTCCAGAGCCGCCAGCATGTTTTGCAGCATGGGCAGCAGCCGCTCCTGTACCTCTAAGACAGTGGCGATGTGCATTGCGGTGGGAAACGTATCATTCGAGGACTGACTACAGTTAACGTGATCATTAGGGTGAATGGGGGTTTTGGTTCCCTTTGTGCCTCCCGCTAACTCAATGGCACGGTTGGCAATGACCTCATTGACATTCATATTGGTTTGCGTGCCACTGCCGGTCTGCCAAATCGATAGCGGAAACTGATTATCCCAACGACCGTCAATGATTTCCGCTGCTGCTTGACAGATCCACGCCGCTTTCTCCGGCGCCAGAACACCTAGATCCCGGTTGGCGATCGCCGCTGCTTGCTTCAGCCGTGCCATGGCATAAATGACCGCAAGGGGCATTTTTAGGCCGCCAATGGGAAAGTATTTTAGGGATCGTGCCGTCTGGGCGCCCCAATAACAGTCAGCGGGAACCTCAATCGTACCTAGGGAATCGGATTCGGTGCGGGTTGCAGGAGCCATGATCCATCTTTTAAGGGAATGTCAAAGCTGATCTACTTGCTGTTGCAGATAGGCGATCGCCTCGCTCACAGAGAGAGTCACGGTTTTGCCCGTAGCGCGCTCTACTAATTCCACCTCCCCTTTGGCACTCGTGCGCCCCGTTACCACCCGATAGGGGATTCCAATGAGATCCGCATCTTTGAATTTGACCCCAGCACGCTCATCGCGATCATCTAGCAGCACCTCAATTCCGACTGTTTGCAGCTTGGTGTAGAGTTCAGTGGCCAAGTGCATCTGAGTGGGATCGGTGATGTTGGGGACAACAATAATGACCTGATAAGGGGCGATCGCCAACGGCCAGATAATCCCGTTGGCATCGTGGTGCTGCTCCACAGCAGCTTGGGCTAAGCGGGAGACACCAATGCCATAGCACCCCATCACTAAGGGCACCTCCTCCCCCTGCTCATTGGTATAGGTAGCCTGCATAGCTTGGGAGTACTTAGTGCCCAGTTGAAAGATATGGCCAATTTCAATCCCACGGGCAGTTTCTAAGTACTGCGTTGGATCATGACAGGCGCGATCGCCCGCTTGCGCCTTGCGCACATCCACCACTAACGCTGGCAGGGCACAGGTGTTGCCCCAGTTCACCCCAACCCGATGGTGCTCTGCCTTATTCGCCCCCGTGACAAACCGCTTCAGCTCGGCCACCGTTGTATCGGCAATTCGAATAAATTGGGGAATGAGGTTGGCCGTGGTTTTTAGATACGTATCCGGCAGATCAGGCCCAATATAACCAAAGGGTAAGGGTTGTGCTGCCCACTCCTGCGCGGTTTCAGCGTCGGCCACCCTCAGATCCAACAGTTTACTGGCTCCATAGTTGGCAGCTAAACCCGTCAGCACATTCTGAAGCTTCACCGCATTCACCTCTTGATCGCCACGAATGCTCACCAATACTAAGCCGCAGCAACCATTATCAAACCCAGCACGATAGAGAACCGTTTTGACAATCTGGGTCGGATCACAGCCCAGTTGCGCCACTAATGCCTCAATGGTGGTTGCATTGGGGGTGCTGAGGGTTTCCATTTTCCTATAGGGGCTAGGTACAGCCGCTGGCGGCACAGACACCGCCTTTTCTACATTGGCAGCATACTCACCATCGGCGGTATAGAGCACTTCATCTTCACCCGCATCGGCTAGCACCATAAATTCATGGGAGCCAGAGCCGCCAATTGCCCCCGAATCTGCCTCAACTGCCCGAAAAGTAAGACCGCAACGGCTGAGGATACGACTGTAGGTGTCGTACATCACCTGATAGGTGTCCTGAAGGCTGGCCACATCAGCATGGAAGGAGTAGCCATCCTTCATGATGAATTCCCGTCCCCGCAACAGGCCAAACCGGGGGCGAATTTCATCGCGGAACTTAGTTTGAATTTGATACAGGTGCACCGGTAACTGCCGGTAGGAACGAATCAGATCCTTAGCAAGGGTGGTAATGACCTCTTCATGGGTTGGGCCTAGCCCCAACTGCCGCTCTGCCCGATCCGTGAGGGCAAACATAATGCCTTCTGCTTGGGTGTAGGTATCCCAACGGCCAGATTCCTGCCATAGCTCAGCGGGCTGCAATTGCGGCAGCAGGCACTCAAGGGCACCACTGCGATCCATTTCGGAGCGTACAATGGCACTCACCTTCTGGAGCACCCGCCACATCAGGGGTAAGTAGCTATACACCCCACTGGCAATGCGGCGAATATAGCCAGCCCGCAGCAATAGCCTGTGGCTGGGAATTTCCGCTTCCGCAGGGTTATCCCGCAAGGTGACAAAAAGCATTTGCGACAGGCGCATGGATCGCTACTGATACAGCACAGAAACTCTATTCTACCGAAAAAGCGCCGTAAAGCCCCTAGCTTTAGCTATGGGGATATAATACGAATTCTCCAAATAGCTGCTACACATAGAGCGTTGAAAACCAGTAATGTGTGCTCAGCAGCCGCTTGTAAAAGGGTAGCTTTGTTGTCGATTTTGTAAGGAGTTGGTTGAGCCACAGGCAAGGAGTGCAGCACCGTAGGCCGCCTCTGTTTGCGGCGAAATGGCCACGGGCACCCCCAAAAATTGTTGACGAATGGCTAGCCATGCTGGATTATGGGCACCTCCCCCTGCTGTCCAAACCCGTTGCAGTGGTGACGCACCAAGGGTTTGTAATCGCTGATAGCCCTGTTGTTCAATGCGGCTGAGGCTTTCTAGAAGTCCTTGCAAAAACAAATGGGGTTCAGCAGGTCGTGGTTCTAAACGCGGCTCAAGGTGCGGATCATTAACGGGAAAACGCTCTCCTCGCCTGAGGAGGGGATAATAGTCTAACCCCGTAGGCTGCTGAGGATTGATGTGGCGACTGAGATGCTCTAGTTCTGTAGGGGTAAAAAATTGTCCCAGAATTGCTGCACCGCAGTTAGAGGCACCCCCCACCAACCAGAGATCGCCAAGGCGATGACTGTAGATTCCTGCTGCCCGATCCTGCACAGGACGGTTACTCAGAAGTTTCAGCACTAGGGTTGAGCCTAAGGACGTTACCGCATCCCCCACGTGATGGGCACCACTGGCCAAAAAGGCAGCAATACTATCAGTGGTGCCTGCACAAATTTGGCACTCTGACGACAGTCCCAACGATTGCGCTATCCTTGTTGGAGTGCCGATGACTGTTCCAGGGGCAACAACCTTAGGGAGCAACGGTTGCAAAGGGGCAAGGATGGGATGATAAAACCAGTCAGGATAGGTCTCGGCAGCGGGGTCATACCCCAATTTGAGGGCATTGTGCCAATCCGATATACCCAGTTGGCCGTGGAGCAAAAAGGCTAGCCAGTCTGCTTGGTGCAAGAAATAACCGCCTGCTGTGGGGTAGTGCTCCCATAACCACAGCAGTTTCACAAGACTACTAGTGGCACTGAGGACGAGATGATTGGCTGGCGCGATGCCTGCTAATACCTTGAGGGACTCTTGAGCACGATCATCGTTGTAGAGAAGAGCGGGGGAAATGGGGTCACCGTCAGGATTGCACAATAAGACCGTGGCAGAAGTGCCATCAATGGCAATGCGCTGGATCTGTTGCCGTACTTTAAGGGGAATCTCCTGAATTAACTCCCACAGGGTTGCCGCCCATTCTTGAGGATTATCTGGCTGGGCTAAGGTGCGGCGAGTGCTGGCAAGTATCTCACCCTTGGCGTTGAGGGCGATCGCCCGGGCACCGGAGGTACCAAAATCAATTCCAAGGGCGGTGATGGTCATGCCAAGGTTTCAAGAGACTGGCGATGTCATTGTACCAAAGGGTGTCATAACACTATTTGCTTAAGGCATGGAGCAGCTGCCAACCGCCACGGCTATTTTAGCTGTCAAGAATCTCAACGCGAATCCATGGTGCATAGGGATTGACAACCCCCATAATGTGTACCTGCTGACCGCTTACACACTCGTGCAGACGGTCATTGATCGTTGAGCGCAGGGTGACCAACGGCCACTGGCGATCGCCCTCAAGAAGTTGGTATTGCTGGTCCCCTAGTTTTTGGAACTCACCACAAACAGAGACCAAGCCCTCAGGGGAGGGGTCTGGTGCGGGGGTTTGCAAGGGGGCGTAGCCGCTCAAGGGACGTGTGGCCTCAAAGGTGCGGAGGGTGTGGCATTGCCAGTCTTCCCATTCTGGGTGATCGGGGTGGAGGTTGAAAAACGGAAAAATCGCCTGCCGATGCTCAGTAATGAGGGGTATAAGATCTAAGCTATCAACCAGATCCCGAGGCTGTCGGTGTTGCTGAACGGCAGTAGCGGCCAGCCAACCTGCCGCCTGACCAATCGCCATTACAACGGGTTGCAGTCGGGTTGCCCCATTGGCAATGTGGGTCACCGAGATATTCTTTTCAGCTACTAAGAAGCCGTCGATGTCCTTGGGAATCAGACAGGTGTAGGGAATCATAAAAGGTGTACCGGTCCAGCGCCCGCCCCAGCGAATGGATTTGGTCGCAAGGGCAAAGTTGTGTCCCGGATAATGATGATCGTTGGCATAATTCCCGATCGCCACCCCTGTATAGCGCCCTGTTACGGTGCTCGGAGCTGGGGCTACGATGCCCCCCGCCACTGGCAAAATGTCTTGCTCTTGCACGGTGGTTAGGCCAATCAGGCGGCGGCTTTCACGGTAGTAGGGATGCAAGGCATAGGCTCCCCCACCAAGCTGGTTTGGTAGGACGGGAAAGGTATCCTCGGCAAGACCATAACGGCGACCCAAGTGGCGTTGTATGTAGCAAGCAAAATCTTGGCTGTGCCAGCGGGCTTCTTGCAGAAATTCTTGCTTAGCAGTGGCAGACTGCACTAATCGCCCTAGGTTCACCCCATAGTCATTCCCTTGCTGCGGCCAATTGAGCATGAAGCGATCGCCCGGCAGGCGGCCATAGTTCAAGAAGTGCTCTGGATCGTACCCCTGCCATGCTCCCTCAAACTTATGATCATCCCACAGGGGAGACGGCGGAATCTCTGGCGCTGTTTCACCACTGCCGTAATCTCGCAACATCACTACCCACGTGGGGGCTTGCACAGGATAGGTTGTGGTCAGCGCATTCGGGGCACGGGGTGCCGAGGGTTCACCGGTCTCTGGCTGCCACTCCCACCCCCAACGGTGGGGAATCTCTCCCAAGGGCAGCAGATCCCCTAGTTCCGTGGCATCAATCGTAATCTCTGCATAGACGGTAAAGGCACTAAATTCTACCCCGGTGATGCGATCGCCCCGACGCAAAACCGCTTGGGGAGTGTGACCGGCCATCCACGTTAAGTTGGGGCTGGCCGTCACCCAATCATGGAATATGGCAGCAGCCACTTTAGGCTCAAACGTAAAAAAGCTCACCCACGCATGATCTAAGCCATGGGATTGTCGTTGGGCGATCGCCCGCAGGAACCGTCCCCACACCCCCGTTTGCCATGCCAATAGCTCATTGCCGTCAGGCGCAGGCACCCCAGCACTGGTGAGCATACCCCCTAACCATGGCTCTTCGCTTACCAACAGGGTTTTAGCACCACAACGAGCAGCGGTTAAAGCAGCAGCAACTCCCCCTGTGCCCCCTCCCACCACCAGAACCTCAGTTTGCATATCGTGATCTACCTGTGATGTTGCAAAAAGTGAAACCACCATCCTATGCTGCGATACCTTGTCTAGGCTAGACAGTAGCCTACCCTCAGGATGTGCCCTATGTCTGCGCCACTCAAGCTTAGCCTTACCCTTGCGGCTGTTTTTGGTTTAGGACTCAGTTTATCGGGGCGATCGCTCCCCCAAGGAGATGCCATTATGATCCAACCTGCCCAGAGTCAACCCAGTTGGGGCATTGACACAACGCCATCCGTGGCCTCTACCCCCCCGTCACCAACGACGACCCCCATTGAGTACGATCGCTACCGCCACGTCATTGAGCAAACCCGCAGCATGATCCACAATCCTGAGGCTCAACGCCTAGCACAGCAGTACGGCCTCAACATCCTAGATGTGACATGGGAAGATACAGGCCGCTATCAGAACTCTGCGGTAGGCCCCAACATTAGCGACATGACCATTCAAATTCAACAATACAACCCCCGCACTAAAACCTACGAACTCAGCCTCATGCCCGTGATTCGCTTTCCCAATTTCAGCGATCGCACTGCGGATATTCCCCTCGAGCGCTTCTTTATCCTTGTGGGGAATGAAAAAGGCAAACCCCTAGAGCGGGTCAGCTTAAAGGAACTTTTAGGGAACTTCCGAAAATACCTGCACAACCCCCGTTCTTGGGCTGGGAACCGGCGTTCGTTACTTGCTGCGCGCGACAGCCACGTCCTCGTAAGTGCCCAAGCCTGCTTCTTACCAATTCCCGCTCAAGGAGAAGCCACCTTTAACCCCGTCCTCTTTAACTACCAAAGCTATGAGAAAAATCCGGCGGTTTTAACCATTCTTGTGACCCGCCAAGGCACCAGTGCCACTATCATTGACAACAAGCGGGATGCCTTTGAAGCAGGAATGACGTGGGGGCAGCGGCTCTTCTTTAACAAAAATGGCGAGCGAGCGAGCCTTGTGGGACAGCGCGCCAGTGACTTTGGCGTTATCAGCGGTGGTAGCGAGATCACCTCTACCCAAGCAGAAGCCGCTGGTATGAATATGGTCATGCTCATTCAAGTCCCCCTCAAACAAACCCCACGCCCCCGTCAGCCAATGTCCGTGTTCCCTGCTCCATCTGTTGTCTTTGAGTCGGCTGCCCCTACCGGTCTAAGTCGCTCTAATGTAGAGGCTGCTGTCATTAGCCACGGCAAGGTGGAAGGTCCCTTTACAGAAATTGATAATTTACCCATTGAACGAGATCCGCGATTCCCCGTGCGCGTCACGGTGCAATTCTATAAAGCTACCGATAATGGCGTTGTCTCGGCAGCGGATATGCGCCACATTCACGATCAGATCGCCAAGGTCTATAGTAATGCCGATTATGTGGGCAGCCTTGTTATTGATGGGGATACAGGGCGACCCACAGAATATACCGGCAGTAAGCAGGAACCTCCCGGCTGGTGGGATGACTTTTGGCAACGCCATCAGCAAAATACCGGCCAAAGCCGTGAAGAGGCGCTTGAAATGCTACGGCGACTACGGGGACAACACTGGATGCCCCGCTCCCAAAAGGAACTGGAGCAAGCCCTCAAATCCCTAGCTAGCGACCAGAAGTGAACGATTGCCTCTCTAGAACTGCGCCAACAGTGGAGATGCGATGGTGCCCTGTCATCACTCTATTCTTGAGCCCTACATGTAGCTATCCACGAGTGTTGAATTTGGTAAGAAAACAGAGAAAAAAGCAGCCAAGCAGCTATGATTTGGCTACAAATACAACCTTATGAGGTGTTTTGTCTTGATGGGCCGGGCTGGATTCGAACCAGCGTAGGCGTAGCCAACGGATTTACAGTCCGCCCCCATTAACCACTCGGGCACCGACCCATTCATCGCGATCTTTGAGTATAGCAGAGGGTGTTCGCCAATGGAACCCTAGATTCTAGGTGCCTTGACCACATCAACTGATTGATTGCCCTAAAAAACAGTCTTCAATTGGTCAGTCTTGACCCACAGGCTGATTTGATCTTGCCTGCAAGCAAGCTTCAGACAACCCTTTGACTAGAGTATGGGTGGCTATGGTGCATCAAACAGTACAGTGGTCATATACCGCTCCGCCCAATCGTGACCAAAGGCTTTTTCAAGGACTCGCCGTGTTTTGTCGTTTTGCTGTTGTTGCTGGCAATATTGCTGTTGACCAGCAATCACTGGCTGGGGATCGAGGAGGGGGGTGCTCTGTTGGCTTAGCTGGCAGTGAAGCGCTAGATAGTCGCCAATGCGATCTAAAAATTGCTGCTCTTCGCTAGCACCTTGGGGGCGAATAAAAAGGCAAAATGGCGAAAAAATATAGCCCCATGGCGGCAGTTCCCGCGTCTGGCTAAAAGCTATTTTGGGCAGTGCATTCAAGGCAGTAGTGTAGGCAGGGGGTAGCTCCCCAGTCACAGGAGACAGATCAACAATGGCAGCACTAATTTGCCCACGCCCTCCCACTAAGTCACAGCCAAACATGGGCAGATCATAGGTTGGCTGCGGAAACATCACGCAGTGCAAAATATCGAGGGTGTTCCCCACCCGTGCCAATTCTAAATGCAGTTTGCGAAAGGGAGGAGCTTGGTAGCAGTGGTTTTCAATGACGAGGCGCTCTCCCTCCAGTTTGCCTTCAACATAGCCAAGGTCTGCGGGTAACTCGTAAGGAGCAAGCTGCAGGTGAGTCTGCCAAATCTGCTCGATGCGATCGGCCAAGCGTTGAATGAGGGGATGTTGTTGCTGACGGAGAGACATAAGTACTGATCCTAGCTCAACGTCGCACAACTTGCGACAGGGCATCGCCACGGCTAAACTAACCTTCAGTGAACAACCGGAACCCCATGCACACTGAACTTGCTCCTGCCATTGATCAACAGAAGCTCCAACAGGCCATTCGCGCTAGCCAAGACTATTTACTCTCCCAGCAATATCCAGAAGGCTACTGGTGGGCGGAATTGGAGTCAAATGTCACAATGACGGCAGAGGTAATTCTGCTGCACAAAATTTGGGGCACTGAGCAGCGACTTCCTTTAGCTAAAGCCGAGCATTACCTGCGCATTCACCAGCGAGAGCATGGTGGTTGGGAATTGTTCTACAGTGATGGCGGCGACCTCAGCACCAGTGTCGAAGCCTACATGGGGTTACGGCTGCTGGGGGTTCCCGTGGATGATCCTGCCCTAGTCAAAGCCCGACAGTTTATTCTGGCACGGGGCGGCATTACCAAAACCCGTATTTTTACCAAGCTGCATCTTGCCCTCTTGGGGTGCTATGACTGGCGGGGGATCCCTTCACTGCCGCCGTGGATTATGCTCCTGCCTGAGGGCAGCCCGTTCACCATCTATGACATGTCTAGTTGGGCACGAGGGAGTACGGTGCCCTTGCTGATTGTGATGGATCGCAAACCTGTCTATCCGATGCAGCCTGCCCTTAGCCTCGATGAACTGTACGTGGAAGGCCGCGCCAATGCATCCTATGAACTGCCGCGCCAAGGTAACTGGGGGGATGTGTTTATTGGCTTGGATCAGGTGTTCAAGGTCTGCGAAGCATGGAATCTCACCCCTCTGCGGCAGGAAGGGATCAAGGCAGCAGAAAAATGGGTGCTCGAGCGACAAGAGGCCAGCGGTGACTGGGGGGGCATTATTCCGGCGATGCTGAACTCCCTACTGGCGCTGCGGGTTCTGAACTATGCAGTGGATGACCCGATTGTGCAGCGGGGAATGGCGGCGGTTGATCGCTTTGCCATTGAAACAGAGACGGAGTACCGTGTGCAGCCCTGTGTCTCGCCGGTGTGGGATACGGCGCTGGTGATGCGGGCAATGGTGGACTCAGGGATAGCTGCGGATCATCCTGCGTTGGTCAAGGCAGGGGAGTGGTTGCTCTCAAAGCAAATTCTCGACTATGGTGACTGGTGCGTTAAAAATAAAACGGGTCAGCCCGGTGGCTGGGCGTTTGAGTTTGAAAATCGCTTTTACCCAGATGTTGACGATACCGCCGTGGTGGTGATGGCGTTAGAGGCGGTCACACTTCCTGACGAAAAGGTGAAACGACAGGCCATGGAGCGTGCTGCCGCATGGGTGGCTTCAATGCAGTGCCGTCCGGGAGGGTGGGCAGCCTTTGATGTGGACAACGACCAAGATTGGTTGAATGCTATTCCCTACGGCGATCTCAAGGCGATGATTGATCCGAATACGGCGGATGTAACGGCACGTGTGCTGGAAATGGTGGGGCGATGCGCTCTTTCGTTTGACAGCACGGCAGTAGATCGCGCCTTGGCTTACCTGCGCAATGAGCAGGAACCGGAAGGCTGCTGGTTTGGCCGTTGGGGGGTGAATTATATCTATGGCACCAGTGGGGTGCTCTCCGCGTTAGCTCTGGTTGCTCCCCGCTACGATCGCTGGCGAATTCGCCGCGCGGCGGAATGGTTAGTGCAGTGCCAAAATAGGGATGGTGGCTGGGGGGAAACCTGCTGGAGCTACAATGATCCCTCGTTGAAAGGCAAAGGGGATAGTACGCCTTCGCAAACGGCGTGGGCGCTCATTGGCCTGCTAGCGGCGGCAGAGGCGACGGGGGAGGCTGCAACAGCGGCAATTGAGCGTGGGGTAACCTACCTCCTAGAAACCCAGCGTAGTGATGGCACATGGAATGAGGATTATTTTACGGGGACGGGGTTTCCTTGCCATTTTTACCTGAAGTACCACTACTACCAACAGCATTTTCCCTTGACTGCTTTAGGTCGCTATGCGCGGTGGCGAGAGCAAGCCTAGTTGCTAAACGAACGCAGGGTTTGCTGATAGGCAATGGTATCGGTACCACACATCGGCTGCGGGGTATGCAAGCACGCATTCCCTAAACCAGACCGAATTAAGTTCTCAGCAATGGCGAGGCGATCGCCCGGGGCAGGGTGAGTGCTCAAAATGGTTGGTGGGGTTCCCCCCTGCTGTCGTAACTTTTGCAGGAAGGTGACCATTCCCCGCGGATCATAATTACTGCGGGTCAACAGGTTGAGACCATAGCGATCGGCGTCTAATTCCTGCTCACGGCTACGGGGACGGCGGAAGGCCAGTTCCATCGCCAGTTGAATGCCGCGATCGCGATCCAAACCAGCGGCGGTCATCAGTCCTTGGGCAATAGCGGTCTGCTGTAGCTGCCGGATCACATGGCGCTGGTCAATGTGGCCAATTTCGTGGGCAATCACACTGGCTAGCTCGGCCTCGTTTTCAGCCCGCAGCATCAGCCCGGTGGTGACATACACAAACCCGCCCATGGTTGCGTAGGCATTCACTTGTCGGTCTTGAATGATCTGAAACTGGTAAGGCAAACCGCGGCGATCGCCTACACTCACCAATCGTTGGCCAATGCTGTTAATGTAATCCTGAGCTGCCCGATTGCGAACGATACGCATTCCTTGCCGCAGCATTTGGTCATTAATCTGTTGCCCAAGCGCCACCTCCTGTCGCGGTGAAATATTGGACAGTTGGAGAACTTGGACTCCCTGTAGCAGGAGGCGCTGCCAAAGGTTTTGAGCCTGTACCATGCCGGGGTGCAGGACAATGGCTAGCCCACACACCACACTCATTAACAGCAGGAACCAGCGTCTTTGTTTCACGGCAAACTTGATCCTTCACCTAGACAGCACACAAGCAGTGCAAAAATCCACACCCACGCCTAGGGGCTACTTGCCCTCCTGTGACCGGTAGCCCTAGCGTCTTGTTCCCAGTCCTTAAGGTTTCTTAATCTCAGGAACCGTGAGTCCCTTACTGGCTAGCCACTCCGGGTTAAAGAGGCGAGACTGATAGCGGGAGCCACCGTCGCATAGTACTGTGACAATAGTGTGATTGGGGCCAAGTTCTTTGGCCAAGCGTAGGGCTGCACCGACATTGATGCCCACTGACCCACCCATAAACAGGCCATCGTAATGCAGCAATTGATAGATCACCTCCAGGCACTCTTGATCAGTAATTTGGATGGCATCATCAATGGGTGCGCCCGCTAAATTGGCGGTAATGCGGCTATTGCCAATCCCTTCCGTGATTGAGTTGCCGCTGCTGCTAAGGATTCCCGTTTTGGCATAGCTATAGATGGCACTGCCCATCGGATCTGCCACCACCGTACGAATAGCCGGATTTTTTTCCTTCAGGTATAGTGCCACGCCAGCATAGGTGCCACCCGTTCCCGTGGCTGCAACCCATGCATCCACTTGGCCATCCGTTTGCTGCCAAATTTCCGCACCAGTCGTCTCATAGTGGGCTTGGCGGTTCGCAAGGTTATCAAACTGGTTTGCCCAGATGGCATTCTCCATTTCCGCCGCAATCCGCCCCGAGAGCTTGACGTAATTATTGGGATCTTTGTAGGGAACGGCGGGCACGGTTCGCACCTCGGCACCTAGGGTGCGCAGCAGGTCGATTTTCTCTTGGGATTGGGTGTTGGGGATAACAATTAGGCACTTGTAGCCCTTGGCATTGCAGATGTGGGCTAAGCCAATTCCCGTGTTCCCAGCCGTCCCTTCAACAACCGTGCCACCGGGTTTGAGTAATCCTTTTTTTTCGGCATCTTCGATAATGTAGAGCGCAGCCCGGTCTTTAACGGAGCCACCGGGGTTGAGAAACTCAGCTTTGCCTAAAATGTTACAACCTGTCAGGTCACTAAAGTAGTTGAGGCGAATGAGGGGCGTTTGACCAATAGTACCCACAAATCCCTGTTTAATATCCATGCCGAGAGCGTATAGTGTTGACTCAATAGTCCTATGTTGGCATATTCCCCTGCCCTAACAGATGGGGATTCTGCACCAGTCCTCTAAACCCTTCAACCACCCCCATCGGCGAAGCAGTACACTGCATATTGGTAAGGGCGAGGGATTTGGATGAACGGCTCGCGACACTCATCTTCGTTGAGACCACTTGCAAGTTAGAGCGTTGCGAGAGGACTCTCTGAGTACAATGGAGAGACTAACCCCTCACCTTTGCTGATCAGGTTAGATCAGCTTGACCTTACTGCATTCTCACCATGCTAAATCCTGATCTTGCAACGATTGAACTAACTAAAGATGACTATGAGCGCTATTCGCGCCATTTGATCTTGCCGGAAGTGGGCGTTGAGGGACAAAAACGCCTCAAGGCCGCTAGCGTACTCTGCATTGGTACCGGTGGGCTGGGGTCCCCCTTGCTGCTATACCTTGCAGCCGCAGGCATTGGCCGCTTGGGCATTGTGGACTTTGATGTTGTCGATAGCTCTAACCTACAACGGCAAATCATCCATGGCACGTCTTGGGTGGGCAAGCCGAAAATTCAGTCGGCCAAGCAGCGCATCCTTGAGATTAATCCCTACTGCCAAGTGGATCTCTACGAAACCCGTCTGAATGCCGCTAACGCCCTCGATATTGCCGCAAGCTACGACATTGTGGTGGATGGCACAGATAATTTCCCAACTCGCTACTTGGTGAATGATGCCTGTGTATTGCTCAACAAGCCCAATGTCTATGGCTCTATTTTCCGCTTTGAAGGCCAAGCCACCGTGTTTAACTACGAAGGTGGTCCTAACTATCGCGATCTCTATCCTGAACCGCCACCCCCGGGATTGGTTCCCTCCTGTGCAGAGGGGGGCGTTCTGGGTATTTTGCCGGGCATTATTGGCGTGATTCAGGCCACAGAAACCATCAAAATTATTCTTGGTAAGGGCACTACCCTCAGTGGTCGGCTGCTGTTGTTTAACGCTCTTGAGATGACGTTTCGCGAGCTAAAACTGCGCCCCAATCCAGAGCGCCCTGTCATCGACAAGCTCATTGACTATGAAGAATTTTGCGGTATTCGACAAGCCCAAGCCCAAGAGGCAGCGCAAATGGCAGACATTCCAGAAATGACGGTTCAGGAACTCAAACACCTCCTAGATAGCGGTGCGACGGACTATGTTCTGGTGGATGTCCGCAATCCGAACGAGTACGAGATTGCCAAAATCCCGGGTTCAGTTTTGGTTCCCCTCTCAGAGATTGAAAACGGCACTGGGATCGAAACAGTCCGTCAACTGGTGAATGGGCATCGTCTTCTTGTGCACTGCAAGATGGGGGGACGCTCGGCCAAGGCACTGGCAATCTTGAAGCAAGCGGGCATTGAGGGGATTAACATCAAGGGGGGGATTAACGCTTGGAGCCAAGAGGTCGATCCCACCGTTCCTACTTACTAGGATGCCCTTGCAAGGGGATTTGAACTGGCGCTACATTCCAGCGATCGCCACCACGGGTGCCTTACAAATGGCCATCGATACGTGGTTGTGGCACCACAGCGATCGCCCCTGCCTGCGCTTTTATACATGGGAACCCGCTGCCATTTCCTTGGGGTATCATCAGCGGCAGTTCCCAGCATCTTGGCGCTCTTTGGGGTGGCAAGGGCAACCCCTCTCGCTAGTGCGGCGACCCACCGGTGGGCGGGCGGTGCTTCACCAAGGGGATCTGACCTACAGTATTGTGGTGTGGGGGCTAGGGCGATCGCGCCATCACCTCTATAGGCAACTCTGCCAGTTTCTCCTCAAGGGCTGGGAAGCGTTAGGGTATTCCCTAGCGTTTGGCCATGCAGCCCTCAGTGCCTACGGGGAACAACCCGTCAACTGTTTTGCCMCCGCCACCGCCGCAGATATTACCCTGCTCAGTGGTGAGAAGATCATCGGCAGTGCTCAGGGCTGGCGAGGCGATCGCGTCCTCCAGCACGGCTCTATTCTCCTGCAACCCAACCGTGATCTTTGGCAGCAGGTCTTTGGCTGCGCACCCCATTCATTGGCCTTACCGCCACCGGAGCGGGTACAAGACGCTCTCCTGAGCGCCTTTGCCGAGCAGTGGCACGTCACCTTAACCCCCGAACCGCTCACCCACGCAGAATGGCAAGACGTTAAGAGAATTGCAACATTGGTCGCAGGCCAAACCCTCTAAGCTAGAATCAGCGTGTTGGAATAGGGAACAATAATGCCGTTCACCCGCTGGTTCACCGCCCTACTGCTAGCCCTCACCTTAGTGGTGACTGGTTGTGCCGCTACACCTCCGTCACCCTACCAACAGGTTCAGCAGGAGAGCACCCAGCGCAATGCTCCGGCAGCAGTGGCTCGCGAGGCCACCCAAGGCAGTGAATTTAACCGCTTCTTTCCCCCAGAGGGTGATGGCTACGAGCGAATTTACGTGCAAGAGAAAAAAGGGTTTGCGGAAGCAAAACTCAAAAAAGATGGCAAAGACCTTGCCATGCTAGCGATTTCAGACACCATTAGTCTGCCGGACGCCGCTGCCAAATTCCAAAACAGCACCACTACCATTGCGGGTTACCCTGCCCTCRAAATTGGTACCACTCAAACCGCCATTCTGGTGGCCAATCGGTATCAGGTGAAAGTGCTCTCCCGCGATCCAAGCTTTAGCGCCAGCGATCGCCGCGCTTGGATTGAAAAGTTTGACCTAGCTGGTTTGGCGCAACTAGCGCAGTAACCTATCCCCCAGTCATAAGGAGATTCCGTGAGCGAGGCCATCTTCAAAGTTGTTGACCAACTTCCCAGCGGCGGCATTACGGTGATGTCGCTAAAAGCCCTAGATTTCGTCATCCCCGGACAGTGGCAGAATATTGTTGGCTTTGATAACACCATCCGCCATGTGACGGGAGAAACCGATCCAGCCTTGGTGCGACAAATTGGCGAGCGCGCTGTACGGCTGTTTAACGATCGGTCGCAGGGGTATCAGCGGGCACTGTGGCTGTACCAAACCGTGGATAATACCGACGCACTCCTAGGTGCCGCCGCCTTAGCGAACAAGGTCGGTGAAAAAATCTCCTTCCTTGGCTTTCTCGACAAAATCACCCCAAAACCCGAGCGGGCACAAGCCATTGATCTGAGCATTAAACTGATTGTTGAGATCCTTGCCTTCTGCCAAATCAACGGGATTCCGGGGGACAGCCTCAGTGACTTCCTCCGCGCCCTCGGGGACTATGGTGGCGAATCCTTAATGCGTATGGCGGCACTGATCTGCTTCGATGGCTTAATTCCCTTAGGCCCCGACTTTTTGTTGAAATGTCTCAACACGCTCCACAGTCTGCAACCCAACGACCTGCAAGAAAATCCAACCTTCAAGGCCATTAGTAGCGTTGTCCCCGGCGGCAGCCCTGCGGGTCAGTTGGGCTTTATTCTCCAAAGCGTTGGCGCGGTGCAAGGTTGGATGAGTCAGTTTGTGGCCTCGCGGGATCTAACGCCCGAAAAGGTGGTGAACAGTTTACAGAACTTTATTGAACTCTCGAAGGATAACCTTGATTACTTAGGGGCATTCCTCGACATGACCACGAATTATTACTACCACACAGGGGTTCAGACCTTAGCACGCCGCTTAATTGAGCGAGCAGTCGCTGAGATCTAGTCCCGCGATAAGGGAGTTTCCGAGGCCGGAGTGCCATAGCCCTGCTGAAGCGCTTGCAAAAGACGCTGTACCGCTGCTTGATCGATGCTGGAGCGCTCCAGAGGAGGCTCGCTCTCAAGGGTTTGTAGTAAGGCGGCCAACTCTGGAATGTTGTGCAACGGCTCGCCATAGGTATTGCCCTTGGTGGGGGCAGCTTTGGGGGGGGCTTCCGGCAGCGGAGTCAGGAAGCTAATTTGCTCTGCAAGATAGTAAATGGGTTGCAGTTGCTCTAGGGGAAAGGTACCGAAGCCTTGGGCATTCGCAGGGAACTGTTGCCAATGATTGACGAGGGTTTGGCGATCGCTAAAGCCGAGAATTCGTGCCCAGCGGCGATCGCGATCCAGGGCAACAGCAACCGCAATATCAGCATTCACCACCCCTAAGAAGGTGGGGCAGTGGATTTCTAGCGCCTTACCTTGCTCTACAGGATAAAGAGCCAGTTGCACCCCTTCCAAATTCAGATCCGCAATATCGAGTAAATCTAAAACATCTGGACGCTCACACCATGTTGTACTAAGGGTAAGTTGTGGAGGCACATCCTCCCAGTCGTCTGCCTTACTCAGCACCCCTTCATGTTCCCACCAGTCAATAAATGTATAGAGAGCTACAAGATAGGGCAGTACCTGTTGCTGGCGGCTTGGGCGGCACTCCTTGAGGACGGCGTGGGCGGCATCTAATGTCAGGGAACGAATGGGAACAACCGGTGCCAAGAAAGAAGTCATAGCAGTTATTATCCAAACCAAGTACGAGAAACTGAGCCAAACCGCCTAGGGAAGATAGTAAATGCCGTTACGATCGCACCACTGGGCGAGTTTGGTTTCTATTTGGTCATCAATTTGCTTCGCAGTGCAGGTACCACGGGCATATTCGGGGTGAATCTCCCGTCGAGTTTGCCGCCGTTGATGGGGACTGGGAATTGATTGGGTGTCATACCAGCGTTTCATCCACTCAGGAATCTGCGGATCTTGAAAGAATTTACGGTAGAGCCAGAGGCGATATTCACGACCCAGACAACGGGAAATTGTTGGTTGGCTCACAAAGAGTTCGCGGGCAATTTCCGCTTGGGTGCGGCGCCGCTCACACCAGTCCCGTACCCATGTGGGGGTTTGGGGATCATTGAGAAAGTCCACCATACATTCAATGCCTTGGCCACTGTTACTGGGTAGAGAGCGGGCATCAGGATAGTTATCAATCCATTCTTGGTTGCTATCAGTGGAGCAAATATTCAAGGAGCGGGTGGACTGGACGTAACGCCCCAAAATGCGCCGCACCTGCTGATGGACATCGCGGGTATATTCAATGCTCCAACCGAGTAGTTGGGCGATGTGCTGCCGCAGGCGAGCGGTGGAGGCGCGGATGCGCGGATCGGTAATTTCCGTTTGCACAATCGTAATCAGGCTGATGCAGGCCTTGGGGTCAATCTCCCGCTGAATCTCTGGCGGCGATGCGCTGTAGCGATCCTGAAAGACTTGCAGGGCGCGGCTTTCGTAAAATAGCAGTTCATCCGCTTCCCGTTTCAGCAGTTTTCGTTTTTCGTCCGCCAGCTTATTGCTGACAACGGTGCGAACCCATGCTTCAAAGGTGGGTCGGCCATGGCCGCTGGCACTAAAGGGCTTCAGCGGGTCAAAGGATTTCATGGCTTCCCATAGCCATCCTATAAGATTACTTTGACAGTGATCGGGGTCAGCACTGCCAAGGCAAACGGTGCGCAGCAGATCCCGATACTCTTGGCGAAATTGGGGGGTCAGCAGAACGCTGGCTCCCAGCTCTTGGCGCAAGCATTGAATAAAAAAGGCGAGAAAACACTCTGCTTCTGTGAGGGTTGGGGGTGGGGTGCGCTGCATCAGCGCTGGCCGACTAAACGCTAGCACCAGTTGTTTGAGTGGGCCGTTATAGTGTCCCCGATTGAGACGATTGTACTCATCCTGAATCACTGTAGCGGGAATTTGCAGCAGCCGCAGGACGGTTTTGTGGAGCGATTGCTGTTGCAGTTGAGTGCGGCTCACACCGTCCAAACAGCGGGGAAATAAGCGAAAATAGGCTTCAACGAGGCGTTGGAGGTAGCCCCCCCGTTGCTGGCTGTCGCCATTGGGATCGATACTGCGCTCTAAAATGGCTCGCAGGGCTTGACACAGAGGCTTGACAACCGTTGGCGATCGCTCCCCGGCCAGATAGCGGGCACGAGCGGCCTGTAATAACTGGGGGAGTTGTTCCACCTCAAGGTCAGGACTGCGGGTCGAGGGACTCATCCGAATAGGCAACGCTAAAATTGTTACTCAACATAGTAGCGGTTTTTGCCAAACTCCTTCGGTGCTGCCCGTGCCCAGAGGTACCGTGAGGTCGGTAAACTGGTCGGGGTTAGGGGGTTGCATGTCCTAGCCTCGTTAGTGTAATGAGAGTGATGTCCGACAATACATTTGCAAAAGGGAACAACGTTTGTAGGTTGATTATCTATCGATCTCACAGCATTTTGCAACGGCAGCCAGCACCGCATCAAGTGTTTCAGCCTGCTGCGGCAACACCTCCAGTTTGCAAGATACGGTGAGAATTTGAGACATTTTTCAAGCTGTGAGGTTCACTGAGTTTACTGAGTTTACCTAGCTCAAGGGACTGAGGCTGAGGTGGCGACTGATACACTGGAGGAGGTGCAGCCCCAAGACAGAGTTACCACTGGCATCAAGGGGAGGGCTATAGCAGGCGATCGCCCCCTGTTGAGGTACCACTGCTAGGACAAGGCCACTCACTCCAGATTTCATGGGCAAGCCAATGTCAAGGGCATAGCGGGGCGAATCCTCGTAGAGGCCACACATGAGCATCAGGGTATTCACTATGTGGCGATGGCGATCGCGAATTGCAGGATGGGGGCACGCCAGAAGCAGTCCCAAGCGGGCAACATCGTGAATGGTCCCTTGAAGGCAGCAGATTTGGTTATAGCTGTCTAAGGCGGCCATTGCATCTGTGATGCTACCCGCCTCTGCCAAGTAGTAGCTCAAACTGCGATTGTGCCAGTTAGGATGGCGATAGACCGCTGCAAGCACAACCGGATCAACCGTCAAGGCTGTCCCCGCACACTGATTCAGCCACTCTTGAAATGCAGCCACGCCACCGGCTTGACTCAAACGGCTGGCCAAGGCGATCGCTCCACTGTTGATCATCGGATTTCGGGGCCACCCCTGATCCAAGCTTAATTGCAAGACAGAGTTGTACGGGTACTCGGAGGGACGCTGCCCAACCCACTCCCACACCTGCTGATCCCAATGCGTGAGGGCATAGAGCAACAAAAACGGCTTCACCACACTCATTAAGGGAAACGATAATGCCCCATTGCCCACAGTTAATGCATAGTCATGGGTCAGCACCTCAAAGGCAAAGGCATCGGCTGCAACCTTGGGAAGCCGTTGCAGCGGGGTGCCGTCTAAGGGAACCCGACCCACCCACTCATAAATCTGCTCGGATTGTAGCTGCCGCAGGCGTTCCACCATGCTGGCTGTCTCTAGGTGTCAGGAGCAGAGGAGTCACTACCGCTGGTGACGCGCCGCCGTCGCCGTCGTCCTGCCGATACGGTTGGCTCCGCGGGGAGTGAACTCTCCGTAGGGGCTGCTTGCGGAACCTCTACGACCTGCTCTATTTCAGTTGGTGGCACGGTCGCAACGATCGGCTCAAGGGGGATGGGCGGCAACTCCCCACTGCTATCACTGCTATCTAAGGGGGTCTCACCTTCAAGGGGATCCTCTGGCAATGGATCCCCAAGGGGGCGCGTCACTTTCTCTGGTAAGGGCAGCGGCTCTTGACCCGGGCTAGCCACCATCACAATGGCTGAGCGCGGATTTTTAACCTCCTCGCTGTGCAAAACTAAGGGTGAAATACCGATTTCTGCATAGATAGCTTGCTCTTGATCCGTCATCGTGACTGTGACCACCTCTGGCGGCTCCGAACGACTGGGGCGCGGTGGACGAGCCGACCGGGTTTCAGGACTGAGCTTGACCACAGGGCTGGCAACCTCAACCACTGTGGGGGTTGTAATCACCTTGCGACCATTGCTACTCTCACTACTGCGGCTGTCGCTGTTGCGGCGCAGCGGACGACTATTACTGCCACTAGAACCGCGGGGGGAGCGCGAGGTGGATCGCCGTGCTCCGCCTACCTCTTGGTAGTCGGGATGATTGAGAAACTGCGTCTCTGTGGTGGTACCACTTGAGGTGAAGCCGTTGGGTTCGCTGCGGTTATCGATGCTACGGCGGGGGTCTGCCGGTCGTGGCAGGGGCGATCGCTCCACACTTTCTCCGGGGCTATCGTCCGGTTCCCCGGGTAAATGCACTAAATGACCTAAGCCTCCACAGGCTGCACAGGGACGGCCAAACAATTCATAGATATTTTGCCCTTGCCGTTTCCGCGTCAGCTCGACCAGTCCCAGTTCTGAAAGCTGGGCAATTTGGGGACGGGCTTTATCGGCTCGCAGTGCTTTACTAAAGTGCTCAAGCAACTGAAGTTGATCACGGCGGGRGTCCATGTCAATAAAGTCAACAATAATCACCCCTGCAATATTGCGCAGTCGCAGTTGCCGGGCAATTTCCGTTGCTGCTTCGCAGTTGGTCCACAGCACTGTTTCGCGGGAGGTGGCCGAACTGGTAAAGGAGCCAGAGTTAACATCAATGACCGTTAGGGCTTCTGTGGGTTCAATGATAATGTAGCCCCCTGAGGGTAAATCGACCCGTGGCTTCAGGGCTTCACGAATTGCAGCATTGACCCGGAAATAATCGAGAATGGGAATGGCCTCTTGGTGATGGTCAATGAGCACACCCACGGGGGGTTTATTACTGTTCCAGTTCATTAGGTGCTGCTTCACGCGCTTCACCCCACCGGCGGTATCCACCACAATACGGTTCACATCACTGCTATAGACATCCCGCAGCACCCGCTGAATAAAATCGTCATCTCGCCCTAGCAGCAGGGGAGGACGACTAGATGCGGCTTGCTGTTGAATGGTTTCCCACTGCCGTTGCAATAGCTCTAGGTCTTCGAGAATGGCCTCTTCGCTCATGCCCTCTGCTTCAGTGCGCACAAGTAGCCCCATCCCCGCTGGCTTCACCAAAATACCGAGGGCGCGCAGCCGGTGCCGTTCCGCTTCGTTGGCAATGCGCCGCGACAGGTTCACCCCTCGCCCGTAGGGCATGAGCACCAGATAGCGACCGGGCAGGGAAATGTTCCCCGTCAGCCGTGGCCCCTTGTTGCCAGTGGGTTCTTTCATCACTTGCACCAGCACCTTTTGTTGGGGGCTGAGCAGTTCGGTAATTGCCCCAGCGGTACGCTTTAACCGCAGCGGTCCAAGGTCAGTGACATGGATAAAGCCATTGCGGGCGGTGTCACCCAAATTGACGAAGGCAGCATCAATACCGGGAAGCACATTTTCAACCACACCGAGGTAAATATCTCCCACCTGATGGCTGCCGGTGGCTACAATGAGCTCTTGAATTTGATCTTCGGCAAAAACTGCCGCCAGCCGATGCTGCTCGGCAATAATAATTTGCTTAGGCATTCATTATCCTTGGATAGTTTAACGCAACAAACGTAAGCATGAATTGGCTAAAAAGCTAACGGCTAGATCTAAGCCATCGCTGCCCCCCGCAAACAGTGGAGACGACAGCACGTATGGCTAGAGGTAAGGTTGGTGTCAGAGTTGCTGTAGAGGTCAGTTGGCAACGAACGCTAGAATGCAAAATTGGTGATACCTGAAGACTCTGCACAGGTTGCAGGTAGTAAAGATGCCACCGAAGGCCAACTGGGATGAGATGGGAGTACTTAACTTTTTGTCTCTTGGGCTATTAAAGTTAAGTATTAGAGTCATTTTTCTACAGTTACTCTAATGGTCTCTGATTATACGCACCTCTGTCAATATTGACTAGGGGTCTTTAGAAAAAACTTTCTTGCCCCTTGGAGCTGGTGGCGATCGCTACCCACCCCTACCTCTCGTGTGTGACACTTTGGAAACTTGATAGGACACTTTAGCGATCGCCTGTAAAGCTGCTACAACTATAAGCATCTATAAACATCTGTTAAGAGTTTTAGATGGAGTCATTAGCCCCATTGAGGAGATTAACGCATGGGAGTCCACATCAAGCAAGCAGTGGAAGTCGCCACCTACATTATCTCACAACGCCTCCAAGGGAAAAAACGCTTTCCGCTCACCTTGATGCTTGAGCCTCTCTTCCGTTGTAACCTTGCCTGTTCCGGTTGCGGCAAAATTCAGCATCCTCTAGACATTTTGCGGAAATACCTCACCCCGGAAGAGTGCTTTCGGGCGGTTGAAGAGTGTGGCGCGCCCATTGTGGCCATTCCCGGCGGCGAACCCCTACTGCACCCGCAAATTGATGAAATTGTCAGTGGCCTAGTGGCACGGCGCAAGTTTGTTTATCTGTGTACCAATGGTATTTTACTGGAGGAGAACCTCCACAAATTTAAGCCCTCCCCCTACTTTAGCTTCAGCGTTCACTTAGATGGCTTACGGGAGTGGCACGACAAGTGTGTGGATCGCAAGGGAGTTTTCGATATTGCGGTCAAGGCCATTAAGGCAGCCAAGGCAAAAGGCTTTCGCGTCACCACGAACACGACAATTTTTGAGGGCGCGAATGTGGCAGACATGCAAGCCTTCTTTGACTTTATTAGCTCCCTTGGTGTGGATGGGATGATGATTTCTCCGGGGTATGCCTACGAGTGGGCACCGGATCAAGAGCATTTCCTGAAGCGAGAGCAAACCCGTGCCCTTTTCCGCGAGATTCTGGCACCCTACCGTGCGGGCAAGAAGAACTGGAACTTCAACCACAATCCCCTGTTCCTCGACTTTCTTGTTGGCGAGAAAGATTATGAGTGTACTCCATGGGGGATGCCGAGCTACAGTGTGCTAGGCTGGCAGAAGCCTTGCTACTTACTGAACGAAGGTCATTATCAAACGTGGCAAGAACTCCTAGACAATACGAACTGGGAGAACTATGGCCACAAGAGTGGTAATCCCAAGTGCCGCGATTGTATGGTGCACTGTGGTTATGAACCCACTGCGGCTATGGATGCCTTTAACCCCGGCAATATGGTGAAGGCGGCGGCCAGTCTATTTTAAGCCTAGCGGGGGCGCATCAGTTGCCAGCGGCTCTCAGCAGTCTTGACAGCGGCTGTGGGAGTCGCTTTTTGTAGTAAGACACTTTCAATGGCGCGACCCACATTTTGGGAAAAGCGGGCATAACCGCGAAAATTTGGCCGTGCTTGAGCTGTTGGTAGTTGTTCCAAAAATACCTTCAGGGTGGGCTGTGTGGCTAAAAATGCTTGATAGCGATCGCTAGTCAAGACGGCTTCATTTACGGGTAAATAGCCGGTTCCCACGGCCCACTCGGTTTGAAACTCCTCGCTGAGGACATAACTCAGAAATTCTAGGGCGGCCTGTTCACGCTCAGGGCTAGAGCGAAAGACAAACAAGTTTTCACCTCCGAGAGCTGTGGCGGTGGTTGTCAGGGCAGGGATGGCCAAAACATCAAAGTCCACCCCTGACTGTTGCAGTTGCCCTAGGGTCCATGGTCCGCTAATTTGCATCGCCACCTCCCCACGGATAAATTGATCCAGTTCGTAGCCGCGCTCGGGGGCAGACAGGGTGGCTAGCCCTTTTTGGCGGAGGCGTTGCCAAAATTCAAGGGCAGTGATGGCGGCAGGGGTGTCAATGTGGGCGGTGGCGGCAGTGTCTCCGAGGTGCCCCCCGGCACTCCAAAAAAAGGGCAACCATGTAAAGACTGTGAATTCCCCTTGTCCTAGAGCCAGCAGCAGGGGCATGGTTCCCGTGGTTTTCAGGGTTTGGGCAACGGCCTCTAGCTCCTGCCAAGTGGTGGGGAGAGTGGTAATGCCTGCGGCAGCAAACAGGCTGGGGCGGTAAAAAATACCGACATTGTTGGTGGCAAAGGGAATGGACCAGTAGTGGTCACCGTAGCGCATCGTGGGCAGGAGGGCAGGGCTGATGTGCTTCCGATAGGGGGTGGTAGCCCACCAGTCATCAAGGGGACGCAATGCCCCCAGATCGACAAATTGGCCGGTGATGGTGGGGTTGTACCAGAGCAGATCTGGCGCGGCATCCCCCACAACAGCGGCCAAGATTTTCGGCAATTGCTGGTCGGGTTGCCCGACGTAGAGGGCTTGGACGTGGATTTGAGGATGCTGAGCATTGAAGCGGTCGACCAAGCGTTGCAGGACAACCCGGTTAGCAGGGGGGTTGACCCCATGCCAGAAGGTGATCTCGAGGCGATCGCTGGCACGGGGCGCACTACATCCCACCAGCAGGATGCTGAGGAGTGCCAGTAGGCCAAGCAGTAACCAGCGCCTATTGGAGTCGATCAATCGTGCGGTACTGGATGGCTTCGGCCACATGGGGTGCTTGTAGGGGTTCACTGGCAGCCAGATCGGCAATGGTACGGGCTACTTTTAGGATACGGTCTGTTGCCCGCGCCGATAAGCCTAACTTGGCGATCGCCCCTTCGAGTAAGGTGGTCGAGGAGTCATCAAGGCGGCACCACTGGCGCAAATGGCGACTCTGCATTTGGGCATTACAGTGCAGACCGGGGTCGTGGGCAAAGCGCTGTTGCGATCGCTGCCGCGCTGCCAAAACCCGCTGCCGTACTGTTTGCGAGTCTTCCCCTGAGGTCTGGCGGGTAATTTCCTCAGGGGTAAGACGACTCACACTCACCTGCAGATCAATGCGATCTAGGAGTGGGCCAGAAAGCTTTGCCCAGTAGTGTTCCCGCTGGCGGGGKGAGCAGGTACAGGGTTGCACCGGATCGCCATAGTAGCCACAGGCGCAGGGATTGGTACTGGCGACTAGGGTAAATTGTGCGGGAAAAACCACCGATTGGCGGGTGCGGGAAATGGTAACCTGTCCATCCTCAAGGGGCTGGCGCAAAAATTCTAAAACATCCCGCTTGAACTCCGTTAATTCATCTAGGAACAAGACACCACGGTGAGCAAGGGAGATTTCTCCCGGACGAGGATAGCTGCCACCCCCCACTAGGGCGGGACCTGAGGCTGAGTGATGGGGACTGCGGAAGGGTGGCTCTTGGATCAGCCGCCCCCGCTCCTTGAGTAACCCCGCAACAGAGTGGATTTTGGTGACTTCTAGGGCTTCGCTAAAACTCAGGGGTGGCAAAATCGTGGGTAGTCGCCGTGCCAGCATGGTTTTACCACTCCCCGGTGGCCCGACAAAGATCAGATTATGGCCGCCGGCAGCAGCAATTTCTAGGGCGCGGCGGGCTTGGTACTGGCCTTTGACATCTTTTAGATCAAGGGKAAAGGAAGGGCGCTGCACTGGTTCCGACAGTGCTGTTGTAGGCGATCGCGATGCCGGGTCATTGAGGAATGCGGCCACCTCCGTAAGGGTCTGGCAACCGTAGATCCTTAAGCCCTGCACCACCGCCGCCTCAGCTACATTGGCCATGGGCACCACCAACCCGCTCATGCCTTGGGCTTGGGCAGCAACGGCGATCGCGAGCACCCCAGCAACCGGACGTAGTGTGCCATCTAAAGACAACTCCCCCAGAAAGAGATAATCCCCCAGCACCTCCGTGGCGACCTGACCAGAGGCCGCCAAGATACCAAGACTAATGGGCAGGTCAAAACTGGGGCCTTCCTTCCGCAAATCCGCTGGCGTTAAATTGACTACAATCCGCCGCATCGGCACGTTAAACCCAGCATTGCGAATGGCCGCCTTCACCCGCTCCCGAGCCTCTTGTACCCCTGCATCCGGCAACCCCACCACCACAATGGCGGGCAGCCCCCCAGCCACATCCACCTCAACCCCTACTGGAATGGCATCAATGCCCAAAACCGCTGCACTCCAAACCCGCGCCAGCATACCTCTACTCAAGCATGGTCTTGAAACTTATACCCCACTCCAATGACAGTTTTAATAAACCTTGGTTCACTGGGATCTGGTTCCACCTTTTTTCGCAGTCGCGCGATGTGGGTATCGACAACGCGATCATCCCCAAAGTAGTCGCTCCCCCACACCCGCTCAATTAATTGTTCTCGCTGCCACACTCGCCCGGGTTGGCTCATCAGGTGCATCAGTAAGTTAAACTCAAGGGTTGTTAAATCAAGGGTTTCTGGGGGCTGGTGACCTAAATGGCGCACTGCCTTTCGCTGGTCGGGGTCAAGGGTAAAGCTGGACGTACGGTAGATGGGGGTTTGCCCCCCTTGGCGTAAACTCCGTCGCAACAATGCCCGCACCCGGGCAATGAGTTCCCGAGGGCTAAAGGGCTTCACCAAGTAATCATCAGCGCCCGTGGAAAGACCCACAATACGGTCAATTTCATCACTTTTAGCTGTCAGCATCAAAATATAAGGATCTTTGGCAAGGGGCTTTTGACGCAGACGAGCACACAGTTCAAGGCCATCAAGGCGCGGTAGCAGCAGGTCAAGAATAATTAAATCGGGTTGGAGGTCTTTGGCTAACTCTAGCCCTTGCAGGCCATCATGACACAAACGACAACTAAAGCCATCACTGGTGAGCGTGCTTTCGACAAGCGTGGCAATGTCACGGTCATCTTCAATGATTAAAATTTGCAGCGGCAGCACTCATCACCGTCCTGTCAGTGGCAGCAGCTCTGCTGATCTGGAAAACGCTTACACCTAGAGTCCCCAAGGCTGCTACTCTGCGTACAGTGGGGGCATTCCTCTTCACTGGCGATCGCCTCCATATCTCTGTAGTTGCAAAAATCAGAAAGAGCACCGACGACTGGCCGTGTTTCGTCTCGGTGCCCTTAACTGGTTCGCTCCTCACACACTTAAAGACCTTAGCAGAAACTCCGCAGTTTTGTCACTATTGCACACGATTTTTCATGAATTTTGATTGCGAAGCTGGGCTATATGTATAGCAATGGCGCTGCCTAGCGCAAACTACCAAGGGTGTGCCGCCATGCCAACTCCTTGCTTAGAATTTCTAGCGATCGCCGCTCTTTGCCCTCAAATAAGGGGGTAATGGTTTCCAGAATATGGGCAAGCAGGGGAGCAGCATAGTTCCCCGTTGAGCGCAATAGATGGGCATAGTAGCGAAACTGGGCGTGTCCGTTGTGGCTGCGATGAAAGGTCGCGATCTCTTTTGGGGTTAGCTGCCACACTGGCGTATTCACAGGCACCACCAAGGTTGGGATTCCCTGTTGACCGTAGGCGTGTCCCTGAGCTTGCTCAAGGTGGCCAATGAGGGCAATCCACAGCAGGGTGCGGGTTTCACTCACCAAATCCGGGCTGAGGAAGGTGTCTGCCGTGGTTGTTAAGCGCGGGCTAAGTTGATTAAACTGCGGGTTGAGCAATTGGGAGTTATAAATGACACCAACGGCCCAGTGCCGCTGCTCATCCGCGAGTTGCACAAAGCGGCCAAAACCATAGTCTTCCGGTTGCGGTGGGGTGGCTACATCAAACTGATCCACCAGCTGGGCAATGTAATCACAGTGGGAGTTGGATTTAACAATGTGTCCGAGGTAAATGGCAGTATTAGTCATAATGCTCTGCTAGGGCTTGTTGTTGGGCTAAAACAAGCTGGTGAATCCCATGGGCGGCGGCATCGAGCATGGTATTGAGGTCACTGCGGCTAAAGACTCCGGCCTCGGCAGTGCCTTGTACCTCAAGAAATTGACCGTCACTGGTCATCACTACATTAAAGTCAACGCTAGCCGCGACATCTTCGGCATAGGTGAGATCCAAGTAAGCCGTCCCGTCGATGAGTCCCACGGAAACGGCGGCCACCTGCTGAATCAGGGGCGATTCTGCTAGGACACCCGTCTTTACGAGTTGACTCACCGCATCGACTAAGGCAATATAGCCACCAGTGATGGCCACAGAACGGGTGCCGGCATCCGCTTGTAACACATCGGCATCCACAATGAGCGTGCGCTCCCCCAAACGGCTAAAGTCTAGGGCGGCGCGTAAGCTGCGACCAATCAAGCGTTGAATTTCTTGGGTGCGGCCAGAGAGTGTTAACACTTCCCGCTCCTGCCGTTGGCGCGTGGCACCGGGAAGCATGCGGTATTCGGCGGTTAACCAGCCACGGCCACTGCCCTCCAAAAACTTGGGTACCCCTTCGCGCACACTCACGGTACACAAAACGTGGGTTTGTTCGGCTTGGGCTAGCACCGATCCGAGGGGAAATTGTGTAAACTACTCCCAGCTAAAGCAGGGAGCTTTTAGTAGCCCTGCAGTTAGCAAGCCAACCACGAGCCTCTGGGGTGGTTTACAACACCCCCAATCGACCGTTACCAGTGCCTTAAACAACCGTTTCTGGTGTCCGCAGTACAATTATAACCTAAGGCAACTAAAGTTGCTAAAGGAGCTTTCCTCCCCGCACTGAAGTACGGGGCTTCCAGCCATACCCGATGTGAAACACTTTCTTTATCTCTTTAGCCAAGAGGATTACATTATTGGCGATCGCTATGTGGAGCCATTTTTGGCAGCAGCAGGGTTAATTTCCAATCTTGTGGCCATCTCCCACTTCAAAACAACGGATCCCTACCTTGCCCTGCTCGAGCAGCAAAAAAATAATTTCGTGAAGCTGCTAACGCTTTACTCTGCTCGCAATTCACCACGATATAGCGTCAAAGCATTATTTGACATCTCTCCAGCTATTGCTAGCCAGTGGTATTGTCACTTTTTTAACAGCTACTATTCCCTGTGCGCCAACGATGTTGCCTACCGTCACTTGCAATCACACATGGCAGCCTTTGACGATCGCCTTGACACTTTGGTGAATTTTCACCACATGAATTTTGCTGTCACCTACATTAATGCTGAGGGCGATCGCCTACCTCATTGCCCACCACCCCACCTTACAAGCAGACCCCAGCTGTGAACCGATTCTGATTTCCTAGCCACAATGTCTCAAGCTTTTGCATGGTTAGAACCCGCCTTAGGTGCACTTCAGCGAGCCCACTGGTGGCGGCAGCCAAGAGCCAGTAGTGCACCGGCTGCCCTTGTGACCCTCGAAGATGGGGGGCAGCCACTAATTAACTTTTGCAGTAATGATTACCTCGGCTTAGCCACTCATCCAGCCGTCAAAGCTGCTGCCATTCAAGCTATTCAGGAGTGGGGCACTGGTGCAACAGGCTCCCGCTTACTCAGTGGTGAGCGCCCTTTGCACGCAGAGCTTGAAAGCGCGATCGCCCATTGGAAAGGAACCGAAGCCGCCCTTGTCTTTAGCTCTGGCACCGCCGCCAATATTGGTACCATTGCCGCTTTAGTGGATCCACGGGATCTCATTCTCGCAGATAGCTATAATCACGCTTGTCTTAAAAAAGGAGCACGCCTAAGCCGGGCAACCTACTACGAGTACCACCACAATGATGTGGAACAGTTGCGGCACTACTTAAAAAAATMCCGTCACCAGTACCGCCGTTGCCTGATTCTCAGCGACGGAGTGTTCAGTATGGATGGGGATGTTGCCCCACTGCCAGACATCCGTCAGCTTGGGGCAGAATTTACTGCCATGGTTTTGGTGGATGATGCCCACGGCACAGGCGTATTAGGGGCAACGGGGGCAGGCACCCTAGAAGCCCTAGGCCAGTCCAACACTGGGGTGATTCAGATGGGAACCCTCAGTAAAGCGCTGGGGAGCTTAGGGGGGTATATCGCAGGCGATCAGTCCCTCATTACCTACCTCCGCCACCGCGCCAGTACGTGGGTTTATAGTACTGGCCTCTCCCCCGCTGATACCGCCGCTGCCTTAGCTGCGATTCAGATGGTGCAATCTGAACCCCAACACCGCCAAGCTCTACACGATCGCATTCAGCAGTTGGCCATAGGACTGGCTAAGGGAGGAGTGCAGGTGCTGCCTCGTTCCGTGCCGACCCCCATTTTTTGCCTCCCTGCCCCTGATGTGGCCACCGTCCAAGCATGGGGACAGCAGTTACAGGCTCAGGGCTGTTGGGTGGCTGCTGTCCGTCCGCCCACCGTGCCCTACAGTCGGCTGCGGATTACCCTGCGTGCCGATCACACACCGCAGCACATTGACCAATTATTGACGGCATTACTGTCGCTGCACATCTAATGAAGAATTAAATAAAATTCGCAAGCAAGCGGGTGTATTAGATCGAGGCAGCAAGTTTATTTTATTGAGGAATGATCCAGATTTAATGCTAGAAGAAACGGTCAAATTAGAGCAGCTTTTGCAACGCTCAAAGCGATTAGAAAAAGCGTACCGATGGAAACAAGAATTGTGTGGAATTGATGAGAAGTTGTTGATAATTGAGGAAGGGAAGCATCGAATTCAAGAATGGCTATATCAGACAGGAGCCGTTTGTAATCCAGCAATCATAATGATTGGGAACCCTTTAGATGGAATTATAAACTACTTTAGAAACCGCACTACGAGCGGATTAACGGCGGGAATCAATAATCGTATTAAGTTGATTAAACGACAAGCGCATAGCTTTGTAAACTTCAACAATTTTCGAGAAAGGTTATTAGTTTGCTTCTCTAAGTTAGTAATAGTTATCACCATACTAACGGGAGAGCTATTTTCATAAACAATTGAGGGCTTGGAGATGAGTGCTAAAATAGATGCCTAAAATAGACCCAGAGCAGCGGGGTAGTCTATGCATGATTACTGAGATATTGGCAGCACTGGATCGGGGTAACTATCAGCAGGCAGAGCAGCTCCTAGGGCAACTTCCTGCGGAGGATCCGCGGGTGTTGCTCTGTCAAGGACGGTTGTACCTCAAGACCGATCGCCTCGCCGAAGCAGAAACAACGTTTCGGAACCTGCTGCGACTGAATTGTGGTCCTAAGCTCACCCAAGCCGCACGGCAAGGGTTGCAGACGATTGAGCAGGTGCGGCAGCAGCAGCGACAGCAGGCGATCGCCCAAGCCCATGCAGTAGTCGGCGTTGAAGAACAGGGGGTACTGGTACTGGAAGGCGTTGCCAATCCAGAGGCGAAGGCTCCCCTAGCGCGTCATCTGGCAAGCATTCTAAAAATTGATCCCTATGCCGCCCGCTTGTTAATTCCCACCCGCGGATGGCGGTTGATCCGCTGCGGTAATTTTGCAGAGCTGATGGTATATCGGCAAGAGCTACAGGCCGTGGGCTTGCCGTTGTTTTGTGTCCCCATGGCGGCATTAACCCAGACCCCTGTCCTTGAAGTTCGCTATTTTCAAGCACTTTCCCCCCAGCCTCAGGTGGTGTGTACCAGTGCCCTGCATCCCCAGCCCTTTACACTGACCTTTCAGTGGGCAGAGGTCACGCAGCGGGTGGAGGGGCTACTGCCAATTTTTGAGCTGGTGTTTGATCGCGATCGCCAAGGCAAAGTCAGCCGCAAACAGCAAATCCAAGATCACGCCCAGTGCTGTGACCTACACTTAACCGAAAAAAACCAGATTCTGCGCTTTTATCGCGGCGGCTATCAGTTTAATCAGGGGCTTGATCTAGGAACCCTTGATATTGCGACAGCACCAGAAATCGAACTGGATCACCATACATCTTGGGCAAAATGGCGGCAGTTGTCTAGTCTATGGCAGCATAACTGTGGCGATCGCCCCGTCTGGAACGACTTTAGTAGCTTTGCTGAAACAGCTCTCGAATTTAGCGAGTTGCTCAGTAAAATTCCCCCCCATCTCAACCTCTTTCGCCGTGAAGATAGCCCTTGGGATGCTGCTTTCATGCTGTATAGTAGTTTAGCCTTTCACCGCCCGCCTCCCTAATCAGCCGTCCCCACAACCGTTAAGCTATAAGTACACTCCCCGTTCTGAGTTTGTTGTGCTCCATCGACTCAAACAAGCGATTAAAAATGACTTAATTGCTGGCCTGCTAGTGGTTATTCCCCTAGCAACTACAATCTGGTTGTCAATTTCAGTATCCAGTTGGGTGTTAGCTACTCACACGGATTCCCAAGCACATCAACCCCTTCAAAACATGGCACCCCTTACCGAAAACGCTGTAAAGCCCCTGCCTTCAGGCATGGGGATATAAGGCGCATGTTGTGTTATCGAAAATTTTAGGCCTAAAAACTCGTCTTTTAGAGTGGTTTTAGTTTAAACTAAAACCAGAGGTAAGGGTAATCAACCTCTCTAAAAACCCAATAGCCTAACGGCTAGAAAACAACCTAAGTTTTTTTTGGTTGGTTTAACAGTACCTTTGGGCAAAAGGGAACTGCCCCGCAAGGGGGAACGCTTGGGGAGATAAGCACCGCTGTTGTAGCAGGGCAACCTGATGCGATAAGTGCTGTCGCAGAACCAAGAACAAGAATCCCCTGCCTTTAGGCATGGGGAGTATGTCAATCTTTATCATCTACTGCCATCATTTGCTGGAGCGCACGCAGGCCTTTTTTAATTTGCCGAGATACGGTTACGGCACTTAAACCGAGTAGCTCAGCAGTTTCTTTCTGGCTTAAATCGTGGAGAAAGACAAACTCTAAAATCTGACAGGTGCGGCTTTCGAGTTTCTGGAGGCACTGCTGCAAACGCAACCGATCTTCTTGGGCTAACTGAAAGCTTTGGTACCGTTGGTCAGGGACAATATCGCCAAGGGACGCTCCTTCGTCCTCGCCTTCAACCGTGGGAGCATCCAAGCTGATAGGGGTGGCATGGTAGGTAGCTAACTTGGCAGCTTCCCATTCTTCAAGGGGTACCTCAAGGGCATGGGCAATTTCACTGTCGGTAGGACAGCGGTTGAGTTGTTGCCGCAGGTCTTGGCTAACGCGCTTGGCTTGGTACTGCAAGGTGTACCATCGCCGTGGTACACGAATTTGTGGGCTTTTATCCCGCAGGTAGTGCTGGATTTCACCGCGGATATAGGGCATGGCAAACGAGCTAAAAGCTACCCCTTTACTGGGGTCAAAGCGCTCGATCGCCCGAATTAAGCCCATACAGCCAATTTGCATTAAGTCCTCAAAGCTCTCCTGAGAGAACTGCACCCAGCGATAGGCTTCTTTGCGGACTAACCCTAGGTTAAGCTGCACCAGTTGATTGCGCAGTTCTAGTGTTGGTGTTGCTTGATAGGTCTGTAGTAAGGATAGGGTCGAAGTTTTTAACTCGGCATTATCGCTGTTGAGGGTATGCAGTGGCATAGGCTACACAATCTCTTGTTAATCTTACAGTTAACAACCCCAGCAGTGCTGAGGTAAATGGCACACCCGATCGCTGCCTCTCAGCATATTAAGTCCATACTCCACGATCCCGTACCTTAGTATGAGTACACATCCGTGATTCTGCTGTGATCTTGACCACAGGCTAAATTAAATTTTTATTAACCCCTCCTAAGTGGCAGCCTGTAGCGATCCGAGGGCGATCGCCCCCCAGAGGGCCACCCCCAACCCAATGCGGTACCAGATAAACACCCACGTTGAGTGCCGCTGCAAAAATTTTAAGAGCCAAGCAATCGCTAAATAGGAAAACACCATGCTTGATACAATGGCCACCAGTAGGGGAATAAACAAGGTGCCCTCCTCAAACACATCTTTGGCCTGTACCAACGTCGCGATCGTCAAGGTGGGAATGCCCAGTAAAAAAGAAAAACGAGCCGCCGTTTCCCGATTCAGCCCCAAAAAGAGCGCCGTCGTTAAGGTTGACCCCGATCGCGATGCCCCCGGCAACAGGGCGATGACTTGGCCACAGCCCACCAGAATGCCATCCCAAATGCCAATGTCCTGATAGGCGCGCTTGCGAGATCCGAATTTTTCGGCTAACCCCAGCAGAACTGCCATGGTGATCGCCATGGTGGCAATAATCTCTGGAGTATCCAGCACCACCTTCGCTTGCTTCAAAATAAATCCCACCCCTAAGGCAGGGAGCGTACCAACAGTAATGCCGATCAAGAGCTTCCACTCATCCCGCTGCCAGTCCTTTTGCTGCCATGCCTGCCACGCACCCATGACAATTTGGCGAAGGTCAGGCCAAAAGTACCAGAACACAGCAATGACACTACCAAACTGCATGGCATCCAGTGCTGTCTTGTGCCAAACGCCCTTCCAGCCCAATACATCACTAAACAGAATTAAATGAGCGGTACTGCTGATGGGCAAAAACTCCGTGATGCCCTGAACCAGTCCCAAAACAATTGCTTGCAGCCATGTTACCCAATCTGCCATCCATACCTCCGGTCATCCCCTTTTAGACAGCGGGAGGATGCCAACCCGTAGTATTGTATCGGCATTAGGGGGACGGACAGGTCTTAAAGTCCGGTGAATTGACATCAAAATTACACTGATACACCACTGGCGCTTGCCAGCTTAAGGGAATTTCCAGCAGATCGCGAGTGCCGGTAATGCCTTGCAAAAGAAACAACACTAAGGCAACGGTATTCAGGCTCATGTGAATGCGTCGCCACGTTAGGGTTCTATCTTGATAAATGTCACGGACAATCGCCACCGAAAAAATCATTAGCATAACGGCCACTAAACCAAAGTAAAAGTGGGATGCCCACCACTCATCATCCCGCCGGAACACCCCGGGCTGGAAGGCTAGAACCACCACCCCCATGCCGGAAAGGGTGGCAAACACACCCCGCCATAGCGTCGACTGCGCCCGGTACAGCAGCGCCGTTGCCCCAATGGTGACGATAAACATTAAGGCGACTAAGATGACTGAGAGGGGCTGCAGGGTATTAGTTTTTGCTTGCATCAAAAAGCCCTGAAAGCCAAAGATCACCGAGTAGGCTAGAGCCACGAGGGTGATCCCGACAACTCCAGCCGCCAACAGATTGCCCAACTGAACGTGGAGCGACCCCACGGTCGGTGGAATTGTTGATTTCGTGGCCAGCCGCCGCTCACGCGTTTGCAAGGCAAAGAAGGTGGTGATGCCAATCACCGGAAAGACAAAGGTGCAGGCAAGGATGGGGTGCAGCAGCAGAATAATATCTTTGAGGTTGAGAAACATTGTCCTGAAGCCGTTGAGTGTGCAACAAACAAATCGGTAGCATCACTGTTGCCGCTCGATGGTGGCGTTGGAGCGCTGCGCTAGGACAGGGCTCCCGCGTGGTTGAACGGCCAGTAGCAGGCGATCGCCCGACCAATGACATTCTCGACAGGTAAAACCCCCCAGATGTGCGAGTCATTACTATGATTGCGATTATCACCCATGACGAAGAGGGTGTTGGCTGGCACAGTGAGGGGGGGCATGGTATAAACGGGCGGCTCTGCGATGTAGGGTTCTTGCAGGGGCTGATGGTTCACCCATACTTGACCATTCTCTACCGCGACTGTATCCCCCGCCGTGGCAATAACTCGCTTAATGAGGGCTTGATCGCGACTGTAGCCCATAGTTTGCAATAAAGGTGGCGCATAAAAGACAACAATATCCCCTATCTGGGGCGGTCGGTGGCGGTAAGTAATTTTTTCAACCACAATGCGATCGCCTGGCCAGAGGGTTGGCTCCATTGACTCCGAGGGAATAAACCGCGACTCCGCCACAAAAAAACGCACCAGTAGGGTCAGCAGTACAGCCATCACAATGATCAGAATATTGGCCTTTAGGGACTGCCAACGAGATGGGGGGGATGGTTCAGTGATGGAGGAACCCATGGGCTAACGGTGAGAGGGCACTCCCTATTGTATCGGATTAGCTTTCGCCCCTGCCCTGAAAACAGGCCTTGGCTAGCTCTAGATCCCTGCAACCTTAGTACAACCGCTCCAGCACATAGTCGGTTAACTGACTAAGGGCGTGACGCGGTTCAGACGGGGGCAGCACCTCAAGGGCAGGCAGGGCAGCCTTAGCGTACTGTTTGGCGAGGTCGCGAGCTTCTTCAATGGCACCACTTTGGCGCACTAGGGTAAGGGCGGTATCGAGATCCCCCTCTTCACTAAATTCGCGCTCAATGAGGGTGTGTAGGTAAGGTGCCCGCGGCAGGGCAAATAAAACGGGTGCTGTCAAGTTACCGTCCCGCAAATCGGAGCCAGCGGGTTTCCCCAGCTCTGTGGTGGAGCGGGTAAAGTCAAGAATGTCATCCACAATTTGGAAGGCTAATCCCAAGTTTTTGCCGTAGGTGTACATGGCTTCGATGGTGGCGGCGGGTGCTTCACTCAGTACGGCTGCTGCTTTGGCACTGTTGGCAATGAGGGAGGCGGTTTTGTAGTAGGTCTTTAGAAGATAGTCGTCAAAGGTGAGGCTCGTATCAAAACGGTTAAACCCTTGGCGAATTTCCCCTTCAGCAAAGTCTTTGATCACCTGTGACAGCAGTTTCACAACTTCTAGGTTATCGAGGTCAGCAAGGTACCATGAGGCTTGGGCAAAGAGGAAGTCTCCGGCTTGAATGGCAACCCGATTGCCAAAGACACTGTTGACCGTGGGTACCCCTCGCCGCAGTTGTGCCTGATCGACAACATCGTCATGAAATAGGCTGGCGGTGTGGATCATTTCTGTAATTTCCGCAAGGCGGCAGTGACGCGCCGTAATGGTGTGATCCGGTAGGGTGGCGCGCGAAACCAAAAAGACAATGGCAGGACGGATTCGCTTCCCATTGGCAGCAAAGAGGTGTTCGGCGGCGGCGGACAGTACAGCGTGTTGCGCCCCAATAAGTGCTTTGAGGTTCTGTGTCAGTACACAGAGGTCTGCTTCAACGGGCGAAAAAAGAGAAGTTACCGAAGTCATGGACGGGGTGGCCGCATAAGTTACGAAATTTTACAGAATCCTAGTTGTATTCTAAGCGAACCGTCCAATCTTGGGTAAGGGTCAGGCTCAATTTTCAGGGAGTTGTCCGATTGAGTGACCTACCAGTGGTGGCATCAAAGAGGTATAGGTGGGGGTCGGCAACCGTAAAGCGCAGGCGATCGCCCAGTTGGGGAATCCACCCCCTAGGGGCAAGCCACAGTAGCTCCAACTCGCTTTCTAGCAGTTGGCAGCGAACAATTGCTTCTCGTCCTAAGGGTTCAACAAGGGTGGCGATCGCCCCTAGACCTTCTTTGTGCTCAAAGGGCTGAGGCTGCAAGTGCTCTGGGCGTAGGCCAACCACGAGGGCTTGGTTGGGCTGAAGCAGTGGTTTATAGAGGGCGGGGCACGGCAATTGTTGATCCTTAACCCACAGGGTTTGGTCATGCCAACGCGCCGACAACAAATTCATGGGTGGACTGCCCAAGAACCGCGCCACCATCGTATTGGCGGGTTGTTCGTACAGGCTGGCGGCAGTGCCAATCTGCTGTATCTGTCCGCGATCTAGGACAACTAGCTGATCCCCCAAGGTCATGGCTTCCACTTGGTCATGGGTGACGTACAGGGTGGTAATCCCCAGCCGCTGGTGCAACTGCTTTAACTCAGCGCGGGTGTCCTCCCGCAGTTGGGCATCAAGATTAGAAAGCGGTTCATCCAGTAAAAAAATTTGGGGCGATCGCGCCAGTGCTCGACCTAAAGCGACCCGCTGTTGTTGGCCGCCGGAAAGTTGACGGGGTTTGCGCTGCAAGAGTGAGTCAATGCCCAGCATTGTGGCCACCTGCTGCACCCGCTGCTGCCGCGTCGTTGCGTCTGCGCCCCGCATCTTTAGGCCAAAGCCAAGGTTTTCAGCGACGCTCATGTGGGGATAAAGCGCATAGTTCTGGAACACCATCGCCACATCGCGATCGCGACCACTGAGGTCATTCACGCAGCGATCGCCAATATAGATCTGACCGCTGGTGGGCTGCTCAAGACCCGCAATTAGGCGCAAAAGAGTGGACTTACCACAGCCAGAGGGACCCACAATCACCCATAGTTCCCCCGCAGGAACGGTTAAGGAAATAGGCCCAATACCTCCGGATGGGTGAAATCGCCGGCAGACCTCACTTAAGCGCAGCGTTGCCGTCATGCCCTCCTCCAGCAGTTTCCCATGGCCAATGGCAAGCAGCGGCTCACCTGATCTAACGCAGGCCTAACCACGTAAAAAAATCTTGGCGTGTCAGCAGTTCCAGCACTAATAGTGCCACAAACCCTACCATAGCAAAGCGTCCGTTCATTCGCTCTGCGTAGCGAGACCAACCAAACTGGGGGGACAATTCCTCAGGCTCGTTCATCACTACCTCCAAGAAACCCTGCCGTTTTAGGGCAGGGAGGGACAGGAGCGGCAACTGAGCGAGGCTCGATGCCTCCGAAGTTGCCGTACAGGGGTACTAGTCTCACAGAGTTTACAATATTTTACAATATAATGAATGTAGGACATGGAAAAAGCTTACAGCTACCGCTTCTATCCCACTGCCGAACAGGAATCGCTCCTGCGTCGAACGCTGGGTTGTGTGCGCTTGATGTATCACCGTGCGCTAGCGGCAAGGACTGAAGCTTGGTATGAACGACAAGAGCGAATTGATTATGTTCAAAGCTCTGCTTTGTTGACGGCGTGGAAAAAGCAGGATGACCTGCAATTTCTCAACGAGGTCAGCAGCGTTCCTTTGTAGCAAGGATTGAGGCATCTGCAATCCGCTTTCAGCAACTTCTTTGCAGGGCGGGCGAAATATCCCAACTTCAAAAAGAAGCGCAACGGCGGTAGTGCAGAATTTACTAAGTCTGCCTTCAGGTGGAAAGACGGCAAGGTGGTTCTGGCAAAGTGCTCCGAGCCATTGAATATCCCGTGGTCTAGGTCATTACCAGACGGTGTTGAGCCATCCACCGTTACCATCCGATTGAATGCTGCGGGGCAGTGGTACATCAGCCTGCCGTTTGACGACCCGCGCGATTTGACCTTGCCACCTTCCACTAACGCTGTAGGCTTGGATGCAGGGATTAGCAGCCTCATCACCCTGAGTACAGTCGAAAAGGTTGCCAATCCCAAGCATCTTGACCAGCGAGACAAACAACTGCGACGGGCACAAAAGGCATTGAGTCGCAAGCAAAAGGGGTCTCGCAATCGAGAAAAAGCACGACTTAACCTTGCTCGAATCCACCAACAGATTGCCAACGCCAGACAAGACCATCTGCACAGGGTAACGACGCGGCTCATCCGTGAAAACCAAACGATTGCCGTTGCCTGTGCGGGAGTGGGATTGTCCCAACTGTGGAGTCCACCATGACCGAGATATGAATGCAGCGATAAACATGTTGGCCGTGGGACACACGGTGTCAGTCTGTGGAGCTAACGTAAGACCTGATGAGCACACGCTCAAAGGGCAGTTGCGCAAGTCCAGCAATGGAAAGAAGCAGAAACCTAAGTCGTGAGGCTTGGGAATCCCCGCTGCTTATGGCGGGGAGGATGTCAACGAGAGTTCAACCCTAAAACAGCGTTCCCAAAACAGGATAGACCAAGGGCGGTAAAATTAAGGCGGCGGCAACCGCTAGTGCGGCGGTAGCGCCCACAAGGACAGCACCTGCAGCACAGTCTTTGGCAATACGGGCGAGGTCATGGTACTCCTTGCCAACCGTGAGATCCACCACTGCCTCTAGGGCGGTATTGATGAGTTCTAAGCCCATCACAACGGCAATTGTGAGGATAATGACTGCCAGTTCCACCGGTGACAACCTTAGAAGGCTACCAAGGGCGATCGCCGTCACGGCAATAGCGGTGTGAATCCGGAAATTCCGCTGAGTTTGGAATGCATACTGCACCCCTGCCCACGCATAGCGGAAACTACTCATTAAAGACGTAGCCACCCGATAGGAGCGCTGTCGCAGGTGTAGTGTTCCACTCGTTTTTTCTGCGTAGGCCGCAAGTAATTTTTGTGTCATACCCTTATCCATCACACCGGTGCTAAAGAAACCAACCCCACAGCCTATGGCAGCAAGAACAGAAGCTGACAGAGGTACTCACCATACCCCTCTCACTCTAGGATGCTCTCTAGGACAACAGGGAAACAGGCCATAGTTCACACACCCTAACAAAAAAAAGTTAAAAACCTGCTATGTAAACGCTAACTATTTAAGCACACTCATCCCCCTTTCGTTTGATCATCATGAACGTAATCTCCAGAGAAGATCAAGGGTGGAGGCGCTAAACCCACTGCCTGCAAGCACTGCGCTTGTTGTGCCAGCATGGCTGCTAACTGTGTTGCATCTGGGTGATCCCAGCCTAAGAGGTGTAACAAACCATGAGAGGCCAACCATGCCACTTCGCTAAGTGGCGGGKGCTGACCTACCTGAGCCTGTTGGATAGCAGTCTCCACAGAAATAATGACATCTCCGAGGTACTCAGGTTCCCCAGGGGCGAGGGATACCCCCTCATCCCTTGTGGCAAAGGCCAGAACATCGGTGGGTTGGTCGCGATGGCGAAACTGGTGGTTGAGGCGTTGAATTGCTTGATCCGATGTAAAGCGCAGTGTTAGTTCATAGCTGCGGGCACTCGCGGGTTCCACCATGTGTAGCCATATCTGTAGCCACTGCTGCCAAGGCAATGCCGCCAGATCAATCCCCGGCAGGGGCTGATGCACTTCTACATAGACGGTTACGCTCATGCTTAGCGGGTGAGATAGGATAAGCTGACGAGCACTGCCAGTAACCCCAAGCTCGTAAGGGCAAAGTGGGTCAGAGATTTACCGCCCTTGCGTACCATATTGCGCATGGCTAATTTGACGTAGCTCGGCTTGGCATCTGGGGTAGGAGAGTTGGTCATGGGGTATTTTCTATAGATATGAGGACTCAAGGATTAGTGTAGCGACTTGGGGGGGAAATTCCCTGCGTGGTGCTGATGGAGTTGGCGGTAGGCTTCCATCAAGGCGATCGCCACCGAGGCAGAGAGGTTTAAGCTTCGCACGGCAGATTGCCACATGGGAATCGTGAGATAGGCATCGCAGGTCTGCAAGACGGCTTCAGGAATGCCATCGGGTTCGCTGCCAAACACCAGCCAATCGGTGGGAGCAAACCGAAAATCCCAGTAGAGGGTTTCCGCCGCCGGTTCAAAGGCGATGAGTCGCCCGCCCATGGAGGATTGATGTGTTTGCAAAAAGGTGTCCCAACCCGTGTGGCAATAGAGTTCCACGTAGGGCCAATAGTCGAGACCGGCACGCTTGAGGTAGCGATCGCTCAGTTCAAACCCCAACGGCTCAATCAGGTGCAAGGGGGTCTGAGTCGCTGCGCAGGTGCGGGCAATATTACCTGTATTTGGTGGAATTTGCGGATGGACAAGGACAACAGCGGGCATGGGATCAGCAAACAGCATCCAGCTAGTCTAGGGTGGAGCGCCCACTGGGGGTTAAGCCGCGCCGCCCTTCTTCGCGGGCATAGGTTAAAAACCGCTGCAAATGATCTAAGTGTTCAGAGGGTGGGAGCATCCCTAACTGGGCGATCGCCTCTGTCAAGGGTAAATCCCGACGGTAAAGAATACGAAACGCCTCTTTGAGATCTCGCATCTCACTGTCACTCMCCCCAGACCGCCGCAGTCCCACTTGGTTGAGGGCACGCACCCGGGCAGGGTGACCCTCCACAAGCATATAGGGGGGGACATCCCGATCTACCCGTGCCATTGCTCCCACCATCGCCAACCGGCCAATGTGGACAAACTGATGAATCCCCACCATGCCACCAATGCGGGCTTTGGATTCAATGCAGACGTGACCAGCGATAGAGGCTGCGTTGGTAATCACGACCTGATCTTCAATGACGCAGTCGTGGGCGACATGAACGTAGGCCAACAGCAAGTTATGATTGCCAATGATCGTTGCATCCCCCTCGCCATTGGCACGGTTAATGGTCACATACTCGCGAATCGTGTTGTAATCCCCAATCCGCAGGGCACTGTTTGCGCCAGTATATTTTTGATCCTGCGAGATAGTGCCAATCACTGCCCCCGGAAAGATGCGGTTTCCCACCCCTACATCCGTTGGGCCTTCAATAATCACGTGCGCGCCAATTTGCGTATGCGCCCCCACTCGCACCTGCTCGCCAATAACCGCATAGGGACCCACTTGGACGGTAGGATCCAGTTCAGCGTTGGGGTGAATAACGGCAGTAGGATGGATCAGCGTTTGCATCATTTGTTCTGACTAGTCCACAAGGGAGAACATCATCTCGCCTTCACATACCAATTGGCCATTGACTTCAGCACGGCCTTGCATTTTGCCGATACGCTGCTGCTTCACCACGAGCAAGTCTGCGCGCAGAATTAACTGATCCCCCGGCACAACCGGTCGCCGAAAACGCACCTTATCAATTCCCGCGAAGACTGAGAGCTTATCTTTCGCCCAGTCCATTTGCATCAGCACCACCCCCCCCACTTGGGCAAGGGCTTCGACAATTAACACCCCCGGCATAATAGGGCGACCCGGAAAATGCCCCTGAAAAAATGGTTCGTTGATGGTTACGTTCTTCAGCCCCACGGCATACTTTTGGGGGACATAGTCAATCACCCGATCCACAAGGAGAAAGGGATAACGGTGGGGGAGTAACTGTTGCAGGTCGGTAACACTCAGGACGGGCGAGGTGGGAGGCAATTCGGTCAAGGTGGCCATAGACAGTCGGATTGGCAATGAGGGATAAACAAATCATAGGCGAGAATGGGTGCTAGCTGGGGACAGACGGGGGGCGATCGCCCTTGCCAGTTGAGTATGCAGGTGATGGCTGGCTTTGTAGGCTACGTAATGGGCAGTGGGGGGAACCCCCAAAAGAGCCAAATCTCCCCAGAAGTCTAGTAGCTTGTGACGCACTGGCTCATCGGCAAACCGTAGTGGTGGATTGAGCCATCCTGTTGCACTGCACACAAGGGCATTGTCTAAACTCCCGCCTTGAATCAAGCCTTGGGCACGCAAATACTCCACCTGCTCAGCAAAGCCAAAGGTACGCGCGGGGGCAATCTCTGTTGCTAGCTCGGCAGGGCTAAAGCTACACCACTGACGACCAATGGCTGCATAGGCAAAGTCAATCCCGTAGCTTACCCGGGTTGCGGGAGCAGGCACAGCACTGACAAAGGCGTCGCCCTCGTAAAGGGTAATGGGTTCTCTGAGCGCACCACAGGGACGCTGTGCCTCCTGTGCCGCCAGCCCCACAGCGAGTATGCCATCCAGCCATGGTTGCGCTGAGCCATCGAGGACAGGAACTTCCGCCCCTGACACTTCAATGACGACGTTGTCCACACCGGCGATCGCCAGTGCTGCGAGTAAGTGCTCCACCGTGCGAACACTTGCGCCAGCGCCTACCAGCTCTGTGGCCAATTGTGTCGATTGTACGTGGTCAATCCGGGCAGGAATCTTGGGGTGCTGAGGTAAATCTACCCGTACAAAGCAGCGACCGCTGTTGGCTGGGGCTGGCTGCAGGGTGACGCTAACCTCACACCCAGAGTGCAAGCCAACCCCTGACCAGTGCTGGGGTGCCGCCAAGGTGTGTTGGCAGGACGAGTCAACCGCAGTTGGCAATGGTGCAGTGTGCATCTTCATTCCTCCTAGAAGCGTTCACCAATGCCGAAACTAAACGCATTTCCCCCTTCATTGTTCCAGCCGAAGTCCACCCGCACATTCCCCAAGGGAGTGTTGACCCGCAGACCTGCACCATAGCCTAAGCCTTCACCGGGTTTGCCCCGCACAATGCCGGGTTGACCGGGCACACTGGACTGGGTGCCTAGCAAACTGGCACCATCAAAAAATAGGGCACCACCCACAATATTGAAAATGGGAAAGCGATACTCCACGGTGCCCTGCACAAAGGCACGCCCCGATCCAATGGCTCCCTCTTCCCAGCCACGCACCGAGTTTGCCCCACCAATCGTAAAGGACTCGTAGGGGGGTAAATCACCGAAGATATTCCCTGCTTGGATGTTAAATGCGAGGGTTTGCGGCCCCTCAATTCTCAAGAAATTCACAGGAATATAAAAGCTGTAGCTACCACGGACACGGCTCATCAAAATATTGCCTGCCCCCAGCGGCAGCGACTGATCTACCCCCAAGCGAATGACTTGGCCACTGGTGGGTCGCAGCACGTCATTGCGTAAATCTCGCAAAATGGCTGCTTGCACTGTAAAGAGGTCGTTAAAGCCGCGGCAAACCCCATTATCCGGAAAGGTTAAGCAATTTCCCAACGTATCTGTGTCAAAGCGAACGAAGCCCCCATCCATCGAGGTGACCCGCTGGTACTGTAGCCCCACCGAGCCAGTCCAAGCGGTGCGCACCAAATCCCGATCCTTAGTAAAGGGGCGAGTAAAGAAGATGGCTGACCCCAAACGGTTAATTCGGGGAAGATCACCGTTGGACAGAGGGACATTAATTGGGCCATTACTAAAGGTATAGGGAACAGTTAAGCGGTTGAAGGCACTAACGGTATAGGAGGTGCGATAGGGATCCCCTTTAATCCAAGGATCGGTAAAATTCACATCAAACAGGAATTCCCCTTCGGTACCCCCCTGTGCCTCAACGCTAAACTTCCAGTTGCGGCCAAAGAGGTTATTTTGCTGGAAGGCTACGGTACCAAACAACCCCGATGCTGAACTATAGCCTGCCCCAGCGGAAATGCTACCGGTGTTGCGTTCTTTGAAGTTGAGGATCAGATTAACTTTGCGCGGGTCTTGACCAGGCTCGAGAGCAACCTGTACATCTTCAAATAAGCCGAGTTCAAATAAACGGCGCAAATCCCCTTGGACAACATTTTGGTTCAAAACCACACCGGGCTGGGTGTCCATTTCGCGGCTGATGACAAAATCTCGGGTGTGCTGGCGTGTGGGTTCGCCATCTTTATTCAGAAAGCGGTAGGTTACTGCTTCGACCACCCCTTCGGCCACCTGTAGCGTGACGACGCCATCGGGATCCACTTGGGGGGTACCCACGACCTGACCCAAAATATAGCCATTGTCTTTGTAAAAGGCATTAATTTGCTCAATGCCTTCTTGCAATTGCTTCAGGTTAATATTGCGACCCACTTGAGGGGCAAAAATTTCACTGACGCGCTCTTGGCTGAGGACTTGGTTCCCGGCTACCTGAACAGCACGCAAAATAGGATAGGGGCGCACCACAAATGTAATGCGTACCCCAAGAGGTGTGTCGCTGGGCTGGGCATTGACATCCGCAAAGAAACCGGTTGCAAAAATGGCGTTGGTGTCCTGCTGGAGTTGACTGCGAGTGGCAGTGCCTCCCGGACGGGTGGTGATCACCTGATAGACCAGTTGCTCGAGTTCGGGGGTTGCCCCTTCCACCACCACTTCAGCAATGAGAACTTGGGGTTCGTCAGCGGCAGGTTGGCTCACAGAGGGCGGTGGCACTGCCGGTGTGGGCGTAGTGGCGGGAGGTTCTGCTTCTGGGGTAGGGGTTGGCTCAGGTGGTGGGGTGACTGCTGGTGGCGCGGGCGTATCTTGGGCGCGTGCAGCGGTCAGACCAACGGTGCCAAGGGCAATTGCCCCCGCCGTGATGGCCATGGCCACGGTTTTTAGGGCAGCCTCAACGGGCAGCATTGGCAAAAGGGGAGAAGGTTGCTTTTTCACTACACACACCCAAAAATTAGTCGCGTCAACACAGCAGAACCCTTGGCATTGATAATACCAGTAGGGTGATGACTGACAAGCTGGTGTAAAAGTGCCACCGTTGTCTATTTCATCATGCCCAAACCAGCATTCATCAACTAACGCCAGTGTTAACCGTAGTAGGCTGGTTCGTTCCCCGGTTTCCACTTGATATTACAGCCCAGGCTTGGTTTTTGATCTTCGCTGGGGGTGCCACCGCTTAAAACAGTGTCAATTGCCTGCCGCAGGTCTTTGCCGGTCACTGGTGCATCGTTGCGGGGGCGGCTATCGTCTAATTGCCCACGGTAAACTAGTTTGCGATCGCCATCGAAGAGGAAGAAGTCTGGGGTGCACGCCGCGGTATAGGCCTTAGCAGTTTCTTGACTCTCGTCGTAGCACAGGGGAAAGGTAAACCCCAATTCCATTGCCATGGCCTTGAGGGAGTCGGGGGCATCATCTGGGTAAGCGGCTGCATCATTGGCGCTGATCGCCACAATACCCAAGTCACTGTCTTTGTAGTCCTGTCCCAGTCGAGCCAGTTCCTTTTCGACATGTTTGACATAGGGGCAATGGCGGCAGATAAACATCACCAAGAGCGCCTTTTTCTCGGCAAAGGTACCCAGGGAAATGGTTTGTCCGGTCACCACATCGGGGAGTTGAAAGTCGGGTGCTGGGGTACCCAAGGCCAGCATTGTGGATTCTGTTCGTGCCATAGAACCTCCTGAAGATCGCCTGTCAATGGCGAAAGCGTGACAAATTGTAAAGTTTTACAAATTAGTAATATCGTCCCTAGTGTACTCTTTTGTGGTTGCAATCAGGGGGTGTTGATTGCCAGTTTGAGCAACGCAGGGCTAGCCTACCTGCGCGTCCTTGTCCTGAACTCTCGTTTATAACTCTCGGCTAGGGAAGTTACTAATATGTTGAGACTCCCTGCACCGCAAGGAGTCTCCATTACTTGAACAAGCAAGAACCACTAGGGCAGTTTACAAGCGCTGCCACTGCTTGGGCGTTTTTCGCGCCGTTGGAATCAGCGCCACCCTGCCAGCCACAATGATCGCACGTGAATTGCTTCCTACTCCGATGGGACGTGGCGGCTTGGCTGAATGAGCATCAATCGTCGTCTTCGTCATCCTCATAATCATCCTCAAAGTCATCGTCATCGAGGTCATCCCCGATCAGCTCATCCTCATCATCGAGGTCGTAGCTAGATGCCACACGACTGGAACGGGAGCCAGTAAATTGCTGGACAACGTGAGATGCCGTTTCATCGTCGATTAACACATCTTCGCTCAAGTCTGCGCTAGGGCGCGGCACTGGTTCAGGTTCAGGCTCAAGGGTTACGATGTGGCTACGACCAGAGCGATCTTCACTCTCCTCAAAACCTTCTTCCTCGCCATTGGCAGTGTCTTCATAGCTATTGAAGCCCGTGCCAGCCGGAATAAGACGACCAATAATCACATTTTCCTTGAGACCCCGTAGCCAATCCGATTTACCCTCAATGGCAGCTTCAGTCAGTACCCGCGTTGTTTCTTGGAAACTGGCGGCGGAAATGAAGCTATCGGTATTCAGCGAGGCTTTGGTAATGCCCAATAGAACAGGGGTGTATTGGGCAGGGGCACCGCCGGTTAGCGCCATGGGTTCATTGGCCTGCTCGGCTTGACGCAGGCTCATCATTTCCCCAGCAATGAGGATGGTATCTCCGGCATCATCGATGCGCACCTTGGCGGTCATTTGCCGCACCACCACTTCGATGTGTTTGTCGGAAATTTCAATCCCTTGGGTAAGGTACACCGACTGTACTTCGTTGACTAAGAAGGCTTGAACTTTTTCCAAGCTAATTTGGGCTGCTTTCAATAGGCCTTCGGGTTTGTAGTATTCGAAGTAAATAGAGAGGATGTCATGGGGATCAATTGGGCCATCGGTGAGCGGATCGCCAACATTGACTTTTTGCCCATCCACGACAATTGGGTTTTGCCCCGGCAGCATTGGGTACTCTTGGATAGCACCATCTTCTTCGATAACCTTGAGATCAACGGTGTCATCGTTGTTGTAGGTCACTTGGCAGGTGCCTGGGCGGATGGCTAGAATGCATTTTTCCTTGGGATGGCGAGCCTCCAACAGTTCCTCAATCCGTGGCAGACCTTGGATAATATCGCCGGTTTTCGCCCGCTCAAAGACCAAGAGGGCAAGGTTATCTCCCCGCTGCACCAAGTCACCGTCTTCGATCTGCAAGACTGCCCCCGGTGAAACAAGGTAGGGGCGTGCTAACCGCAGCACAACGTGATCGCTGGCAACCTCCATGACGGCAGCGGTTTCAGGACACTCAACCCCTTTGGCAATTTCATCTCCCGGACGTAAGAGATCGCCAACCTGCACGCTGACGGGGTTCCCGTTGGTATCAATGCGGAGGAGATCGTCCTCGGTAATGACTAAAATACGGCGGACTGACTCACCACTGCGGAGAATTCCCTGTACCTGCCCCGCCTGCTTGGCGTTGATGGCCGTACGGGCAATGACAGCCCCCGGCTCGATATGATCGCCGTCTTTTACTAGCAGGGAGGTGAGGGTGCTGCCTTGGGTTTGGTCAGCAGACACATCCCGCCGAATCACCAAGGATTCCAAAATAACCAGTTGTAGCCGTTGTGCCCCACTGTCGGACTCGTCAGCAACAATTTCAATGTCTGCCGCCAACTGTGGTGCTTCGCTGCCAATTTCAAGGACGAGTTGTGTCCGCAGCAGATCGACCCCGTCGACGGATTTGACCCGCTCATCATGCTTATAGGGAAGGCGTTGGACTGCCCGCAGGCGAATAGATTGACCAGAGGCATCACTGGAATCTTGGCTAGGCACCGATGGCTCATCAGGCACGCTAAACTCTTGCACAGGGCGCAGGAGCACTGCCGGTCCTTCAGGGCTATCTTCAAGGTAGTCCACTTGACAGAGGAACTCGGCAACCAACCCCGGCAAAATTTCAGTTCCCGGATAGGCAAGGGTGCCGTGCTTCAGTCGTGCTGCTTCAGGATCATCCACCAAGTGGAGGTCTCCAGGCTTAATGATAATTTCCCGTAAAATGTCATTTTTTTGGATGACTTCCACAACGCCGCTGTTTTGGCAGAAGATGTCCTTGACGACTTCGGTGCCCGCTTCTACGTACTGGCTGTCCTCCACTAACAGCAGGGAAATATCCTTGTTCACTTCGTGGGTTTCCTCGGGCACCCACAGGAGTGTGCCGCCCTTGAGCACTTCGTAGCCTTGTTTGGCTTTCCCTTTTTTCGCCACTTMAATGTCGGCGTACTTGAGAATACCGCCAGTCGGCGTATGGTAGCGATCGTCAATCAGTTCCGCGACAACTTGGCCATTGGCCACCTTTGTACCCGGAGCCGCCTTTAGGGAAAAGCGTTGACCCGCAGCCGTTTCAATGATGTAGTGCTCGCGGCCTTGGTGCGTTTCCTTCAGCACTTTGGCTTTGTCCAGCATCACCGAGGCGGTAATAATTTCAACTTCACGGCCACTTTTACTTTCCTGCTGCTCTGGCAGGCGGACAACCCCACCGTGTTCAGTTTTAACAGTAGTTTCCGCAAGCACCGCCCCCGCCTGAATAGAGTCGCCATTTTTGACGACAGGCTCGGCTCCGGGAGGAAGGTTATACACTTCGCCGGACAATACCCAGATTAATCCTCCTTTGGGGGCAACCCGAGTGGTTGTGCCTTGGCGATCGCGCTTCTCTTCTGCCTCAAGATTGACAAACTTCACTTGACCTGCGAGGTCAGAGGCCACGTCCTTGGTGACTTTTTCGGTGGACTTGCGCACACTGCGGGAGGTCTGGGCAACTTCCGCTAGCAATTGCCCCGCTGCCACCTGTTCGCCATCTTTGACTAAGAGAACTGACCCTTGGGAAAGGTCAAACTCTTGGCTGCGCTGTCCAGCTTTGACACTCAACTTGCCGGAGGTTTCCACTAAGAAGGCATCCTCTCCATGGCGGGTGCGGAAGGGACGCACGCGGAGTTTTTTGCCATACTCTACCGTTCCGGCAAAGGGAGATCGCTCTTGCCGCGCCACTTCGCCAGTAAATACACCGCCGGTGTGGAACGTGCGCATCGTTAACTGCGTGCCAGGCTCCCCAATCGACTGAGCGGCAATAATCCCGACGGCTTCCCCCATATCCACCAGTTGCGCGTGGGCGAGGCTCCAACCGTAGCACAGACGGCAGACGGAGCCGGTGGCTTCACAGGTCAGGGGCGATCGCACCGCAACCTCTTCAATGCCTGCTTTGACAATAATTTTGGCTAATTCAGCAGAAATGGGTTGATTTTTAGCTACAAGAACCTCACCGGTTTCTGGATGGCACACATCCTTAAGAGCCACTCGCCCCAGCAAGCGATCTTCAAGAGCCAGCACCTTGTCGCCTACAGTCATACTGCGCAGGGTAATACCGCGCTCAGTCTCGCAGTCCTCTTCACGGATAATGACATCCTGAGAAACATCCACCAGTCGCCGCGTCAGGTAACCTGAGTCTGCCGTGCGCAGAGCCGTATCCACCAGCCCCTTACGGGCACCGTAGGAGGAGATAATGTACTCCGTAACCGTCAACCCTTCTCGAAAGTTCGTTTTAATCGGCAAGTCAATGATTTCCCCTTGAGGGTTAGCCATTAGACCACGCATCCCCACCAACTGTCGGACTTGGGAAAGATTTCCCCGTGCTCCCGAAAAGGCCATCATATAGACGGAATTGAGCACATCTGTATTCCGGAAGTGACGCACCACCTCGTTTTTGAGTTCTTCATTGGTGGTATTCCAAGTGTCAATGACCTTTTGGAAGCGCTCTACTTCGGTAATTTCCCCGCGAGAGTAGCGATCCTGAGCGGTTTTGATTTCTTTTTCGGCAGCTTGGAGCAACTCTTGTTTTTTCGGCGGCACCAAGAGGTCATCAACGCTGATGGAGACACCTGCGCGGGTGGCATAGCGAAAACCCAAATCCTTGATCTTGTCAGCCATTTCCGCTGTGCGGGCAGTGCCAAAGTGGCTGAAAGACCACGAAATTAAATTCCGCAATCCTTTTTTGTCAATGATGCGGTTAAAGAAAACAGGGGTCGTCTCAGTCATGGTGATGGGGTCTCCCAAATTAACTGGCTAGGGCTTCTTGAATGGTTTGGTTGTAGATAATACGACCGGGGGTGGTGCGGATGTACTGAGAAATGAGTTGACCATTGGCATCTTCCTTGACCCGCCGCAGGGCGTACTCCAGTAATCGTGAGCCGTCACTGTGGGTGGTCACCGTTGGCTCACTGGTATCGCCATCATCCACAGCGCCGTCGTAGCGAACCCAGACAAAGGCGTGTAGCGGTAACTTGCCTTGTTCGTAGGCCATGACAACGTCTTGAAAGTTGGCATAGTAGCGATCGCCATAGTCCGGTAGCTTTGGATTTTCCGCCGTCAAGTAATAGCAGCCGAGCACCATATCTTGGCTAGGCGTAATAATGGGCTTACCCGTTGCTGGCGAGAGGATATTGTTAGACGCCAACATCAGCATCCGTGCTTCCGCTTGGGCTTCAATGGAGAGGGGAACGTGAACCGCCATCTGGTCGCCGTCAAAGTCAGCGTTAAAGGCCGGACACACCAGTGGATGCAGTTGAATCGCCCGACCCTCCACCAGAATCGGCTCAAAGGCTTGAATCCCTAAGCGGTGAAGTGTTGGGGCGCGGTTCAGCAGCACCGGATGCCCATCAATGACTTCTTCGAGCACATCCCAAATCACCGGATCATTGCGCTGGATCATGCGCTTGGCGGCCTTAATGTTATTGACAATCTGCTGGCGAATCAGCCGATGAATCACGAAGGGCTGGAATAATTCAATGGCCATTTCCCGGGGCAAGCCACACTGGTGCATTTGCAGATTTGGCCCCACCACAATCACCGAGCGACCAGAGTAGTCCACCCGTTTTCCAAGCAGGTTTTGACGAAAGCGTCCCTGTTTGCCCTCAATAATATCGGAGAGGGACTTGAGGGGGCGATTATTGGCACCCACCACCGTGCGACCCCGGCGGCCATTGTCAATCAGTGCATCCACGGCTTCCTGGAGCATCCGCTTTTCATTCCGGACAATAATTTCTGGTGCCAGAATTTCCTGCAAGCGGGCAAGGCGATTATTACGGTTAATCACACGCCGGTAGAGATCATTGAGGTCAGAGGTGGCAAAGCGTCCACCATCTAACTGCACCATGGGGCGCAAATCCGGCGGAATCACTGGAATGACCGTGAGCACCATCCACTCCGGCTTAGCTCCTGTGGCAATAAAGTTGTCAATCACCCGCAGGCGCTTAATGAGCTTGGCGCGTTTCTGGCCTTTACAGTTAAGAATTTCTTCCCGCAATTGCTCTGCTTCTGCGGGCAGATCCAAATCCTGTAAAAGACGTTGAATGGCCTCAGCACCAATACCGACCTCAATATCTTCAAGTTCGGAATCTTCGCTGTAGATCTGCTCTTCGATCTCTTGCCACTGGTCTTCGCTGAGCAGTTGCTTATAGGTCAAGTTGGGATGATTGCCGGGGTTAAGCACCACATAGGAGTTGAAATAAACAATTTGCTCTACATCCCGCAGTGGAATGTCAAGGAGAATGGCCATGTAACTGGGAATTCCCTTGAGATACCAAACATGGGTCACAGGGGCGGCCAGCTTAATGTAGCCCATGCGGTGCCGCCGTACCCGAGATTCCGTGACTTCCACACCACAGCGTTCGCAGACAATGCCGCGATGCCGCACGCGCTTGTATTTACCGCAGTGACACTCCCAATCTTTTGCTGGCCCAAAAATGCGCTCACAAAAGAGACCGTCCATTTCTGGCTTGAGGGTGCGGTAGTTAATGGTTTCTGGCTTTGTGACTTCACCCACGACTTGACCGTTGGGCAAGGTGCGCTCTCCCCACTGGATAATGCGTTCCGGTGAGGCGAGAGACACTTTTACATAGTCAAAGCGTTGCTCGATTCTGGGCATAAACTCACGAATCCTCTGGCAATAAATAGGTTAAAGGGAGAGGCAAAAACTCCCCCCACGTAGCTGTTGATCTAGGGAGTGGTGACACTGTCTTTTTCTTCAAAGTCATCCCCTTGCAAGGACTCAAATTCGATTGTGGGACGCACAGGGGTACGCCGTGGACTGACATCCACCATCAGATCCACTTCGGGGTCTGGCTTGGTCTCGCCATCGTCATCAAAGCTGGGAATACTGGACTTACGCACAGAAATATCCAGACACAGGGATTGCAACTCCCGCATCAGCACCTTAAAGGACTCTGGGGTGCCCGGTCGCGGAATGGATTGACCTTTGACGATGGCGTTGAGGGCTTCATTGCGCCCCTGCATATCGTCAGATTTAACGGTGAGCAGTTCTTGCAGAATATAGGCGGCGCCGTAGGCTTCCAGTGCCCATACTTCCATTTCGCCAAAGCGTTGCCCTCCCTGCTGTGCTTTGCCACCAAGGGGTTGCTGGGTCACGAGGGAGTAGGGGCCAGTTGAGCGGGCATGAATCTTGTCATCGACTAAGTGCACTAGCTTGAGCATGTAGGCCATCCCCACCGTGACGGGGCGATCGAAGGGTTCACCGGTGCGGCCATCATAGACCACCATTTTGCCCGGATCCGCAGGATTAAAGACCCAATCTTGACCTACTTTTTCTTTGGCTTCTTGCAGTTTGGCATGCACGGTTTCGCGAGATTTTTCCTTGCCGTGCATTTCGTCAAAGGGGGTGATCTTAAAGCGCCGCCCTAAACATTCACCCGCCCAGCCCAGCAAGCACTCATAAACTTGGCCGACGTTCATCCGCGAGGGCACCCCCAAGGGATTGAGGACAATATCTACCGGGCGACCATCTGGTAAAAAGGGCATATCTTGCACCGGTAGAATTCGAGAAATAATCCCTTTGTTACCGTGGCGACCCGCCATCTTATCGCCGACTTGGATTTTGCGTTTTTGAGCCACATAGACCCGCACCACCATATTGGCGCCCGGGGGCAGTTCATCTCCCTGCTCGCGGGTAAAGACGCGCACATCAACGACACGGCCTTTTTCACCGTTGGGTACCCGTAGGGAGTTATCCCGGACATCCCGTGCTTTTTCACCAAAAATGGCTCGCAGCAGTTTTTCCTCCGGTGGTTGATCCGACTCGCCTTTGGGGGTAACTTTGCCCACCAGAATATCCCCCGCTTCAACAAACGCGCCGACGCGGATAATGCCGTTTTCGTCCAGTTGCCGCAGGGCATCTTCTGAGACATTGGGGACTTCGCGGGTAATTTCTTCGGGGCCAAGTTTGGTTTGCCGCGCCTCGATTTCGTATTTTTCAATGTGAATGGAGGTATAGACATCCTCCTGCACCAACCGCTCGCTGATGAGGATGGCATCTTCGTAGTTGTAGCCTTCCCATGGCATGTAGGCCACAAGAATGTTTTGCCCCAAGGCCAGCTCGCCTCCCTCGGTGGCTGATCCATCGGCAATGACTTGACCTGCACGGACGCGATCGCCCATGAAGACAATGGGGCGTTGATTCAAACAGGTGTCTTGGTTGGAGCGTTGGTATTTTTGCAAGGTGTAGGTTAGCTCGCCGCCGTTGTCGGTTTTGATGCGGATTTGGTTGGCATCCACATAGGTCACGACCCCATCCGTTTGACTGAGGATGACCATCCCCGAGTCACGGGCAGCTTGCGCCTCCAAGCCGGTACCCACCAAGGGACGGTGCGATCGCAGCAGGGGAACCGCTTGCCGCTGCATGTTAGACCCCATCAGAGCGCGGTTGGCGTCATCGTGCTCAAGGAAGGGAATCAGGGAAGTGGCCACCGAAATAATTTGCACTGGCGAGACTGCCACATAGTCCACCTGATCGGGTGTGGTGGTGGTAAAGTCTTGGCGATAGCGCACAGGTACCACATCCCCAAGGATGTAGCCGTTTTCGTCGGTGGAGACATCTCCGGGTGCCACCCGCTTATCATCCTCTTCGTCTGCCGTCATGTAAATGGGGGGCTGATCTTTGAGGACTCGTCCCTCTTTCACCGGATAGAAGGGCGTTTCAATAAACCCGTACTCATTGACCCGGGCATGGGTGGCCAAGGAGCCGATGAGGCCAGCGTTAGGGCCTTCCGGGGTTTCAATCGGGCAGATGCGACCATAGTGGCTGGGGTGAATATCCCGTACCGCAAAACCAGCGCGCTCCCGTGTCAGCCCACCTGGACCTAGGGCACTCAAGCGCCGTTTGTGGGTTAGCTCTGCGAGGGGATTGGTTTGATCCATGAACTGCGACAGTTGACTGGAGCCAAAGAACTCCTTAATTGCCGCCACTAGGGGCTTGGGATTCACCAAGGAAGCAGGGGTCAAGGAATCGGTATCGGAAACCGTCATCCGTTCGCGAATAATCCGCTCGAGGCGGTTCAAGCCCACCCGCACTTGGTTCTGGAGCAGTTCTCCCACCGAGCGAACCCGACGGTTCCCTAAGTGGTCAATGTCGTCAATACTACCAAGGTCAAATTCCAAGTTAATGAGATAGTCAATGGCCGCCAAAATATCCTCTGGCGTGAGAATCCGCACCGAGTCAGGGATATTCAGTTGCAGCTTGCGGTTGAGCTTGTAGCGACCCACACGGCCAAGATCGTAGCGCTTGGGGTCAAAGAAACGGGACTCAAGTAACTGCTGACCGCCAGAAACGGTGGGTGGCTCCCCGGGGCGCAGTTTTTTGTATAGCTCAATGAGGGCATCTTCTTCGGTGAATTTACCCTCTTTTTCAACGGTTTTTTGGTAGTACTCAGGGTGACGTAGCCGTTCGCTAATTTCGCTGTCACTTAAGCCCAAGGCTTTGAGAAGCACGTGAGCCGATAGTTTACGGGTTTTGTCAATGCGCACCCACAGGAGGTCATTTTTATCGGTCTCAAATTTTAGCCATGCTCCGCGGTTAGGAATAAGGCTGGCATTATAGGTGCGGCGCCCATTTTTGTCCGTTTCAGACTTGTAATAGACACCGGGGCTGCGCACAATTTGGTTGACAATGACCCGCTCAGCACCATTGATAATAAATGTGCCACGGTCGGTCATCAGGGGCAGATCCCCAATGAAGACATCCTGATCAATAATGTTGCCGTTTTCTTTGTTAATCAAACGGGTCGGGACGTACATTTGCATTGAATAGGTGGCATCCCGACGTTTGGCCTCATCTACTTCATACTTGGGCTGCTTCAGTTTGTAGTCTTTGGCTAAGAAGTGCAGCTCAATTTTGCCCGTATAATCCGTAATAGGTGAGAAACTCTCTAGTTCTTCAATTAGCCCTTCTTCAAGAAACCATCGGAAGCTGGCCCGCTGAATCTCGACAAGGTCTGGCAAGGTAAAAGCGGGTGGCGTGTAAGTCTGGTTACTAGCCATGTATATCCTCTAGAGGGTATCGCTAAAACGCGGATCTTGCATCCTAAGACATTTGTGGTAACGCTGTCAATAACAGACAGCAAAAAGTCTCCACACAGCCCTTGTGCTGCTGGAGAATTGGTGTCATGACTAAGGGGGGCGAAAAAGACGTTGACACGTGTCACTATTGCGCTGGCAAGCCGCTTACCTACGAGCATAGCACAGAAGTGTACGGCAAATGGGCTTAAGGGTTATTGTTGACGAGATTGTAATGTACAGTGGCGACGAATCAGCAACTGGACGTAGTCTTGGCTGTCTTGGCGCTACTTCAGAGGCGTGCAAGCAGACGGGATCAATCAAGCGCCTAGGGCACAAGAAGAGAAAGAAATTCTCTGCTATGGTGGAAAGTGGGGTTTCGTAAACCCGTACCGCCTACACAGCGGGGTAGTTAGTTCATTTCAAGCTCTACCGAGAACCTTATGGTGCCGTTGCCCTTGTTTGAGCATCCACGCCGCTTCCGCTGGCAGCAAAACTTACGACGGTCGGTTCGTTATTACTATTTACGTCTGATGCGCTCCCATGGGAGTACTGAACATGTGGCACGGGGGCTGGCAGCCGGTGTGTTTGCTGGTATGTTGCCTCTGTTTGGTGGCCAAATGATTATTGCTGTTGGCTTGGCACTGCTCCTGCGGGGGAACAAGCCCCTCGCAGCACTTGCAACTTGGGTCAGTAATCCCTTTACCTATGTGCCCCTGTTTTGGTTCAACTTTCAAGTGGGCTGGTGGCTGTTGGGTCAGCCATCCCTAGTGTTAACAGGCGTGGACTCTTGGGCATCAGTGCTTGAGCAGGGGGGACAAATGGCTACTATTCTGATGTTTGGCAGTGTTTGGGTGGGGGTTGTTGCTGGCTTGCTCACCTATAGCCTTTGCTTGCGGCTGTTGCCCACCCTCCGCCAACGCTTTCGCCGGCGATCGCTTATGGCTGCTGTAGATGCTCCAGCCCCGCCACGACTTTAGCAGACTGGATGCGATCGCCCATTTGGATACTGTCCACCACATCCATCCCCTCTGTAACATAACCAAAGACAGCATAGTTGCCATCCAGAAAATCGAGTTGTTGCAGCGCAATGTAAAATTGCGCCGAGGCGGAATCCGGCAATTGCGATCGCGCCATCGCCACTGCGCCGCGGGTGTGATTGAGTTGCGGTGATACCTTGCCTGCCTGACTATAGGTAGGAGTGCTACTGCCTTTGCCTAAAATTTCAAGGGGAATGTAACGGGGGCGATTTGTCTTTGGATCAATAAATGAGCCAGTGCCGTACAGTTGGGGTGACACAGTCGGATCAGTGCTTTGCGGGTCTCCCCCTTGCACCACAAACGGCTGTGGCTCGCGCACCACGCGGTGAAACACAGTGCCATCGTAAACACCGCGATTGACAAGATCAACGAAGTTGCCAGCCGTAATGGGTGCTGCGGCACCATTGACCTGAATGGTAATTGGGCGATCATTAACGGTGATCACTACGGTGGCATCACCATTCAGTCGAGGTAAATTTGCCATAGATGTATTACTTTGTGCTCCAGGAATCGAACTAGTGTCAGCAACCGAAGAGAGAGAGGCACAACTCACGAGGAATATAACTGCCAGCAATGCAACTAGCCGTGGAAAGAGTGTGCTTAGATGCAAATATCTCATCGTTAAACCACAAATTGCTAACCTTAGTTCATTATGGGGCTGAGGGGACACGTCTTGGCAGATTGTGTGGGTACAGAGGAAATGGTATGCTGAGCTTACACTGCCGCGCCTAAACCCTAAGACATCGCACGTATAAGAGGGGGCGTCTCGTTCAGTCCATCCCCTTAATACCTGACGAGGCTGGCCTAGTCTTGGGGTCAGGCACCTCACAAGCGAGTGTAACCGTCTTTTTTGTGTAGGAGCTGCATTCATGCCCATTGCCGTTGGGATGGTGGAAGTGCTAGGTCATCCTCCCGCGTTGGCTGTTGCTGATGTGATGGTCAAGGCTGCCCGGGTCACCCTTGTAGGGTATGAGCGTGTGAGTGGGGCGCGGCTGACAATTATTGTTCGTGGCGATGTGTCAGAGGTGCAAATTGCGGTTGCGGCTGGKGTAGAAGCAGCCAAACGGATTCCTGCCGAAAGCCCTAAGGAGAAAACTCTGTATCTGTCTTCAACAGTGATTCCGCGACCGGATCCAAATCTGGAAGCGATTTTTCCAACGATGTGTTTTCAGTTTGGGGATGGTTGGGAGCAGTTTCTAGTCTAATGCAGTAACCGACAGAGGAACGAGTGCTGGCGATCGAGACTGGGCTTGTGTGTAACAGGCCAACTGGACAGTTCTGGGTGATTGATTGGCGCCTCTATAACCCCGATAGCGACGGGCACAGTCAGTTAGACCACGTCAGTGATATGCGCAAAGGCGTAGTTAACAGCAAGCAGTGACCGTTGCGCATCGTCTGGATCAATCGTGTTGACGCGGTTATCCCAGTTGGCAGTGGGGTGAACATCTACAAAACGATTACTGAAGTTGCGCTCAGCACCAACGGATGGAGCACGAACTCCGCCAAGCCCACCACCAAAACCACCGCGTGGCAAAGCAGATGCCGCTGAAGCAGTGCTCAAAATCACTAAGATCGGCATGAGGGGATGGGTGAGGTGTTGGCTCATGTTCTAAAAGCTCGCTACATGGAGGGTATAGGGGGTATAGGTTGTAATGTATCACTTGAAAATTGGCAGCTTTAGAGAAATTCAGCAACTCTTAACAGTGAGCGGAACCAAGGGTGATAAATTTTTACGCTCTTGAGGGGATGTCTCCCGTCACAGCCACTTAGCAAGGGACGTTCCGAGGCCAGCCACCTCAGAGCACTCATTGAGACTCATTGAGGATGTCTGGGGCTTCTGGCACAATAGATAGGGTCAGCCAACGCTGGGATGCCAATGAACACACTGGTGCAAACCACTCCATGGCAACGCATTACAGAGGAACTGCTGCTCATTGTCGGCAGTAGCGGACTAATCACTGATGAGTCGGAAAGCTTGGTGTATGAATGCGATGGCCTAGCCATATATCGCCAACGGCCAAAGTTAGTGGTTCTGCCCACCACTACCGAGCAGGTGGCGGCTATTCTTAAGGTATGCGATCGCTACCGTGTACCCTTTGTGGCTCGCGGTTCAGGAACGGGGCTATCGGGTGGTGCCTTACCGCTGGCCGATGGCATCCTGATTGTTACCGCCCGCATGAACCAAATTCTGGACGTGGATCTAGCGAATCAGCAAGTTGTTGTCCAGCCTGGGGTCATTAACGCTTGGGTTACCCAAGCTGTTGCCGATCAGGGCTACTACTACGCACCGGATCCCTCAAGTCAGATTATTTGCTCCATTGGCGGCAATGTCGCAGAAAACTCTGGCGGGGTTCACTGCTTAAAATATGGCGTAACCACTAACCATGTTTTGGGACTAACGGTCGTCTTGCCCAATGGTGAGATTGTTGAACTGGGCGGGGCAGTGCCAGAGATGCCCGGTTACGATCTGATGGGGGTGTTTGTCGGCTCTGAGGGAACCTTGGGAATTGCCACGGAAGTTCGCCTGCGGGTTCTGAAGCAAGCGGAGGCGATCGCCGTCCTATTGGCAGATTTCACCACAATTGAAGCAGCAGGGGAAACGGTCTCTGCCATTATCCGTGCTGGCATTATCCCCGCTGGGATGGAAATTATGGATAACCTCAGCATCAATGCGGTTGAAGACGTAGTGGCGACCAATTGCTATCCCCGGGATGCTGGGGCGGTGCTTTTGGTGGAAGTGGATGGCCTAGAGGCAGAAGTGCCCGTCCTCCAAGAGCGAGTGTCACAGATTTGTTATGCTCAAGGGGCGCGCCACGTCAGGATTGCTACCGCCGCCGAGGAACGCCTACGCCTCTGGAAAGGCCGCAAAGCCGCCTTTGCTGCCGCTGGTCGCCTGAGTCCGAACTATTTTGTCCAGGATGGCGTGATTCCCCGCAGTCAATTAGCCACCGTTCTTAAGGAAATTGAGCAACTGAGTCAGCGCAGCGGCTACCGCATTGCCAACGTCTTCCATGCGGGGGATGGCAACTTGCATCCTCTGATTCTTTACGATCAAGCCGTGCCCGGTGCCCTTGCTGAGGTCGAAGCTCTTGGAGGGGAAATTCTCAAGCTCTGTGTGCGCTTGGGAGGAAGTATTTCCGGCGAGCATGGCATTGGTAGTGACAAAGCCTGTTTCATGCCTGAAATGTTCAGCCCAGCGGATCTAGAAACCATGCAGCAGGTGCGCTCAGCCTTTGATCCGAAGCGGCTCGCCAATCCGGAAAAACTGTTTCCAACCCCGCGCACCTGTGGCGAAGGGGCACACCACGTCAACGCCTACCCACAGGTTGAGGTCTTTTAATGGCGGCAAAGATTCCTGTAACGATCATTACTGGCTTTTTAGGTAGCGGCAAAACCACTCTGATTCGTCATCTGCTCAGCCATGCCCAGGGCAGACGGATTGCGGTGATTGTCAATGAGTTTGGGGATGTGGGGATTGATGGCGACCTGCTAGAGTCGTGCTGTACTGAAACGGCTGGGATCTGGGAGCTGACTAACGGCTGTCTGTGCTGCACGGTACAGGATGAGTTTCTGCCAACGATGCAGGCGTTGCTGCAACGGCGGCAGCAAATTGACCACATTGTCATTGAAACCTCCGGTTTGGCATTACCCAAACCCTTGGTGATGGCGTTTCGTTGGCCAGAGGTACGCCATGCTGCCACGGTAGATGGCGTGGTGACGGTGGTGGATGGACTCGCCTTCGCCGCTGGACAAGTGAGTGCCGATGTGGAGGCACTGTTTGCCCAAAAGGCCGCAGATGAGAGTCTGCAGCACGATGACACGCCTCTCGAAGAACTCTTTAACGATCAGCTGGCCTGTGCGGATTTAGTGATCCTGACCAAGACCGATCAACTGGCGGCAGGTCAACCTCAGCACCTTGTTGAGAGCCTGCAAGCCCAACTGCCCTCGCGCATTAAGGTCATTGCGGCTAGCCACGGGCAGGTGCCTACAGAGTTACTTCTTGGGTTTAATGCAGCGGTTGAGGAGGATTTAGGGCAGCGACCTAGCCACCACGATGGTGAGGCGGAGCATGATCATGATGAGGAGATTGCGGCGGTTTGCCTAGAGATGGGATGTTGCGACCTCAATGGTTTACGCCAGTCCCTTGAGCGCCTGTTAAAGGAACCCGACATCTACCGCATCAAGGGCTTTGCGGCAATTGAGGGGAAGCCGATGCGACTGGTGGTGCAGGGGGTGGGTCAGCGGTTGGAGGTGTTCTACGATCGCCTGTGGCAGCCCCACGAATCCCAGCACACGCGATTGGTGGTGATTGGCAAGGGGATTGATCGCCAAGACTTGGTCTCGCGGCTGATGTAAGCGTGTAAACGGGCTATGGCAAGTTTGCCCCAGATCATCGATCAGCAACTGCAACACCTGTTGGGGCAGCGGGCAGTGTGGTTCATTGATGAGGGCGATCGCCACCTCGGTGTATGGATTGAGGGGCTAAATCTAGATCTGGCGGCGATTCGGGCATGGGGCGATCGCGTTTGGGGGCAGTGGTCGGAGTCTAGCATCACGTCTCTGGGGATTGTTGTGGCTGCACCTAGCCAGCCTTTTCCCTACTGGGCTCAGGCGTGGTCAGCGACCTCTGCTACAGAAGCATCAGCTCCCCCTGCTCAAATGGCAGCAGCCGTGCCACCAGATCGCTTTATTGTCTGTGGTTTGGGTACCCTAGGGCAGTTTTGCATTCAGAGTTTGTTGCAGTTTGCGGGCGATCGCCTCGCCATTGAGGTTTGTGCGGTTGAGCGTCACGCAACCATTGAATGGGATATTCCCCATCTGCGCGAGCGGTTGCGCGATACTATCCTGACGGGTGATTGCCGCCAAGACGAGGTGCTCCGCGCAGCGGGCATTGATCAGTGCCGTGCGCTGTTGGCCGTGACCAGCGATGAGGCCACGAATATTGCCACCGCCATTGTGGCGCGGCGATTGAATCCGACGGTGCATTTAGTCGTTCGCTCTGGTCGGGATAACCTGAATGCGCTACTCCAGCAAAAGTTAGGTAGCTTTGTGGCATTGAACCCCACGGAGCTCCCTGCACCTGCCTTTGCCCTTGCTGCCCTTGAAGACGAGATTCTGGCAGCGTTTACGATCGAGGGGCAGCAATTTCGGGTGTTACAGCATCAGATTGCCACCCCAGCGGATCGCTTCTACGGATTTCCTACCTATCGCTTCCACAAACGCCAACAACGCTTAATTGCTATCAAGGCCAGTCATCCCTCTCCTTCAGTGTTTCAGCCCCTTTGCCCTAACCGTCTGTTTTACCATTGGCCACCGGATCAGGTATTGCAACTGGGCGATCGCCCCATTTGGATTGAGCGGGTAGAGAGCATCAAGCCCCCGGCTCCACCACCCCAGTCTCAATGGCAACGGTGGATTGAGCAGGTTCACTCTTTGCCAACGCGCTTAAGGCAGTCTTGGCAGTGGATTCACGGCGATCGCTCCCGCCAACTCATCTTTAGCGGCCTGTGTATTGGCAGTGGCCTGTGGCTGCTAACCACTCTGTTGCTGCGTTATAACGTTGAAGGTATCAGTTGGCAGAAGGCATTTACCGCTGGGTTTATTCTGTTGCTAGGGGGGTTTAGCGATGTCTTTGGCGGCCTAGAGGATGATCCCATTCCGCCATGGCTGTTGCTAATCTGTATTCTCATTGCCATTGTTAGTTTACTCTTTATTTTGGGCGTTTTAGGTCTGCTAGCCGAAAAACTGCTGCAGGCTCGCTTTGACTTTCTGCGGCCACGGCCACCCTTACCCACCGCCAACCATGTGATTGTGGTAGGGCTAGGCAAAATTGGTGAAGCAGTTGTTCGCTTGCTACAAACCTTTCAGCAGCCCTTGCTCCTCTTAGTCGAGCACGCAGAGGAGGCCAAAGCTTTTCCAGAGTTACCCGTTGTCCTAGGCAGCCCCATCGAAAAACTCTCCGACACCCGTCTTGAGACGGCCAAAAGTATAGTGCTCACCACGGCGGATCAAATGCTGAACTTGGAAGCGGCTCTCATTGCGCGGCAAATCACCGAAACACGAAGCCCTCCCCTAGGGTTAGTGGTTGGCATTTACGACCCCATTCTCAGTAGCGATCTCCACGATTTATTGCCCCATGCTCAGCCGCTGTGCGCCTATGCCCTTGCTGCCGAAGCCTTTGCTGGCGCGGCCTTTGGCGAAACGATGTTGGGCTTGTTTCAAATTGAGCAACAAACAGTTTTAATTGCTGACTATACTGTGACGGCCGGAGATACCTTAGTGGGCAAACTCATCGGCGAGGTTGCCTACGGCTACGGCGTGGTACCCGTGTTTTACAATCGCCACGAACAACTCCTCGGTGGTGAGGGCACTCAGCAATGTTTACCCAGTGATATGCTCCAACTCACCGTGGGCGATCGCTTGGTGATTTTAGCAACGATTCAAGGACTGCGGCGGATTGAACAGGGAGCATTAGCACCGCGGCGATCGTGGCGACTCTGGCTAGAGGCCCCTCGCAATACTGAAGTTGCCTTAGAAATCGGCAACTTAATTACTAAAATTACTGGCCTACCCCTGCCGCGATCGCGTGCCTTTATTGAGCAACTCCCTGCCGCTACGACGTTAGAACTGTATGAGCAGCAAGCCTATCGCCTCGCTCAGCAGTTACAGAACCTTGTTACCTTACGCTTATACCCCTGCGTAAAAAATTAACGCGCCCTGGAGGACTCGAACCCCCGACATCCGGTTTTGGAGACCGACGTTCTACCAACTGAACTAAGGACGCAAGACTAAAGGTATTTAAAGTGGCCGATCAAATCGTGCTTTGATCCGCGCTGCTTTACCCACCAAATTGCGCAGGTAGTAGAGCTTCGCCCGCCGAACTTTACCCCGCTGCACTACCTTAATACTATCAATTCGCGGTGAGTGCAGTAAAAAAACCCGCTCAACACCCACGCCTTGAAAAACGCGCCGAACCGTGATAGAGCGGTTGATGCCACTATTGCGCATGGCAATGACATCCCCCTCGTAGGGCTGAACCCGCTCTTTGCCACCTTCTTGAATTTTCACCCCAACCCGGACGCGATCGCCCACATGAATCACGGGCAAGTCATCTTTTAGTTGCTCCGCTTCAATTGAGCGAATAATGTCTTGGGCGTTCATGACAGTTCCTTAACTCGCAATCTCTTAGCATAGGTCAATTCGACAGCATTGTCTAGATGCATGGGGGGCGAAAATCCGTCAGGGCATMCCCCATACGAGCCAGCATCCGCCGCAGCAAGGGCAAGCTCAGGCCAATGACGTTACTAGGGGTGCCAATGATTTTTTCCACAAAGGCTCCCCCTCGGCCATCCAAGGCAAAGCAACCAGCACAGGCCAAGGGTTCACCGGACATCACATAGTCCGTAATTTCCGCATCGCTCACCTGCGCAAAGGTGACCTGGGTCGTTTCCACGTCAACGCTAGTGTATCCGTGAGTTACATCGATGAGGGCATGCCCCGTTAATAGCTCGCCAGTTTGACCGCGCATTCGCTGCCAACGGGCGATCGCCTCTGCCGCTGAAGCGGGCTTACCATAAATGTTGCCATCCATCACCAGCACGGAGTCACAGCCTAGAACCACCGCAGGGGGTGGGTAGGTGTGGGCAATGGTCTCCGCTTTACAGCGTGCCAACAGGCGCACCAGTTCTGTGGGGGTTGTTGCCTGAATCACTGATTCATCAAAATGGCTGGGCTGGACAATCGGCTCGATGCCAATTTGTTGCAACAGTTGACGGCGAGCCGGGGAAGCAGAGGCAAGCACAAAGGGCAGCATAGTTCTTCAGTAAAGCAAGGCACACCAACATGTATAGTTTCGCATTGAAATTCCTGAAACTGCGTTAGCTACGGCATTGACGATTTATTATCTTTATGAGGCATCTGGAGGGAGGGAGATGACGACGGCAGCCTATACTTATACTCCGGTGACGGGATTAGTGGGGGATGCCTCGCTACCGGATCACTTTTTACCCTACAAAACTCTCCAAGCCCTGCCGGAACTCTGGCCATTGTTGGCACAGCGCCATGGAGACGTGATTGCCCTCAATGCCCCCTACGAAGATCCCGCAACCTGCATTACCTACAGTGAACTCTATCAACGCATTCAACGCTTTGCGGCAGGACTGCAAGCCCTAGGGGTTATACACGGCGATCGCGTTGCCCTGTTTGCCGACAATAGCCCCCGCTGGCTGATTGCCGATCAGGGGAGTATGATGGCCGGTGCCATTAACGTCGTCCGCAGTGGCACCGCCGAAGTGCAGGAACTCCTTTACATTTTGCGCGATAGTGGCTCAACCCTGCTGTTAGTGGAAAACCTTGCCACCCTGCAAAAGTTGCAGGCGGGGTTAGCGGAAACAATGGTTAGAACGGTTGTGCTGCTCAGTACAGAATCCCCAGAACTGGAGGGGTTCGCCCTACGGCTATTAAACTTTAGCCAAGTGTTTAATGAAGGGCAGTACGGTACGGTGCGGGCGGTGGCGATCGCCCCGACGGATCTGGCAACCCTGATGTACACCTCCGGCACCACAGGTCAACCCAAGGGGGTTATGGTCACCCACGGTGGACTGCTGAGTCAGATTGTGAACCTCTGGGCTGTTGTGCAACCCAATGTTGGCGATCGCACCTTGAGTATTTTGCCCATCTGGCACGCCTACGAGCGGGTGGCAGAGTATTTTTTATTTGCAGCGGGTTGTACCCAAACCTACACCAACTTGCGCCACTTCAAAAATGACCTCAAACGTTGTAAACCCCACTACATGATTGCCGTGCCCCGCATCTGGGAAGGGTTTTACGAAGGGGTGCAAAAACAACTGCGGGATGCCCCCGCCAAGAAGCGGCGACTGGCGCAGTTTTTCCTCAGTGTGGGTCGCCAATACGTTCTACAACGGCGACTCCTTACGGGACTGAGTTTAACCAACCCCAACCCAACCGGCTGGGAAAAATTTGTCGCACGGCTGCAAACAGCGCTGCTGAAGCCCCTATACCGGCTTGGCGAAGCGAAGGTGTACCGCAAAATCCGTGAGGCCACCGGCGGTGAAATTAAGCAAATCATTAGTGGTGGGGGTGCCTTGGCTCCCCACTTGGATACCTTTTATGAAGTCATTGGTCTAGAGGTTTTGGTTGGCTACGGCCTCACTGAAACAGCCGTTGTCTTAACAGCGCGGCGTTATTGGGCTAACCTGCGGGGGTCGGCGGGTCGCCCCATTCCCGATACCGCCATTAAAATTGTTGACCCAGACACCAAAGCTCAGATGGCATTTGGCCAAAAGGGGTTAGTACTGGCCAAAGGGCCGCAGGTGATGAAAGGCTACTACAACAAACCTGAGGCAACTGCCAAGGTTCTAGACAGCGAGGGCTGGTTTGATACGGGGGATCTGGGGTATCTGACGCCCAATGGCGATCTGGTGCTAACCGGGTGGCAAAAAGACACAATTGTTCTGAGCAACGGTGAAAATATTGAGCCTCAACCGGTGGAGGATGCCTGCCTGCGCAGTGCCTACATTGATCAGATTATGTTAGTGGGGCAAGACCAAAAAGCCTTAGGTGCCTTGATTGTCCCGAATCTAGATGCCCTAGAGCAGTGGGCCACCGCCAAAGGGTACCGCCTGCAACTTCCCGATCGCCCCAGTCCCCAAGGAGTCGGTGAACTCATCACCCTTGAGAGWAAAGTGGTTCAAGACCTGTACCGCCACGAACTGCTGCGGGAAGTGCAAAACCGTCCGGGCTACCGCCCTGATGATCGCATCGCCACATTTCGCTTTATTCTCGAACCCTTTACTATAGAGAATGGCCTGTTAACCCAAACCCTAAAAATTCGCCGACATGTCGTGAGCGATCGCTACCACGATATGATTAACGGCATGTTTGAGTGACGTACATGACAGATCCTATGGACACTAAACTGCTCCTGCGGCGGCAAATTTCAGTCAAAGCAGTCGTAACCCCCCTTTGGAAAGAAGATGCCCAGCGGCAATTACAGGCGCAACTCAATCAAGTTGACATTCAAATTCAACAATTAGACTTGCAGTTGCAGCAAGTGATAGGCGAGCTGCGCAAAACTGGGGAAGCCCAAGATTTAGTCAATGCCCGCATCCAAGAGGTACAGGCCCAAGCCAACAACCAGAAAGCCCAACTCTTGCAGCAGAAAAATACTATCCTACAGCAATTGGATCAAGTACAACGCCTAGAAGACGGGCAGGAAGTCGATCAGGGTCAAGTCGATAATTTCTTTTACGTCACCAAAGGGGATAACCTGATCCAAAAAATGCAAGTGGAAATTTTGATGCGCGATGGTGTCATTGAAGAGATTCGCGGCACCCTCTAGCCTAAGCTTAATGTTTGAGTCATCACCCATCATTGCCGAAGAACAAGGATACAGCCTCTATGATTCGTGAACTGTTTATGCCCGCTTTAAGCTCCACCATGACAGAAGGCAAAATTGTCTCGTGGCTCAAGTCCCCGGGCGATAAGGTAGCCAAGGGCGAAACGGTCTTAATTGTTGAATCTGACAAGGCTGATATGGATGTGGAGTCGTTCTATGACGGCTACTTGGCGGTGATTACAGTGCCCGCTGGTGAGACCGCTCCTGTTGGCTCCACAATTGGTTTAGTGGCGGAAACAGAAGCGGAAATTGCAGAGGCAAAAGCGAAGGCACACTCCGCCACTCCGGCCAGCACTCCCACAGCAGCCGCCGTGAGTAATGGCAGCCCGCAGACCAGTTCAGCCCCTGTAGCGGTTGCCACTGTCCCTGCGGCGCGGGTTGTGGCTTCCCCCCGTGCCCGCAAGTTGGCGAAAGAGCATAACATTGATCTAAAAACCCTGAAGGGCACAGGTCCCAGGGGGCGGATTACCGCAGCAGATGTGGAAGCACTCATCGGTACAGCACCTGCACCCGTTGTTGCGCCTGCGGTGACCTCATCGCCTATGGCTGCTCCCACCGCCCCTGTGGTGGCCAAGGAGGATCTGGTGCCCCTGACCACACTGCAAAATGCGGTCGTGCGGAATATGGTTGCCAGCTTGGCGATTCCAGACTTCCATGTGGCTTACACCATTACCACCGATGCCTTGGATCGGCTCTACCAGCAGATTAAGTCCAAGGGGGTGACGATGACAGCACTCTTGGCCAAGGCGATCGCCCTAACGCTGCAAAAGCACCCCATTATGAATGCGTACTATACCGAGCAAGGGATTCAATACCGGCAGGACATTAACGTAGCGGTGGCGGTGGCCATGCCCGGTGGCGGTTTGATTACTCCTGTGCTGAAAAATGCCGATCAGATTGATATTTATACCCTTTCGCGCACTTGGAAAGACCTTGTGGAGCGCGCTCGGGCTAAGCAACTGCAACCCGAGGAGTACAACAGCGGTACCTTCAGCCTCTCTAACTTAGGGATGTTTGGAGTTGATAGTTTTGATGCCATTCTCACGCCTGGGCAAGGCGCAATTATGGCGGTGGGTGCCTCGCAACCCACGGTCGTGGCCACCGAGGAGGGTCTGTTGGGGGTGAAGCGGCAAATGAAGGTGAATATCACCTGTGATCATCGGGTGATTTACGGTGCCGATGCAGCGGCCTTTCTACGGGATTTAGCAAAGCTAATTGAAACAAACCCCCAAGCCTTGACCCTCTAAACCCATTGCAAGGTAACTCGGGTGGCTGCCCTCCTAGAGATCAGGAATTTGCATTTTGCCTACACTGCCGCTGAGCCGTTGCTGCAAGGGCTGAATTTGCAAATTACGGCTGGCGATCGCCTCGGGATTATTGGCGATAATGGCTGCGGTAAAACAACCCTGTTGCTGCTGTGTGCGGGGGTGCTGTCCCCGCAGCAGGGAAGTATTCACTGTTGCGGCCATCCTGTCGTTGCCGGTCAATTTCAGCCACAGTTGGGGGTGGTGCTGCAAAATCCTGCGGATCAACTCATTGGTGCAACCGTGGCGGAGGATGTGGCCTTTGGTCCGCAAAATTTAGGTGTCCCTCCAGCAGCGGTGCACAGGCAGGTTGCAGAGGCATTAGCGGCTACCCAGACCACTCATTTAGCGCAGCGCGTGCCCCATCAACTCTCGGGTGGCGAAAAACGGATGGTAGCGATCGCCGGTATATTGGCCATGCGCCCCCACGTCATCTTGTACGATGAACCCACCGCCTTTTTAGATCGTCGGAGTTGTCAAGCCCTAACAGCCTTTTTGCAGCAGAATGAGACACCAGGAATGATTATCAGTCACGATGTCCCCTTCTTGCAGAGCGTTTGCACCCAAATCATGGCACTGGAGGCAGGGCAGCTACGCCCCCTTGCGCTGTAACCCTATGGTGCGTCGTCGCTATCGGCTTTGGCTGTTCCTCTGTCTGCTTTGCCTTGGTCTGTGCTGGAGGCTCCTCCCCCTACAGGCTCAGGGCATGGCACCAATTCGTGGCGTGTGGTTAACCGCCAACGATATGCCCATGTTGCGCGATCGCCCCCGTCTCGAAGCGGCGCTCAACGATTTGCAACGCCTGAATTTTAATACCCTCTATCCAGTGGTTTGGAATTCCGGCTATGTCAGCTTTCCAAGCGCAACGGCCACTCATTTAGGGATTCAACCCTTTGTGCTGCAAGGGGTACAGGGCTACGACATTCTTCGGGAACTCACAGAACAAGCCCATTGCCGCAATCTCTTAGTGATTCCGTGGTTTGAATTTGGCTTCATGGTGCCGGAAACCTCAGAGCTGGCGATCGCCCACCCCGATTGGCTGACCCAAGGGGTCAATGGCGAGACCMCCCGCCTCACTGCTGCAGGGGAGGTGGCTTGGCTCAACCCGCTACATCCTGAAGTGCAGTCATTTCTCACCAATATTGTCCTAGAAGTGTTGCGTCAGTACCCTGTGGATGGTATTCAGTTTGACGATCACCTGAGTCTGCCGACGGAATTCGGCTATGATGCCTACACCCGCCGTCTCTACGAACAGGAAACTAAAAAACCAGTCCCAGCAAACCCCCGCGATGAGGCATGGATGCGCTGGCGTGCCGATAAACTCACCGCCTTTGTCAAAAGCCTGCGCCAGCGAGTGAAGCAGGAGTTTCCCTATGCCATTTTCTCAGTATCGCCCACCACCTTGCCTACGGCTTACCAGAGTTTTCTACAGGACTGGCCGCAGTGGGTTGCTCAAGGGATTCCCGATGAAGTAGTAGTACAAGTCTATCGTTACAATCTCCCGAGCTTTGTCCAGCAACTGGCTCAACCGGAACTGCTCCAAGCACAGGCGAAAATTCCCACGGCGGTGGGCGTGCTTACGGGGTTGCGCACGAACCCCGTCCCCATTCAACTGGTAGATGCGAAGGTGGAGGCAGCTCAACAGTCAGGCTTTGGCGTTTCCTTTTTCTTTTATGAAACCCTTTGGGAGCGTACCCCCGAGCCACGGGATCTGCGTCAAAATGCCTTTCTATTTCACTTTCGACATCCCATGCCGCGCCGCACCTTTGGCCAAGCCTGCACCCGGGGCTAACAATCGAGGGTGGTTTGCCGTTCCTCCGTGGGAATGTAGTGACTAGTGTCGTCATGTCGGCAAACGTGGAGTGCATCAGGCAAAAGAGTTAAGAGAGGGTTGTATAGGACTGGTCAAAACCTGTATATCAATGCCGACTGTAATGGAGCGGCTAACATCCTCAGAAAAGTAGCAACAACCTTGGGAGTATGTCTTAGGGGAGTTGGTAGGGGTGCATGGATAACGCCTTTGAGGGTTTCTTTGTGGACTCGCTCAAGAATTCCCTGCCTTTAGGCATGGGGAGTATCAAGCAATCCTCTCCCTAGGGGGTAACAGGCGGGGTCTGGGTCGGTGGATTTTCACTAACCGCCGGATCTGGGGGTGGCTTTTGGGGCAATGGGGGGCTGAACTCCGGTGGGACTGTCGGTTGAGGGGGAGGTGGCGGCGCTTTAACAGCTAATTCCAGCAGTTCCGGCACCGTGACAAAGCGATAGCCCTGCGCTTTGAGGCGGCGAATCAGGGTGGGGAGAGCTGCACGGGTAACGGCGCGATCGCCCCCGCCATCATGGAGCAAAATAATGGCACCGGGTTTCACGTCGTTTAGGGTGCGCTCAACAATCTGTGCGGCGGTTGTATTCGGCTTAGTATCGTGGGTATCCACTGACCACATGATGATGGCATAGTTCTTGGATTTGGCATAGGCCACTAACCCCGTTTCCAGATGCCCCCCCGGAGGGCGAAATAAACGGGTTTGGGCGGTACTTTGTTTAGCAATTAGGGCAGAGGTATTTTCAATTTCCTGTTTTGCCACCTCTGGAGCAATAGGGGTGTAGGCGTGGCTCCAACTGTGGTTGCCCACCGCATGCCCCGCCTTGACAATCTCCGCAGTCAGATCAGGATACATCAGTAAATGCTTACCCACCACAAAAAACGTGGCTTTGACATTATGCTCTTTGAGAATGCTGAGCAGCTTGCGGGTGGAGTCGCCCCACGGACCATCATCAAAGGTGAGCGCCACCACTTTCTCAGGTTTGACGGGGGTGACTCGATACACTAACTGTCCCCAAAACTGGCGCGGACTCAAAAAGCGGGGTACATCCGCCGCCAAAGCCGGTAAAAGCACAACTAAACAGGCACACAGCCCTAGGGGGTGCCAGCGCAGCAACGATTGACCCATGGGAGTCTCTCCTGAGCAGGTTAAGCGGCGGCAGCCTGTCTGAGCAGTGGAAATCCTAAGGCCTCCCGTTGTTGAACATAGGCTTGGGCAACCCGTCGCGCCAAACTACGAATACGGCCAATATAGCGGGTGCGTTCCGCCACCGAAATCACCCCCCGAGCATCTAAGAGGTTAAAGGTATGGGAACACTTCAGCACGTAGTCTAGGCTCGGTAGCACCAACTGCTTGTCCAGTAATTGCTCTGCCTCCTGCTGGTAAAGACTAAATAGCGCAAATAGGCGTTCCGGATCCGCCGCTTCAAAGTTATAGGTGGACTGTTCAATTTCCCCCTGGAGATGAACATCACCATAGGTAAGGGTTTCATTCCAGCGAATGTCGGCGATCGCATCCACCTCCTGCAGGTACATTGTCAACCGTTCCAGCCCGTAGGTAATTTCAATGGAAACCGGCCGACAATCGAGGCCGCCACACTGCTGAAAATAGGTAAACTGGGTCACTTCCATGCCGTCTAGCCACACCTCCCAGCCCACCCCCCACGCGCCAACTGCCGCATCTTCCCAGTTGTCTTCCACAAAGCGAATATCGTGATCTTCCGGGCGAATACCAAGGGCGCGCAGGGAGTCTAAATAGATCTCTTGGATGCGATCGGGAGAAGGTTTAATCAGCACTTGGTACTGATAGTAGTATTGATAGCGGTTAGGATTTTGGCCATAGCGACCATCTGCCGGTCGTCGGCAGGGTTCAACGTAAGCCACCGACCACGGCTCAGGGCCAAGGGCGCGCAGAAATGTGTGGGGGCTTTTGGTGCCCGCCCCTTTTTCCACATCGTAGGGCTGCACAATCAGGCATCCCTGAGCTGCCCAAAATTGATGCAGGGTAGCAATAATATCCTGAAAGTACATAGGGCTAGATGTGAATACCACACTCCGTTTTGCCCATGCCGCGCCAGCGGCCAGCGCGCTCGTCTTCCCCTTCCCCTACCGGTGTGGTTAAGGGTTCATCGCCAATACTGGCATAGCCACGATCATGCAGAGGATTGTAGATGACATGGTGCTCTGCCACGTAAGCCCAAGTTTGCTTGCGTGTCCAAGCAGCCAATGGATTGATTTTGAGGCGACCGTCTTTATCCCGTTCCACGTAGGGCATGTCAGCCCGGGTCACGGCCTGATCGCGGCGCCGCCCGGTAATCCAAGCAACGGTGTTCAGTTCAGCTAGGCCCCGCTGCAAAGGTTCAATTTTTGTTAGGTAATGGAATTGCTCTACATTGGTTTCCCACAGGCGATCGCCATAGCGCTCAGCAAAGGCTGCTCGACTATCCACCTCGCGAATTTTGTAGGTATGCAGGTCAAGCTGGTAGGTGTCCTTAGCTTTTTGGACAAACTCAAGGGTTTCCGGAAAGTGGTGGAGCGTATCTAAAAAGAGCACAGGCACGGCGGGGGKAGGCTGCAACTCGCGGTACAGCAAGTCTGTGATCATGACATCATCGACATTAAACGCACTGGTTTGTACCAATCCCTGGGGAATGGCCGCCACAGCCCAAGCCAGAATGTCACGGGGGTGTGCGCCCTCGAACTGTTGATTGAGGGCATCGAGATCAAAGCTAGTGGAGGTGGCCATAGCATCGGTGGATCTTAAAGGGCATTCCCTAGCTTACCAAATTGGGAGAGGCCTCTAGGCAACCACCTAGCCACGGAATACCAAATAGTTATGCTAAGAGTCTTGTTCCCTCTCCTTTGGGAGAGGGCTAGGGTGAGGGCGGCAAAAGACTCAAACCCGAAAGTCATACGTCTATTCAGCAACGCTAGGCGGTTTCTGTTGTTGGCAGTTCCAGCGCACAACTAAACACAACTAAAGTTGACCAAAGAGCTTTCCTCCTGGCACTAAAGTGGGAGAGTTTCAGCTTGTTCTTTTGTGAGGTGTCAATGTCTTCTGTGAAACTTTTTGGCCTGCCTGCGCAACGGGGTCGCTGGTTCCTAATTCCCATGGGGATGCTAATCCTGCTGTGTCTGGGCACTGTCTATAGCTGGAGCATTTTCCGTGCACCCCTAGCTCAGGAACTACAACTGAATACGACTGCCAGTTTATTACCTTACGCCACTACCCTAGTGTTTTATGCCACCTTTATGCCCATTACCGGTTGTTATTTACTTCGATGGGGAAGTCGTGTCATTACGTTTATTGGCGGCATCTTGGTGGCGCTTGGATATGTTGGTGCCAGTGTGGCCAACTCAGCCCTCACGCTGACCCTTAGCTATGGGGTGATTGCAGGTACAGGCGTGGGTATCGTCTATGGGGTGCCCATGGCAGTGGTGGCTGCATGGTGCCCAGATCGCAAGGGGTTAGCGGTGGGGTCAACCATTGTGGGGTTTGGCTTATCTCCTCTGATTACGGCTCCCTTGGCCAATAGCCTGATTCAAGCACTCGGCGTTCGCACTGCCCTCCAGCTTCTTGGGGTAATCTTTGGTCTCATTATTGCTGTTTGTGCCCTCTGGATGGTGTTTCCACCGCCTGCATGGCAAGGACGCGTAGCCCCAGCTTATGCAACTGCTGTTGAGACTTCCTACCCCACACGGGTGCTCAAAAGTCCGTCTTTCTACGGATTATGGAGTTGCTATGCCTTGGGAACTTTTATTGGCCTTAGTAGTATTGGCATTTCTGGGGCGATCGCCCAAGAAGTAATTGGGTTAAGCCCAACGGCAGCCGCTGCCAGTGTATCGCTGTTCGCTGTGTTTAACGGTCTTAGCCGTCCCTTGATGGGGTGGCTTGCGGATCACTTTCGCCCTAGCTATGTAGCTATGGTTACTTTTGGTTGTACGTTGGCCGCCTCTGTGATGATGACTCGCGCCGAGACAGGTCATCAATGGTTGTTTTGGAGCGCTTTTTCGTTGCTATGGTTTTCTTTAGGAGCGTGGCTAGCCATGGCACCAACCTTTACACTGCGCCTTTTTAACCCTGCAGACTACGCCAAAAATTATGGCTTAGTCTTTACTGCCTATGGGGTTGGAGCACTGCTAGGAACCTTAGTTAGTGGCCAACTGCGGGATGCGCTAGGCAGCTACACACCGCTTTTTTACCTGATGGCGGCACTGGCTGTCCTTGGCATTCTCATTGCCGCGACCGCGCTCAAACCCGATCGCCCTAGTTCAGGTTCTTAGCCTTCTTAGACTAGGAAGCGTGTGCCGCAACAGGGCGATCGCCATAGCGCTTAACAAAGGCTGCTCGACGATCCACCTCGGGAATTTTATAGGTGTGCAGGTATTGAAGGACTTGTGCACCTCAACCATCGCCATGTATCCGAACGGGACGCCAGTGCCACCTTGGGCAGGTTACTTGGCAGAGGAACAAGGCATGGTTGGCTGATCAGCCTCCTTTCTAGCGATAGCAAAGTTCGCTCTGCTATTCGCTATGCCGAACAACTACAACGTCTTGACCCCCTTCTATGAACCCGCCTATTGCCATTTGATGCGCCTCCATGCTCAGGAGGGAGATCCTGCCAGTGTGCTACGGGTGTATCACCAGTCCATGATGACCTTGCAAGCAGAACTGGGGGTCAATCCCAGTCCGACAACCTGTAAGCTGTATGAGGAACTGCTTACGCAAGAGGAATCATCGCCACCTACCTGTGTTGCCCAAGAGGAAATCGTTCCACCTGTGGGTTCTGATTCCGTGCTGATGCCCCCACCGGTTCGTCAAACTTTTACGGCAACCCCTGCCCCTCATTAGTCGTGTAACAGAGTGGGAAGTTATTCAGCAATGGCGATCGCCCCTGCGGAGCTATCCCTAGACGATCAACGTCCTCCCCTAGCCTTGGTGCGCATTAGCGGTAACTTTCTGTTTGACCCCGCCACCTATATCGATTTTGAGTCAGCCCTAGAGGCAGCTGTAACCGTTGCCCCCTGTCCTTGGGATCAATTGGCCATTGCGCCGCCGCAAACCAAGCATCTCACCACCGTCGAAGCCTCTCTGCGCCTCGATGTCGTTGCCTCAGCCGGATTTGGCCTCTCCCGCAGCAAAATAAGTGAATGGATTAGCAGTGGTATGGTGCGCGTCAACTGGCACGTTGTGCAGCACCCCCGGTATGCCGTCAAAGTGAACGACCTCATCACCATTCGAGGTAAAGGCAGACTCGTGATCCAAGAGATTCAAACTACAAAGAAAAATCGCTATCGTCTTGAAATGGAGCGCAGCCGTTGATCCGGCTTCTGTTCTGAGGATGGGGATGTCCGGTGTCACCTACCCCCGACACTCATCTTCGTTGAGTAAACACAATTCACACATACAGTACGGAACTTCCCGCCGATTTAGCTAAGTCGTTAAGATAGTTTATGGATGCATCAGTGACGTAAAAATGCCGCAAACACTGCACTACCAAAACACACCGCAATCAAGTCAAGGGGTGCCCCAGCCTCACTTCTTGAAGGTATGGGTTGCCTATCTCCTGTGGTGCTTGAGTTTATTTGGTCTCTGAATCATGCCAGCATTTTACTGGCAGCGATTGGTCTGCTTTTATAGAAACCGGAGGGTTCGGGAACCGGATAAAACCTCGCTCGTTCCCGACGGGGATACAGAACGGTTCCCGCGCCTACAGCAGTAAGCAGAATCAGTCTTGACATTCTTCTCCAGGCGAAGTGATGTCTTGGCTGATACGTGCAATGACGAGTCGATTTTAGCTGTATGCCATCTTCTCTCATACGGTTGCTATTCGCGTAAATCGGCATCTATAATAACTGCATACCATCTTAACCCAATGATGTTTTTAGCCGTCCAAAAAGATATTTTTCAACCTGACAAGCAGCTTGCTCAGTTGCTTACTGAGTTAGCGCGTCTTGCCAACAATCTCTACAACCAAGGCGTGTATGAGTCTCGGCAATACTTCTTTGCGCAAGGACGGAAACCGTTCAAGGTTCTGAAGTATGTCAACCTCTACGCAAAACTGAAGGAGAGTGAAAACGGGAAGCTGTTACATTCTCAGGCTGCACAGCAAGTCTTGAAATCTGTGAATGAGGCGTTCAAAAGCTTCAAATCACTCTCAAAACTGTTCAAACTGGGGCAGTTCGAACATGAACCAAAATTGCCGCGATACCGCACCAAAGGCGGGTTGTATCAGGTCGTATTCACGGGGCAATCCCTGAAAGTAGAGAAAGGCTTGATTCGAGTTCCTTTGGGCAACGGTGGAAAAGCTGCAGTTGGAAGAGATGCGTTCTACATCCCGTTACCAGAACGATTAAAGGATGTGCAGATTCGAGAACTGCGATTCATTCCGACGAATGGGCAGTGGGTTGTTGAGTATGTTCACTTCACGATGGACAAGACTGCTCAATGCTGCAAATTGTGTCCTGAGAACGTTTTAGCGCTTGACTCAGGACTGAATAACCTCTTGACCGGCGTGACAAATACTGGACTTGCCTTTGTGCTAGATGGTAGAGGGTTGAAATCTCGAAACCAATGGTTCAATAAGCAGGTTGCCAAATTCAAATCGATTCTGACTCATGGCAAGCCATCTATGAAGGGCGCGACCTCGAAGCGAATCCAACTTATTACCCATAAGCGAAATTGCTACGTGCGAGACTACATCAACAAAGCAGCACGGTGGGTCGTCAACTTCTGCTTGGAAAACGACATCGATACGATCATCTACGGTCGAAACAACGGGCAGAAAGATGAAATCAATTTGGGTGCAAAAACGAATCAGGAGTTCGTGCAAATTCCGCACTACAAGCTGTTTAGACGAATTGAGCAGCTTTGTTTAATTTTCGGGATTCGATTAGTCGAAACCGAAGAATCGTATACGTCTCAAGCCTCGTTTTTTGATAATGACTTCTTGCCTACGTTCGGCGAAAAACCTGAAGGGTGGAAGGCATCAGGAAAACGAATTCTTAGAGGGCTGTACCGAACTGCGCAAGGATGGCTTATCAATGCAGACTGTAATGGAGCCTGCAATATCATGAGAAAGGTAAGCACAAAGCTCAATATCGATTTGAGTGGAGTGTGTAGAGGGGCTGTGGCAGCTCCTTCTAAGGTCAAGTTAGGGCAGATTGGTTTTGCTCTAGCCTAACTTAGAGAAGCCTCGCCGTTCCACAGCGGGGAGTGTCACGTAGTATCTGTCGGCAGCGCCTGTGGCCTATTGCTTAAACCCAGAATGTCCGCGCCCCCAAAATCCGGATACAGGGCATTTCTGTCTTGCTTGCGGCACAACCTTAGCCTTAAGCAATCGCTACGTGGCACAGCGACTCCTAGGACGCGGGGGCTTTGGGCGGACGTTTCTGGGGGTGGATCGTCAGAAGCCCTCTCACCCGCCCTGCGTCATTAAGCAATTGCATCCCGAAGGGGGGAACCTGTCGCCAAAAGCGGTGGAGTTATTTGCCCAAGAGGCACACCGCCTCGAAGAACTGGGTCCCCATCCCCAAATTCCGGATCTTTACGCCTACTGCCAACAGGAGCAGCGACAGTACATTGTGCAAGAGTTTATTGATGGTGAGGATCTGGCGGCTCGGTTAGCGCGGCAAGGGTGTTTTACCCCCCTAGAAATTCTTGAGTGCCTCAAGAGTTTGCTCCCGGTTCTAGCGTTTATCCACCAAGGGCAGGTCATTCACCGCGACATCAAACCAGAAAATATTCTACAACGGCGCTCCGATGGCTTGCTGCTGCTGGTGGACTTTGGTGCTGCGAAGCTGGCCGCCACTGGCACAGAGGGACTGCCGGGAACCCGCATCGGCAGCTTGGGCTTTACAGCACCGGAACAGTTGATGGGGAAGGCAGTGTTTGCCAGTGATCTCTACAGTTTGGGGGCGACGTGTCTGTACTTACTGACGGGAATTGCGCCCCATCTGCTCTACGATCCAACCACAGAGACCGTTGACTGGCGCAGCCACGGGAATGGGTTCCAAGTGCCTGCTGCCCTAGGGGAGGTCTTAGATCGGCTGGTAGCTCCCTCGCTAAAGCTGCGCTTTGACAGTGCTGTTACGGTATTGCAGCGGCTACAAGAGCTTGAACCAATGCTGCGGCCATGGTTCAACAAGCAGCCCCTACCCCTAAGGACGGGGGGATGGTGTTGCCGTTGGCGTGTTCAAGGGGTACCTAGTGCTGTGCGATCCTTAGGCTGGGCGCGAGGATGCCTAGTCGCCGGTAGCGATCGCGCCGATGTGGTGGCCTTTGCCGCCAACACAGGTGACGTGGTGTGGCAGAGTCGGCACGCCCCAGCATGGGTACCGCGTATGGCCATGGCAGAGCCAACGGTTGTCAAGCATCTCGCAACCCACCCTGAGAGCGGCTATCTGGCTAGTGCCGGGAGCGACCCACTGATTCACCTGTGGGAGGTGGCCACTGGCAAGCTGTTGCGAACCTTACGGGGGCACACCGCACCCGTTTTAGGGATACAGTTTACGCCGGATGGGCAAGGGCTACGCAGTTTTGGCAGCGATCGCCAACTCCTAGAGTGGGCTGTGCACAAAAATAGCCCCCAACGCTCGGTAGCGTTAGACGAATTAAGCCACATCCCGCAAGCGATAGGCTGGTCGGAGGATGCCGCACTTCTAGCGATCGCCACCCCCCAAAGCGTTCTCTTCGTTAACGCAGTGGCAGGGKGTTTTCTCGCGGGGTGGGAACTGCCTATTCCCAATGTACAAACCCTATGCTGGGCACCCCAGGGCACAGAAGTGCTCCTTGAATTAGGGGATGGCCGCTGGCAACACTGGCAAGTGAACCCGCCAACACAACTGGCCGAGTTGGAACCACTGGAGGATACCTTTAAGGGGGTGGGGGTGTGGTGCGATCGTGGGATATTGCGCGGCGATCGCCAAGGGGTGGTGTATCGCTATGCCGCTAACACACTACAGGAGGCTTGGGACACAGGCTGCACCGACATCACCTGTATGGCTGTTCAGGGAACTGCGATCGCGATCGCAACAGCGCAGGGAACTGTAGCTGTATGGGAGCAGTTGCGCTAACTTGCCGCCCTAATCCTGATGATCCTGTTCATCCTGTGGGTCGTCCTCCCCCAGCAGTTCGCTCACCAACACCTTATCAACGCGGTTGCCGTCCATATCCACCACTTCAAACCGTAGTCCATCGGTTTCGATGTAATCCCCAGATTGGGGGATACGGCCAAAGAGGGTAATAATCAACCCCCCAAGGGTGTGGTAATTAGCACTCTCTTCTTCTGGCAACGTCTCTCGCCGCAGGAGTTCCTTCAGTTCATAGGCCGAGAGCAAGCCATCCAACAACCACGAGCCATCTTCGCGTTGAATAATCTGGGGTTCTTCCCCTTCCTCATGGCGGAGGCTGCCGACAATTGCTTCAATCAAGTCATTCAGGGTCACTAGTCCCTCAATGCCGCCGTACTCATCGGTGATCAGAGCCATGTGCTGACTAGACTGGCGAAATAACTCGAGGACATCAAGCGCGCGACGACTTTCAGGCACAAACAGGGCAGGCTGCAACAGTTCCTTCAGGTTCACCTCCTGCTGGGTGAGCCGTGCCGCTAGGAAATCCTTTGCAGAAATAATACCAAGGCACTGGTCAATCGTTTCCTCGGCCACTGGAAAGCGGGAGTGAAACGTCCCCAGAATCTCTGCTTCAATTTCCTCAATCGGGGACTCAATATCTAACCAGACAATATCGGTGCGTGGGGTCATCATGGATTGAATAGGGCGATCGCCGAGGTTGAAAATGCGCGCCACCATATCCTGTTCCGCCACTTCAAACAACCCCGCCTGTGCGCCTTGCTCAATCAACACCTTAATTTCATCTTCGGTGACGGTTTGTTCTGCGGTTGTGGAAATTCCCAACACTTGCAGAATACCGTCGGTAGATACACTCAGGAGATGGACAATCGGGGCAGCCAATTTCGTGAGCCACATCATTGGCTTGGCAATGTTACAGGCAATCACTTCGGGATAGGTCATGGCAATGCGCTTGGGGACTAGCTCGCCAATCACCAACGAAAGATAGGTAATGCCCGTTACCACAATGGCAATGCTCAAGGGCTGACTGTACTGCCCCAGCCATGGCACCGGAGCCAGTGCCCCCTCTAACCGCTGGGCAAGGGTTGCCCCTCCCACTGCACCACTGAGAATGCCAATGAGGGTAATGCCAATTTGCACTGCCGAGAGAAAACTATTGGGCGCATTGGCCAGCTTCAGAGCAACTTTAGCTTTGCGTTTGCCGCGCTTTGCCAACTGTTCAAGACGGATTTTACGAGCGGAGACAACGGCAATTTCAGCCCCTGCAAACACGCCATTCGCAATGATGAGCAGCAGCACGAACAATACTTCAAGGCCAGCGGCAGACATCCCAGTTACTCTTCTAGAGATACCACCAGAGTAAACGTTCCTCTACAGCATTGTTGGTGCTCAGGAGGACTTGAGGCACTGCTACATCTGCTGCCGATGTCTATCTCCATGATGCTCTAAGGGGATCTCCTCTGCCAGATTTGCTATAGCAGTCAGGATACTGGAATCTTCGAGTCTCTACAAGGGGTACTTTCAAGCCAGTTCAGTGTGGCTGCGATGTAACATTCCAGTGCAGAAGGCTGCCCCACTAGCCTGCAAGAGCTGGCAGGGCGATGGCTTGGGCAGCGGGTGAGTGACCATAGCTAAACACCCTTGGCAGGTTGGCTGGCAATGCACCAGTGAGTTCTCTATAGACATAGGGGCTGCCATAGACTACTAACGCTGCCACTGCCCCTTGCTGTTGCAAATGCTGGAGAGTGGCGATCGCGCTCGTGCTGAGTCCAGCGTTGCCGCGAAAGGGATTGCCGCGACTAAATACTTGCACAAGGGTAGGTTTAGCCGCTAGGGCGGTAATGGCATCCACGGGCGTGAATTGATCGATGACCAGTCGTTCTTGAAAGCCCCACTGGGGGGGAAGGGTGAGGGCAGGGCAGGTGCGGGGTAAAAAACTGCTTCGCAGGGCATCATCCACAATCAGGCAGTTCACCCCAAGGGGCACCGCTAAGAGTTCTTTGCCGGCGCGCTGTAAGCTTTCCTCTTGGATGGCGGTTGCAATGGCCACCGCAGGCGTAGTCTGGCAGTAGTCTAAATCAATCGCTAGGTTATGCAAACGAGCTTTTGCCTTTTGGATGCGCTGCAGCGAGGCCTGAATCCTGTCTGGGGAGATCCGCCCCGACTCCACTGCTGCTACCACCGCCGCAATGGCGGCAGGCGGATCTGGGGGCATCAGTAAAATATCGGCACCCGCTTCCACGGCTTTGACGGCAGCGGCGGCGGTGCCATAGGTATTGGCGATCGCCCCCATCACCAGCGCATCGGTGACAATTAACCCCTCAAACCCCATCTTTTGGCGCAGAATTCCCGTCAAGATGGCAGATGAGAGTGTGGCTGGATACTCTGCATCCAAGGCGGGTAAGAGCACATGGGCACTCATAACACTATCTACCCCGGCGGTAATGGCTGCTTGAAAGGGAGGCCATTCAATGACGTCAAGGCGATCGCGATCGTGGGGGAGAACTGGCAGTTCTAAGTGGGAATCGGTGGCGGTATCGCCATGCCCCGGAAAATGCTTCGCCGCCGTGAGAACTGGGAACTGACGGGCACCACGAATAAAGGCTTGGGCAAGGGCACTCACCAAGGCTGGGGTTTCCGCAAAGGCGCGGACATTAATGACCGGATTAGCCGGATTATTATTGACATCCACCACCGGCGCTAACACCCAGTTCAGCCCCAAGGCAAGGGCTTCCGCTGCGGTAGAGGCTCCCATGGCCGTTGCCAGTTCAATGGCGCGATTTAGATCTCGCTGCGCAATTGCCCCTAATGCCGCTGGGGGCGGGAATTCCGTGGCACCACTAAAACGTTGACCCACGCCTTCTTCAATATCAGCTGCTAGCAACAGCGGTAGGTTGGCCCATCCTTGCAATTGACGACAGCGCTCGGCCACTTCAACTGCACTGCCCCCCAAAAGGATCACACCCCCTACCCCTAACTCTTGCACCCATGTCTGGAGGGTGGTGGCATCGGGTTCCCAAGCCGGATACTGAATCTGGCGATCGTAGCGATAACCACTGGCTCGCACCACCACCATTTGCGCAACCTGCTGGGCAAGGGAGAGATGATCCCATACGTTCAAATTTGTCATGTAGGATGGCACTCAATCAATGTTGGACTCCTAGCGTACAACCGCTGTTTTATTCTACCGCCGAGCCGCACGAAACATAACACAATACTCTTTTACATATCAATACCTTCTTTTACATATCAATACCTTCCTTAGGGAACTTATCAACAATTATCTCAGCCCTTCTCAGCAACGGGGATCAATTTTCTATAGTAAAAGTAGAGCGTGAATTGCTTGCTTAGGAGTTGACCTATGTTGAAATCATTACGACAAAAACTACAGGGGATGATGGAGTTCTTGATGGAAGCCTTTGGGCGGATCTTTACCCCTCGCAATGACCATTATCCCTCCACTGGGGTGCAACCCTTTTCGGGAACTCGTCCCCGCAAAAGCTAGTTAATGTCTCAATTATCCGGTGCCACAGGTAGCGGAGAGCGTACACCGCGATCATAAATTTCAATATTCCATTGGCCATTACGGTCAGATTGGAAGCTCACAAAGCGGCCATCACCGCTAATTGCCGGAAATTGTACCTCTCCTTGCCATGTGGCGGTAATAATGTCTTKCTGCCGCGTCAGGCGATCGTACACCACAATATCTGACCTGCCGCGGGCTTCTGAGCGAAACGCAATATAGCGACCATCACCACTAATACTTGGTTGATCTTGGACAATGCCCGGGCGGTTTAAGCCGGGCAAGGGGATCAGTTGCCGCTGCGCTACATCAAATAGAAAAATGGCACGATACCCGGGGCGATCGCTCACAAAGACGAGATAACGGCCATCATAGGAAAGCTGTGGTGATTCTTCGCGTGCCAAGGAATTCAAGCCACCACCCAAAGGTTCCGTGGGGAGTAATAGATAGCTACCGCCCCAACAGCCGCCTAATAATACCAGCAATAGCCCGTAAAAGAGCAGGTTAACACCATGTTGCAGCATAGGTTAAGGAATATAACAGATATTTAATTTCAACTTAACGTTTGGCAGATTCAAAACGGCTATGCTAACTTAAAAGTAGGCACAGTAAATAACAAGTTAACGACAAGAGTGAACTTAGAGCTTGTGCCGCCTCGCTCTTGGGTTCAGGATAAAGCAAGGCTACTGCAAGATAATTCAGCTCTATCTTGAGAGTTCTGTCTTGAGAGTAGTGTTCAACCCATGTAGTTCATGTCCGCGATCACTGTTTCTTTTCATGCTTTGTCCAGCCTTGTCGTTTAGTGGTTGTTGTCGAAGTCCCCACGTTGTTGCAAACAGGGAGGTTAAGGCAAGCTTAGCTAACTTTCAGTTAATAATAGTTGCTAGCACATTAAAGTACCGTCAACGTTGACACAGAGAGTACGCTGAAAGACAGCCAAGAGTGCACGACTCCAAGCCTAATCGGTTAAGATGCGAAGAGGGGTCTGAGTTGTTACAAAAAGCCACATTTTGTCCACACTAGTTGTTGAGTAAAAACTATCGTTGCTAACAGCTGTAGGGGTCAGGTTGCCGTCAACTTGACCCCCTCGTTTTGCTAATGTCAGAGACGGAGGCAGTGTCCCCCACCCCCTGTGCTAGATCACAGAGCGCTCAGGTGCGGTTGTCGCATTGCCCGAGCCAGTTCAGCAGCCACCTCAGGGCGAGAAAATTCTGGAGGCGGCAGTTCACCCCGGCGTAACATTTCTCGCACTTTAGTGCCAGACAGATGGATCCGCTCCTCTGGTTTACTAGGACTGGTTTTGCTTGTGGCCATAGACTGGGTGCGGGTGCAGTAGAAGGCGTGCTCAAATTTTAAGGGGACAATGCCAAGAGCTGCCGGATCAAATTCATCAAAGATGTGCTGGGCATCGTAGGTGCCATAGTAGTCCCCTACCCCCGCATGGTCGCGCCCCACAATAAAGTGAGTACAGCCGTAATTTTTACGAACAAGGGCATGGAAAATCGCTTCCCGCGGGCCAGCATAACGCATGGCAGCCGGGTTAATGGCTAAAATGACCCGATCCCGAGGATAGTAGTGCTCTAGCATAATTTCATAACAGCGCATCCGTACGTCCGCTGGGATGTCATCTTCCTTCGTTGCGCCGACAAGGGGATGCAGAAATAGGCCATCGACGATTTCTAGGGCGCATTTTTGGATGTATTCGTGGGCGCGGTGAATGGGGTTACGGGTTTGGAATCCCACAATGGTGCGCCAGCCTTTGCTGCGGAACAGGGCGCGGGACTCCACCGGATCGATACAGTAACTCGGAAATTGCGGGTGAGGGTGCCGCTCCAAGAGCCAAATGGGGCCGGCTAAATTCACCTCTCCCTGTTGATAGACAACGTTGACACCCGGATGTTTGTCGTCTTCTGTACGATAGACACAGCGGGCTTCGTGGCGTTTGTCGTAGGTATATTTTTCGGTCAGCTCGAGAATACCAAGAAACTCACCGGCGGCGTTGTCAAGGCGGATGGTCTGACCCAGCTCTAGGGGCGCGGCGACCTCAGCAGTAACAGAGAGGGTAATGGGAATTGACCACGGTAGGCCGTTCTCTAGGTACATCTCCGTAACCACCCGCTCGTAGTCCGCCTGTCCCATAAACCCTGTCAAGGGGCTAAAGCCGCCAATGGCAATGAGTTCTAAGTCGGACACTGCCCGCTCGTCAAGGCGCACGCGCGGTAGCTGATCGGCGCGATCGCGCCAGTACTGCTTTTGTTCAGGGGACAGAATTCGATTCACCAAGATACCCCCATGGGGGGCGATCGCATCGTTTATTTCACTGACGTCGCTCAACATTAAACTCCTTGCGGTCGATCGTTGCAAAACTTCATAACATAGAAGTCATTATCGATGGGATAGGGGCATGAGACAACTAGCTGCGATCGCGTCCTACCGCTACGGCATTGAGCGCGACTGGTGCTGGCGGGGGGGGCAGAGCCGTTATAGCTTTTGGCAACCGCCGGTTCCATCTGACTATCCATTGTTGTTGCTGCACGGCTTTGGCGCTTCGCTACGACATTGGCGACATAATTTACGAACCTTAGGCACGCATCACCCCACCTACGCCTTAGATTTAATGGGGCTAGGAGCCGCCGAAAAACCGATCGCCGCCTATAGTGCTGACTTTTGGGCAGCGCAGGTTCATGCCTTCTGGCAGCACCTCATCGGTAAACCCACCATTCTTATTGGCAATTCCATTGGTGCTCTCATTGCCTTGACCTGTGCCTACCGCTACCCTCAAATGGCGGCAGGGGTCGTGATGCTCAGCTTGCCGGATCCTGCCATCCGGGATGAGCTAATCCCGCGGGCGATCGCCCCTCTTGTGAACAGCATTGAGCGGCTCTTTACGGCCCAGTGGCTGCTGCGGGGGCTGTTTTATGCCGTCCGTCGCCCCGCTATTGTCAAACGGTGGGCACAACTGGCCTATGCCAACCCCACCTGTGTGGATGCCGAATTGCTCGAGATTTTACTCACCCCTGCCTACGATCGCCATGCCGATCGCGCCTTTAGCCAAATTATTCAGGCTATGACCCGCCCAAGCTTCGGCACCAGTGCTAAAGTCATGCTGCAAGCCATACCACAGCCTTTACTATTAATTTGGGGACAGCAGGATCGCTTCATTCCCCCCCAGCTTGCCGCCCTATTCCAGCAGGTACATGCCAACCTACAATTAGTGAGACTAGCTGCGGCAGGGCATTGTCCCCACGATGAGCAGCCCACCGAAGTGAACCAGATCATTTTGGAGTGGCTCAGCACCTGCGTTTTGGAGGTTTCCCCCCATGACCAACAAACGAAGTTCTGAGATTGGTCTTCTCTTGGGCACCCTTGTGTTAAGTGCTGCGGTGGCTGGGGTGGCCTACTGGCAGTTAAGTACCCGCTGGACAGGGGATAACCCCGTCAGCCCCTCCACAGCGCAGCCCTCACGATGGCAAAAAGTAGCACTGGCGATGACACTGCGGGGGCACAACGATGAAGTCAATGCCGTTGCCCTCAGCGGTGATTTACTCGTCAGTGGCGGCGACGATCGCGTCCTCCACTTTTGGAACCTAGCAACTGGCACAGAACTTGGGCAAGCCAGTGGTCATACTGACTGGATTTATGCCCTTGTCATCACACCCGATGGTCAAACGGTGATCAGTGGCAGTAAAGACAACTCCATTAAGCTTTGGAACACCGGCGATCGCCAACTGCGCCACACCCTCAGCGGTCACCGCGACTTTGTCAATGGCCTAGCCCTCACTCCCGATGGGCGTACCCTAGCCAGTGCCAGCTACGATCATACCGTCAAGCTCTGGAATCTGAGTACCCTCCAAGAAATTGCCACCCTAGGCGGCCACGGCGGCATTATGCTCACCGTTGCCATTAGTAACGATGGCCGATTTTTAGCTACCGGTGGGGTCGATACCCAGATTCGCCTTTGGGATTTACAGGCTCAACGGCTGCTGCGCACCCTTGAAGGGCACACCAGTGACATTAATAGCCTTGCCTTTACCCCCAACAACGCCCAACTCGTAAGCGGCAGCGATAAAGATGGCATTAAGGTGTGGAACTTGACCACAGGCGAACTCGAACATCAGTTTTCCGCTGAGAGTGGTCAAGTCTTTAGCGTTGCGGTCAGCCCCGACGGCAGCACCATTGCCAGTGGCCATGGCGATCAAACCGTCAAGCTTTGGTCACTCTCCGGCGACCTGCTACGCACCCTCAAAGGTCACTCTGGTTCGGTTTATAGCGTTGTGTTTGGCCAAGACCAACTGATCTCCGCCAGTGAGGATACCACCATTAAAGTGTGGCGAATTTTACCCGAAACCTAGCCCACACTGCCTTCGAGCTTCAAGCTGAGGAGGCGATCGGCTTCCACCGCAAACTCCATCGGCAATTGGTTAAAGACATCGCGGCAAAACCCACTAATCATCATCGAGACAGCATCCTCCGCCGAAATGCCCCGCTGGGCAAAGTAGAATAGCTGATCCTCACCGATCTTGGATGTCGAGGCCTCGTGCTCCACCTGGGCGGTAGAGTTTTGTACTTGGATATAGGGAAACGTATTGGCACCAGAGTGATCACCGATCAGCATCGAGTCACACTGGGAATAGTTGCGCGCTCCCGCTGCTTTTGGGCCAATTTTCACCAAGCCACGGTAACTGTTTGTAGAACGCCCCGCCGAAATGCCCTTAGACACAATGGTACTGCGGGTATTCTTGCCAATGTGAATCATTTTCGTACCAGTATCCGCCTGCTGACAGTGGTTGGTAAGAGCAACCGAGTAAAACTCACCCACAGAATTGTCCCCTACCAGAACACAACTGGGATACTTCCACGTAATGGCAGACCCTGTTTCCACCTGAGTCCAAGAGATCTTGGCGTTGCGCCCTAGGCATAGGCCGCGCTTCGTCACAAAGTTGTAGATGCCGCCTTTGCCATTTTCATCCCCAGCGTACCAGTTCTGAACCGTTGAGTATTTAATCTCAGCGTTATCGAGAGCGACCAACTCCACCACCGCCGCATGGAGTTGATTTGTGTCAAACATTGGTGCTGTGCAGCCTTCCAAGTAACTGACGTAACTTCCCTCCTCCGCAATAATGAGGGTGCGCTCAAACTGCCCTGACTCACCGTTGTTAATCCGAAAATAGGTGGACAGTTCCATCGGACAGCGGGTGTGTTTGGGAATATAAACAAACGACCCATCGGAAAATACCGCCGAATTAAGGGCGGCATAGAAGTTATCGCCAATGGGTACCACACTCCCCAAGTACTTCTGCACAAGGTCGGGGTACTCCTGTAGCGCTTCGGACATCGAACAGAAAATAACCCCCTGCTTGGCCAACTCTTCGCGAAAGGTGGTGGCCACTGAGACGCTATCAAAAATGGCATCCACGGCCACATTGGTCAGCCGCTTTTGCTCTGAGAGGGGAATACCCAGTTTTTCAAACGTCTCTAGCAGCACCGGGTCAACGTCCTCAAGGCTCTTGAGCTTCTCCTTTTGCTTTGGTGCTGAGTAATAGACAATATCTTGATAATCAATGGGGGGATAGCTAACCCGCGGCCACGTTGGCTCAGTCATCTTGAGCCACTGCCGATAGGCTCGCAACCGGAACTCAAGCATAAACTCCGGCTCGTTCTTCTTGGCGGAAATGAGACGAATGACATCCTCGTTGAGACCACGAGGGATACTATCTGTCTCAATCTGAGTCACAAAGCCGTATTTGTAAGGCTGGTTGACGAGGGATTGTACCGTTGCCGACATCGAGTGTTCTCTATGGGTGAAGAAGGGCAGAGTTTCGAGTATATTAAGCAACAAAAGGATTGCTTTATCTCTAGGACTAATTTAGCAATAAAATGGTTGTTTAAGTCAAGGGTTAGTTAGGGTTAGGGGTAATTCTCCTTGCGCAGACTTGGTCAACGGGTCGATCTGAGGATTGAAACAGCAGTGACTCTCACATCGGACACAAAACACGACATCTTACACTGTCTGCTCCGGGATGGGCACCTGAGCGCCCAAGAGTTAGCGGCGCAGTTGGCCATTAGCCCCCAAGCGGTGCGCCGTCATCTCAAGGAGATGGAAGCGGCGCAACTGGTGACCTACGACGTTTTGTCGGGGACAGTGGGTCGTCCTCAGTATCGCTATACCATTAGTGAAGCAGGGCGCGAGGAACTGCGGCAATTGCAGCGGCGGCAGCACACCAGTGGCTCTAAAGGCTTTGCCCTAGAGCTGTTAGAATCGGTGGCAGCCACGCTGGGGCCTGATCAGGTTCATGATGTTTTGCAGGTGGCATGGCGACGCAAGGCCATAGACTACCGCCAACAAATGGGGAATGGCTCCCTTTGCGAACGCCTCGCCCGATTGGTGGCACTGCGCCAACAGGAGGGGTACATGGCAGAATTTTACCCGGTGCATGAGGTCGGTCAGCCCCCCGCCTATCTCTTTACCGAATATAATTGCGCTATTTCAGCAGTGGCACAATCCTTTCCGGCAGTGTGCGATCACGAGTTGCAGATGTTTGCGATCGCCTTGGAAGACTGTGCCGTTGAGCGCACCCACTGGATTGTGGATGGCGAGCATCGCTGTGGTTACTTGATTCGTCCCCGCAGCTAGTTACTGGAGTTGCTCGAACCCAAGGATGAGATAGCCTGCACAAAACACATACCTCAGGCCATAAAATTCCTTAAGTTACAGAACGTCATTCAAGAGAGTATTTACGTTGATTGTTGAAAACGGTACTCAACCCAAGGCTGGTGTCTATTTTGTGGGGGCTGGGCCTGGAGATCCAGAATTATTAACCCTGAAGGGACAGCGCCTGATCCAGCAGGCAGATGTCATTGTCTATGCCGACTCCTTAGTGCCGAGTGGTATTTTGCAATTTGCAGCAGCAACAGCAACTTGTATCCCCACAGCAGCACTGACTCTCGAAGAGATCCTGCCACTGATGATTAGTGCCGTCGAAGCGGGCAAGGTGGTCGTGCGCTTACAATCGGGGGATCCCAGTCTGTACAGTGCGATTCACGAGCAAATTCAACGCTTAGCCGCTGCCGGTATTGAGGTGGAGGTGGTTCCCGGAATTAGTGCTTATCAGTTAGCTGCCGCTCGCCTGAAGGCAGAATTAACACTGCCAGAGCTGGTGCAAACCATTATTCTTACCCGTGCTAGCGGTCGCACTCGCGTGCCTGCTGCCGAGGAATTAGCGAGTTTAGCGGCTCATCAAGCTAGCCTGTGCCTTTATCTGAGTGCCAATTGTGTCCAACGAGCACAACAACAGTTGCTTGCCCACTACCCTCCAGACACCTTGGTGGCTATTGGTTATCGCTTAGGCTGGCCCGATGAGCAGTTGTGGCTGGTGCCGTTGTCAGAGATGGCCAGCGTTAGCCAACAGCAACGGCTGACACGCACTACCCTATATTTGATTAGTCCTGCGTTAGCCGCCCAGCATGTCACACCGTTTCAAGGGCGATCCTGCCTTTACAGCCCTGAACATCATCACCTCTTTCGACCTGACTAAATGCTTTAGTAAAGCATTAGGCATCAACACCGTCAGTAACATCTTCCCCGTTGCCAGCAAACAGGGCGTCCCAACCTCGTGCCATTGATGCTTCTGAGCACTGGTTCCAACGTTGGGTAAACTACTCCCAGCTAAAGCAGGGAGCTTTTAGTAGCCCTGCAGTTAGCAAGCCAACCGCGAGCCTCTGGGGTGGTTTACAACACCCCCAATCGACCGTTACCAGTGCCTTGAACAACCGTTTCTGGTGTCCGCAGTATAATTATAACCTAAAACAACTGAAGTTGCTAAAGGAGCTTTCCTCCCCGCACTGAAGTACGGGGCTTCCAGCCCTACCCGATGTGACAAGTCCCGCGTTGTAGCTGCCGCTTGCTTCCCGAAGGGTAAGGTCAGCGTCGAGAAGAGGTCACGACTTGTGTCAGCCAAAGGACATCACAGATAATAGATACCGTCCTAGTGGTGTAAATTGGCTGCCATGCCCCTTGAACTTTTGCGATCGCTAGTATGGATGGATTATCGCCTTGCCGTGCTCTTTACCGTGGTGCTGCCCCTGCTGTTGCTGTTGTGGGCCACCATCCAGAATGTGCCGGCGATTAGCCATCTGCTAGTGATTTATTGGCGTGTGGCGAGTTTGCTAGCAATTACGGTGTATCTGATGATGCCGCAGTGGCCGGTGGCCTACGTTACTGGTTTCATGGCCTTGGTGCTCATTCCCATTAGCCTTTGGTTTTGGGTCGATCTCAACGAAGAAATTAACGATCGCCAAGACTTAATCGGTCAAGTCTTTAGTAGTTGGCGGTGGGCAGTCACGCTCTACTGTGTCTTAGCAGCAGTCGGTCAAGCCTTTTATCTGCCCTGCGCCTTCATACCCGGAGCGGTGGCAACCCCCAGTTGTCACGTGTGGCTAGAAGCACCCCTCCTGTTCAAGGATATGTTCCATGCCCAAGCGCGGCCGGGCACCCTTGGTTTCTTTGCCGCAGTGGCCTTAGTGATTTATGTGCTGTACCTGAGCTATTTTGTCTTTGTGCGGTTACCTAAGCAGGGGCGATCAGCCACTGGCCTATGAAACGATCGCGACGGCGGCCTCAGCCACAGCAGCCCAGCCAAAACCTTGACTCGTTTCTGGATGTGCTCACCAATACGGTGGGGGTCATGATCTTCGTCTGTCTGTTCGCCAGTTTAACGGCGGCAGTGTCTCCTGCCCTTGTGCGCACCCCCATTGCCCGCCAAACCCGTAAACAGGGCTACTTCTTTGAGTGCCGCGGGAATCGAGCCATCCCCCTCGATGAAGACAATGCCAGCGCGGCAATTCAGCAGTTCTTTCGGCGGGTGAATGACAATCCATTTGTAGATCCACAGCACCTCCAGCGGCAGTTTAGGGACTTTTCCCATAACACTCGCTACTACACTGTGCGGCTTAGTTTAGTCAATTTTGGGGGGCAACCCATTATTCAAACTCTATTTCAGCCCCGCGATCGCTTTGGTGGCGAGTCCGTTGCCAGCCTTGATACCTCAACCTCCACCTTCCGCCAAACCCTCAGTCGTCTTTCCCCTAGTCGCCATTCCCTGATCTTTTTTGTCCGCCCCGATAGTTTTGATTGTTTTCGCGCCGCACGGGCGATCGCTTGGCGCAATGGCTTTGACGTGGGTTGGGAGCCAATGACTGAGGATCGCGCCATTATTTTTGTCAGCGGTGGCGGTCGCCGCGTCACTGTACAGTAAAGTCTAGTCAATTGCTGAGTCTCAACACTCACCCGAGCAGGCGCCAGTCGTGTTGCACCCAGCATATACCCTAAGGAGGACTCATGCTTGCCAAACGAATACTCCCCTGTCTTGATGTCAAGGCTGGACGGGTCGTCAAGGGAGTGAATTTTGTCAATCTGCGGGATGCAGGCGATCCAGTGGAGCTAGCCCAAGCCTATAATGCAGCGGGAGCTGATGAACTGGTGTTTCTGGATATTACGGCAACCCACGAAGAACGAAATATTCTCATTGATGTGGTGTACCGTACAGCGGATCAAGTGTTTATTCCTCTCACTGTGGGCGGTGGTATTCAGTCCCTCAGCATGATTAAGGATCTTCTGCGTGCTGGAGCCGACAAAGTCAGCCTCAACTCCGCAGCGGTGCGGCAGCCAGATTTAGTGAATCAGGCCAGCGATCGCTTTGGTGCCCAATGTATTGTGGTCGCCATTGATGCTCGCCGCGTGCCCGGCACAGATCAGCCCCGCTGGCAGGTCTATGTACGGGGTGGACGGGAAGCCACAGGGTTAGATGCAGTGGCATGGGCAGTGGAAATGGCACAGCGAGGAGCAGGCGAACTGCTGATCACAAGTATGGATGCCGATGGCACTCAAGCGGGCTATGATCTGGCGCTCACCCGTGCCATTGCCGAGCAAGTGGAAATCCCCGTCATTGCGTCCGGTGGAGCGGGCACCTGTGATCACATTCGGGCAGCCCTGACCGAGGGCAAAGCTGAAGCAGCGCTGCTGGCTTCCCTCCTTCACTATGGCCAACTAACCATCGCCGAAATCAAAGCCCATTTGGCTCGCCATCAAGTGCCCGTGCGGCAATGACTCGGCTCTGACCTATTCAGTCTATAGCTCGCAGCCAAGCAGAGAGCTTGACGCAGACGTTTGCGAAAATTTGGAAAAAATCCCTTCGGCATCAAAGACATCCATACCATTTTCTGAAGCGACGGCTGCAGGATCTTTGATTTGAGCATTACCCTTTCGGTGTAACTTACCTTTTCGGGGATTTCAGTAGGGCTATGCGGGGGATTGATAGCCCGAACTGTCTATACTATAGCTGAACGAGCTGACGATGGCAACGACGTTGCTCGCTGAAACGGTTAAAAACTATTACTAAACTAGCACTGGACTGGGCATAGTAACCGTGTTTGCTTACCTCAAAGGTTGTGTCGTTGACCAGCAGCAAGATGGCTCAAACCGCTCTTTTTTGGTGCTGGAGGTTCAGGGAATTGGCTACCGCCTGAGTGTGACCTCCCATCTCCTCAGAGCCTACCCTCCCAGCAGTAAAGTGGTGCAAATTTTTACCCATCTGATTGTCCGTGACGATCAGCTAAGTTTGTACGGCTTTGGCAGTGCCGCAGAGCGGGAGATGTTTTCACGGTTAATTCGGGTGAATGGGGTGGGGCCCCAACTTGCGCTTGCCCTGTTGGATACGCTTCCCCTGCCGGATTTAGTGCAGGCCATTGTGAGTGGCAATACCCAGCGGCTGAGCCGCACTCCGGGGGTTGGCCAAAAAACCGCTGAGCGGATTGCCCTTGAGCTAAAAGCCTCCTTGGCAGCATGGCGACAGCACACTGCCCCCGCTGGGGTGCCCACAGCCTCTCTACAGGAGGAGCTAGAACTAACCTTACTGGCCTTGGGCTATAGCGATCGCGAGATTCAAGAGGCACTCATTGCCGTAGGCCAAACCACGAGCCTTGCCCAAACGAGTGATCCTGAAGCATGGTTACGGGAGGCGATCGCTTGGCTGAGTCGCTATGCATAAACATCAGAAGGCGCTGCAAAAATTTCTGAAATCCGCTACAACTTATACAATTAAGGTAGAGTGAGGTTCCTCGAGGAATCACAAATTATGATGCTTCCCCAAGATATTATTGGCCAAAAAGTATGGCTAGACGTTGACTCCGAGGATGCCTACTACCCCGGAGAGACCGTGCGGGTTCAAGCGGAGATCACCCAGCCGACTGCCCCGCCATGGTATTTTGCCCGCTACCTCAATGCCCCCCGCTGGCTGCGTACCCAGGGGCAGTGGTTGACCCACCACGAGGCAGAAATGGCCGTCCTGCTCAGCCCAGTCCTTGAGGAACCAGAGTTGGTTGAGGGGGACGACGACTACGACAACTACGGCGACGAACTCACCAACGGGGGGTGCGATAGCCATCATTAAGGAATCCTCAGCGCTGCATGGCCTCCTTTTTAAGCTGTTTGCTATCTCGCTGAGCACTGGCCGCCAGATCAGCATCCAGTAGGGTTTGGCCAGTGGCAGCTAGGTAAACATCATCCAAGCTCGGGCGGGATTGCGCCAAGCTAAAGATGGGAAGCATTGCTGTTTCTAGGGCGGCTTGAATCTCCGCTAGGGCAACCGCAGCCTCCGTCACAACCAAGTTTAGGGAATTGCCTTGGTTACGGTTAATGACGACGGATTTTACGCAGGGCAATTGCATCAGTAACGCTTGGGTTGTCTGGGCTTCGCTGTAGGGGGTAAACTCCCGTATCCGCACCGTGATGCGATCGCCCCCAAGGTTAGCCTTGAGGTCAGCAGGGGAGCCACTGGCAATCACCCGCCCCCTATCAAGAATGGCAAGGCGATCGCTGAGGAGATCCACCTCTTCAAGGTAATGACTGGTGAGGATAATCGTTAACCCTTCGGCTTTAAGTTCCCGCAAGATGTCCCAGATCACCTGCCGACTTTCAATGTCTAGTCCGACCGTCGGTTCATCTAAAATCAGAACTTGGGGTTGATGCAGCAACCCCGCCGCCAGATCAAAGCGCTTGCGAATCCCCCCGGAATAGGTGCCACACTTGCGATCGCGCCATTGCCGCAGATCCAGACGCTCCAGCACTGCTTCAATGCGTTGGGGAATCAGGGCGCGGGGAATATGGTAGAGCGCCGCTTGCAGTTCTAAAAACTCCTGACCCGTGAGAATCTTATCGAGTGCCACCTCCTGAGCCACATAGCCCAGCTTTTGGCGCACCAAGTGAGGCTGAGTGGTCACCGAGAGGCCACAGACTTCCAAGTGTCCCGCATCTGCCTGCGAGAGCGTACATAAACAGCGTAGAGTCGTCGTTTTACCGGAACCATTGGGGCCAAGCAGGCCAAAAATTTCAGCTGCCTCAACGGTGAAAGACACATCCTCAACCGCCGTCACCGCGCCGTAGGACTTTTTGAGATGTTCAACCTTGACCGTGACCGACATGGCACTTGTAACCTCAACGCCGTCATCTTCACATTCTGACAGAATTCCCCACGGCTTTTGGGTACATGCTAGAACAACGGTAGAGCCTTCTGAGAGGAATCGCCATGGCTGCTGCTGACACTGCCCCGATTGCTGAAGTGATGCACCTCACGGGCGATCGCCTCCGCCTGCGGATTCAAGAGCTAAAACGTGAGCCGGCCTTTCGAGACTCCCTAGTTGCTTACCTCCACACCCTAGAAGGCATCAGAGCCGTTCACTGTAATCCCCTTGCCGCTTCCCTTACCCTTGAGTATCAACTAGAGCAGATTACCCCCCTGCAACTGCTGGCAGCCATTCAATTGTGGGGGGATGTGCAAATTGTTGGCCAAGGCAACCAAGGACTGCAAAACCTGACCCGCGCCTTTGCCCTAGAACCCGAAGAGGTAGGGCACAAAGCCACAGCCATGGGGGGCTTTGTGGTGGGGGGGTACCTTGGGGATATGGTGGGAGGGATGGTGGGTGCCACAGSGGGGGGGGTGTTTATGGGGCCTGCCGGAGCCGTCATGGGGGTACAAGTGGGCACCTTTGTGGGTGGAGTGATTGGTGCCCGTCTGGGGATGAGCACCACCGAACAAATTAGCCAATTGCAGTTTACCTCCTTTGAGCAGACCCCCCAGCAAGTTGCTAAAGCCCTAGAGGTTCGCACTGGCGATAAAATTGGCGAAACCGCTGGGGAAATTGCCGGGGGTCTCGCTGGGCAAGTAGTGATGGGGCCTGTGGGAGAAACCGTAGGGCGAGTTCTCGGCAGCATGATTGGCTCTCAGGTGGGCGAAGACCTTGGCCGCCAGATAGCCGAACCCACCCCTGTTGACCCCACTCCCCCCTCCGTTGACGTGGTACTGGAGTGGTGGTTGAAGGCCAGCCGCTCCTTTGTGGGAGAAACCCTGTGGGCAACCTTGGGGGGGGTACTGGCGCGGCTCACCTTGGGTCCCCAAGCAGAGGCCGTTGGCATCCGCGCTGGCACCCGCATCAGTCGGCAGTTAGACATGAGCGAGCCAGCCCTGACAACCGCCCCCCAGAAGAAGGAAGTATAATCCATAAAGTAACGGCTTATGGATCGTCCAGCACGGCAGGAGCAAACCGATGCTCGATACACTTTTACTCCTCATTATTGTGGTGATGGGGATTGCCGTTGGCTTCAATAGCATTGACCTATTGCCAACGACGGTGCTTGATCAAGTTGCGAACGTTAGGGGCTTACAGTGGGTCACCGCAGGGTTTGGTGGGCTAGTGGGCATTGCCCTTGGCCTGTTATTGCAAACCCTCTACCATCGCCTTGAGCGCAATATTCGTCAGCTCCCTGCTGATACCTTACTATCGCGAGCTGTAGGGCTAGTGGTGGGGTTGCTATTGGCCAACCTGATGCTGGCTCCTATTTTTCTGTTGCCGATTCCTAGGGATTTTTCCTTTATTAAACCCTTGGTGGCTGTTCTCACCAGTATTGTCTTTGCCTATTCCGGGACAACCTTGGCCGATAGTCATGGTCGCGCCCTACTGCGGCTGGTCAACCCTAACTCCGTTGAAAGCAGCCTCTTGGCAGAAGGAATGATCAAACCTGCCCGTGCTAAGGTCTTGGATACCAGTTGCATCATCGATGGTCGCATTGAAGCTCTGTTGAACTTAGGGGTGCTAGAGGGGCAAATTATTGTGCCTCAGTTCGTGCTGCAAGAACTGCAACTGATTGCCGATGCCGCCAATGATCAAAAGCGCAGTCGGGGTCGCCGCGGCCTAGATGTACTGAACCGCATCCAAGCTAACCTAGGCGATCGCATTGTCATTCACTCCGCAGACTACCCAGACTTGACCACGGTGGATGCCAAACTGGTGCGCCTATGCCAAGAAATTAACGGCACCCTTGTCACCAACGACTTTAACCTTAACAAAGTAGCTCGCTTCCAAAAAGTTGATGTCTTTAACGTCAACGAACTGGCTCAAGCCCTACGCCCCATCTACTTACCCGGAGATACGCTGGAACTGAAAATTCTCAAAGAGGGCAAGGAACCCGCTCAAGGGATTGGCTACCTAGAAGACGGCACCATGGTGGTGGTCGAAGAGGGCGTTGATCACATTGGCGATCAGTTGTCAGTGGTGGTCACCAGTGCCCTGCAAACCTCTGCCGGTCGGATGATTTTTGCCCGCCTGCAAATGCCAACCATTGCCTAGCTTTGTAGCTAACCCATGACTCAAGAACCGCACTCAAGACCAGCGTCCCCCCCGCAACTGGTGTCACCGTGGGTATGGGGCTTTCTGGTTTTGAGTGTGCTGACCCTCGTGGCGGTGCTGTTGGCCACGGTCTGGCAGCCAACCCTATTTCCCATTGGGCTGGTTAATCCTGATCAGTTACGACCCCTGCCCGAACTGCTGCAACTGCCACGGGATGATCTCAGTCAGTGGTGGCCTTTAGTCATTGCAGCGTTGGTGGCGCTCTCTCTCAACATCATTCCCAGTAATAATGTTACCCGCCTTGTCATTCGCTTGATTGTGATCCTGTTTGGCTTTCGCTATCTGCTATGGCGCGGTTTGGCGACTCTCAACACTGCCCATTGGTTTAGCGCCGTTGCCAGTATTAGCTTCTATGGGCTAGAGGTTCTGTATTTCATTACCTATGTGCTCTACGTTTACCAAACGGCATGGCTCACCGATCGCCAGCGCTCCCGCGAGGCAAATTACTATCAAGCGGCTGTCCTTGCAGGGGAATATTGCCCCAGTGTTGATATCTTTATTCCCACCTATAACGAACCTCCCTACATTTTGCGCCGCACTATTGTTGCCTGTCAGGGGATTAACTACCGCAATAAAACCATTTACATCCTAGATGATGGCCGCCGTTCGGAAGTCGCAGATCTATGCGCTCAACTGGGGGTGCACTACATTACCCGCCCTACCAACGAACACCGCAAGGCAGGCAACCTCAACCATGCCCTCCAGCAAACCAACGGTGAACTTATTGCTGTCTTTGATGCTGACTTTATCCCTTTCCAAAACTTTCTAAGCCGTACCGTTGGCTTTTTTCAAAATGACCAAATTTCCATGGTGCAAACCCCCCAACACTTTTTTAACCCCGATTACCACGCCCAAAACCTAGGGATTGAATTCATGATGCCGGGGGATATGGAGTACTTTTTTGGCTTTATTCAGCCCGGGCGCGATTTTGGCAACGCTATTATCTGCTGCGGTACCTCCTACGTCGTGCGCCGTCGCGATCTTGAGGCGGTGGGGGGCTACTACACCCGCTGTGTTGTCGAGGACTTCCAAACCGGCACCAAGATGCAGATTGCCGGTTACCGCTTAGTCTATCTCAACGAAATTCTGAGCTTAGGGGAGTCTCCCCGTAACTTCCGCGATCACCTAGAGCAGCGCTTGCGTTGGCTGCAAGGCAATATGCAGATCTATTTCTGTGGTGATGATTTACCTATTTGGTCAACGCTGTCGTGGTTTCAGCGCAGTTGTCACCTATCGCTCCTGTTGTACAACTTTAACCCCTTTACTCGCGCTTGTTTTCTGGTGGGTCCCTTTGTGAGCCTGATGACAGGGGTGTCTCTCACGGTAGCTACCTTTTGGGAATATCTTTACTTTGCTATCCCCTATACACTGTTAACGCTGGCAACCTTTAGCTGGGCGACGGAGGGGCGTTACTTTTCGCTGTGGGGTGAAGTGTATGAGGTGATGTTTGCCTTTCCTGGGATAGTGCAGTTAATAAAAATTCTACGCAATCCCTTTGGCAAAATTGGCAGCGTTGTGACGAACAAAGGAACCCTCTCAAATCGCAAACATCTGAATTTGGCGTTTACCTGGCCGCTGCTCCTGTTGGTGCTAGCTTCGGTTTTTGGGATTTTTGTCCGTTATGGGGGCTATTGGTTTGGGGTGTGGCCGCCGCTGGAGTACGAGCGCGCTGGCCTAGAGGTCATGCTGGCCTGGACGGTTTATAATGCCGTAATTGCTTTGATTGCGGTGCTAGCAGCAATTGATCAGCCGACGCGCCGTCAAAGCGATCGCTTTCCTATCTGTACCGTGTGTCGGTTTGATCTGGGGTCACAAACGTTCTGGGGCTATACCCGCGATCTTTCGGAAACTGGGGCAGCGCTACTGCTAACCGCCGGGCGGCAGGTTCCCCCGCAGCCGATCCTCACTGGAACCCTGACCTTTTTAGAGCAAGACTTTAAGGTTCAGGCAGCAGTTGTGCGGATGCGGCAGGAGGATGAGCGCAGTTGTCTTTATCTGCGGTTTTTAGAGGTTGATGAGGCCGCTAGCCGTGGCCTTGTCCAACTTCTGTACGGCGGCTTGACGTGGTGGCACAAACCCAAGGCGCCCCATGCAATTGATGCCTTTGGGGCGATGCTGCGGCGACTGTTTGACTTTCGCTCCCTCTTTACGCTGTACAGTTAACCACGTAGGTTTGGCTGTGTCGCTCAAGCGCTAATTGCACGAGCCGATGCACCAGTTCTGGAAACGATAGGCCACTGGCAGCCCATAACTGCGGGTACATACTCAGTGCCGTAAACCCTGGTAAGGTATTGACTTCGTTAATTAAAATTTGGCCATTGTCTGGGAGGTAAAAAAAGTCAAACCGTGCTAGACCAGCCCCATCCAAGGCTGTAAAGGCTTTCAGCGCCATGTCCTGAATGGTGTTACTCACCGTCGCTGGAATATCTGCCGGAATCTTCAGATCAGCTCGGCCATCCGTATATTTGGTTTCGTAGTCGTAGAATTCGCTACTGTAGGTGATTTCACCCACGACTGAGGCTTGGGGGGTATCATTGCCGAGGACGGCACACTCGAGTTCTCGCGCTACTACCCCCGCTTCCACAATGATGCGCCGATCTAGTTCGGCGGCGGTTTCTAGGGCAGTGGTCAACTGTTGGCGATTCTTGGCTTTAGAAATGCCCACTGATGAGCCAAGGTTGGCCGGCTTGACAAAGCAGGGGTAGCCCAATTCGGTTTCGATGCGATCGCACACCTGACGATAGCGGCACGGATCCGACCAAAGTTCTGAGCGGCTGATCGCCACATACTGCACTTGCGGTAGCCCCACCGCTCCAAAAAACGTTTTCATTAAAATTTTATCCATGCCAATGGCGGAGGCCGCCACCCCAGACCCCACGTAGGGACGTTGCATCATTTCCAACAGTCCTTGAATTGTGCCATCTTCACCGTTGGGGCCGTGGAGAATGGGGAACCAAACATCAATGGTTTCTGCCACTGCCGGAAATGACCACAGGGATTGATTATCTAGAGAAGATGCTGGCGCACTGACGGTTTCGGTACACCGCCAACGACCATCTTTTTGAATATAAATGGGCACCACCTCATAGCGATCGCCATTGAGAGGATCGGCAAAGGCTTGGGCAATTGCCGCCGCCGATACAACCGAGACCTCGTGCTCCCGCGAGCGACCGCCAAATAGTAACCCAACCCGCAGACGACCCATAATGTAAACCTGTGTTAACGCGACCGTTTCTTGGTACGATTTTCAAGGATTATACAAACTTTGGGAGTTGCTATGGACGTGGGGCAAAAAGTGCGCGTCTGCCGGATTCGCGATCGCGTCGCCCAAGAAGTGCTCAAAAAACTGGGTCAAGTCGGTCAAGTCACGGGCTTTAAGATGACTGACGGCAGTGGAGTCGGGGTGGTGGTCACCTTTGATGATCGCTCCAGTACATGGTTTTTTGAAGACGAAATCGAAGCCGTTGGCTAGCCCCCTGTTGCCCCATTAGTGGTACGTTGTATTGTGGTGCTTTTGCGGGCACAGCGTCATTCTCCATTTAGGTTTGATCGTCCGCTCTCATGTGTGAACCCTTTCGCTCACAGATGATGGCCTGAAGCGATCGCCAGTTACAAAAAATGAACTTACCAAGACAGTAGGCAGAGTCCATGGTCACAACAGCAGAACGAACCAATGTAGGCTTTATTACCCAAGTTATCGGGCCAGTCATTGACATTGAATTTCCCAGTGGCAAAATGCCCGCCATTTATAATGCCCTCCGCATTCAAGGGAAAAACGCAGCGGGATTGGACGTTGCCGTCACCTGCGAAGTGCAGCAACTCCTTGGCGATAATCGTGTCCGTGCCGTTGCCATGAGCAGCACCGATGGCCTTGTACGAGGCATGGAAGCAGTCGATACCGGTGCCCCCATTAGCGTTCCCGTTGGCACCGCCACCCTTGGCCGCATCTTTAATGTGTTGGGGGAACCCGTCGATGAAAAAGGGGAGGTCAGCATCAGTGAAACCTTGCCGATTCACCGTCCTGCCCCTAGCTTTACAGAACTGGAAACGAAGCCCTCGGTCTTTGAAACCGGCATCAAGGTGATCGATCTGCTGACTCCCTATCGCCGTGGCGGTAAAATTGGCCTGTTTGGCGGTGCGGGTGTGGGCAAAACTGTCATCATGATGGAACTGATCAACAACATTGCCACCCAACACGGCGGCGTTTCAGTGTTTGCCGGGGTGGGCGAGCGCACCCGCGAAGGCAACGACCTCTACAACGAAATGATTGAATCGGGAGTCATTGATAAAGACGATCCCAGCAAATCGAAAATTGCCTTGGTCTATGGCCAGATGAACGAGCCGCCCGGGGCACGGATGCGGGTGGGCTTATCTGGGTTGACCATGGCGGAATACTTCCGCGATGTGAACAAGCAGGATGTGCTGCTCTTTGTTGATAATATTTTCCGCTTTGTCCAAGCTGGCTCGGAAGTGTCAGCCCTCTTGGGTCGGATGCCCTCGGCAGTGGGGTATCAGCCTACCCTAGGCACCGATGTGGGGGCGCTCCAGGAGCGGATTACCTCGACCATGGAAGGCTCTATTACCTCCATCCAAGCAGTGTATGTGCCCGCGGACGACTTGACTGACCCTGCTCCGGCTACGACCTTTGCCCACCTTGACGGTACCACCGTGCTCTCGCGGGGGTTAGCCGCTAAAGGGATTTMCCCCGCCGTGGATCCACTCGGCTCCACCTCGAACATGTTGCAGCCCGATATTGTCGGATCTGAGCACTACCAAACTGCCCGAGCGGTGCAAGCCACGCTGCAACGCTACAAGGAACTCCAAGACATCATTGCCATTTTGGGGTTAGATGAACTCTCCGAAGAAGACCGCCTGACGGTGGCACGGGCACGGAAAGTAGAGCGGTTCCTATCGCAGCCGTTCTTTGTGGCAGAAGTGTTCACCGGTGCCCCCGGCAAGTATGTCACCCTCGAAGAGACCATCAAAGGCTTCCAGATGATCCTCAGCGGGGAGCTAGATGATCTGCCAGAGCAAGCCTTCTATATGGTGGGCAACATCGAAGAAGCCAAAGCCAAAGCTGAAAAACTCAAAGCTTAGGCAAGTAACGATTGGTCGGCAACAGTGGGGTGGGGCTTCCCACCCTAAGAATTAAGAATTATGACTTAAGAAGGGAAAGGCTATGGTGATGACCGTGCGGGTGATTGCACCCGATAAAACCGTTTGGGATGCCCCAGCAGAAGAAGTGATTCTACCCAGTACAACGGGCCAACTGGGCATTCTCTCAAATCATGCGCCCCTGCTGACGGCGCTGGAAACTGGGGTGATGCGGGTTCGCCAAGAGCGAGAGTGGGTGGCGATCGCCCTGATGGGGGGCTTTGCCGAGGTGGAAAATAACGAAGTCACGGTTTTGGTGAATGCGGCTGAGCGGGGCGACACCATTGACCTAGAGACAGCCAAACGGGAATTTAGCGAAGCTCAGGCGGCGGTGGCAAAAGCAGCTCAAAGCGACTCCAAGCAAGCTCAGATTCAAGCAGCTCAAGCCTTTCGGCGTGCCCGAGCACGGCTACAGGCAGCAGGGGGTGTCGTTGAAATTTAATTGATTTCAAAGGTCACTTTGCCAGTGTAACCCACATAGCAGAAGTTGCCCTCCCTCCAAGCATCACTCACATCCAATTCCACTCGCACTTGGCTTTGCCGTGGGTAGTTTTCAGGGATAGGGATGACCATGTCATCCCCAGGGTTGAGGCGACCCAGCCCTGAGCGGATGCTGGAGACTCTGCCGCGCAAGGTCACCCATTTATCACCGTACAATTCAATCCTAGCTCGTGTACCTGGATGCACAAGACGCAGCATTTTCTCATCCAAGAAGACATCGACCCAGCGGCGTTGGCAGTCTAGGACTTGCAAAATGAGATCGCCTTTGCCGAGGAATGCCCCCTGCCGCGCCTCCACTCGCCAGACGTAGCCTGCCACCGGTGTGTTAATGGGAACAACTTGACGCTGGGCAACTTCCCGCTCTGCTTGGGCTAACTGCTCCTGCTGGGCAGCAATTTCCGCTTCAATACCGCGGATGGCGGCCTTTTGCTCAGCAATTTGCAACTTAAGTTCCTGTAGGCGCAAGCGAGGATCGTAATTACTGCGGGTGTTGCGCAGGGTTAAACCCAACTGTGCCGCCTGTGCTTCCGCAGCTAATGCTTCTACGGTGCGCGCCGCTGCATCAACAGTGCGTTGATGGTTGACCACCTGAGCTTGGCTTTGTTTGAGTTCTGTGCGCGCGGCATCTGCTTGAGACTGAGGTACTGCTCCCTGTTGGGCAAGGGAGACGAAGCGCTCATAGTTAATTTGCGCGAGTTCCTGCCGTGCTTTGGCATTGGCAAGCTGTGCCCGTGCGGCAGCCAGTTCCGCTTGCGCAGCCGCAAGTCGGCGATCGCTCTCAGTCACTTCTAGACGGTGCTGATGGGTGTCATCTGCTTGGGCAGAGGCCAATAAGCTTTCGAGTTCAGCTAATTTAGCCTTGGCGGCTCCTAACTCTCCCCGGCGCCGTTGCAGCCATGTTTTTACATCCTTAGGGGTCATGGCAGTGGTACGGTCGTTCTTTAAGATAGCCACCGCCCCCTCTGACGGCTCAACTATCTCGCCCACTTGGGCGTGAAGATCCACTAGCGTTCCCTCTTCTGGGGCACGGACATTGACAATAACCCCGTTGATTACGGCGTCGCGGCTGGTAACGCTTGTTAGGTGGCGAAATAGAAAGATCCCTGTAAATGCTAGAACACCCACTCCTGTTGCGATCACCACCCCATTGGCAAGGAGCGATCGCCGCACCTTCAGCCGCTGAGTAGAAACAACTTGAGCCCTTGAGGCAGCAGGGATGTCTTGAGATTGCAAGTCTTGTGGCATAGGCCTAAACAAAGATCGTTGACGCATGGTGTACTTCCCCTACTTCCTTAAGCACTCCAGAAACCTACGCCTCGATGTCTTAGGAGAGGGCTAGCCTTGGTCTAGAGAGAGTTTACCGCAGGCTTTACTACCTCTATTGAAGTTGATAATTCACGGGTGTGGCATCCGTAAATGTACTAATTTCCTCCGCCCTTGCTCTCAGGAATGCATATCATGGAAGTATGAACGGCACGCGTCTATGACCGGTTCTTTCGATCTCGCAAAGCAAGCATGGCTAGTGGTGCGCTCCCAAGGAATCATTGTTGGTAAGTATCACTTGGCCGGCAAAGCATTCTGGAGCATTGGCCGCTCTAAGGAGTGCGATGTTATTATTAATGMCCCCTTTATTTCCCGCCATCAAGCCACAATTGAACTACGCCCCCGGGGCAGTGATTTAATTTATTTGATCCGCGATACAGGGAGTCGCAATGGTACCTTGGTCAATGGTAGTCCCATTGCAGAGGAGCGGGTGTTGCACCACGGGGACATTATTATGATGGGCGATACGGACTTGACCTTCCGCTACAGCGGCAGAACACCGTCACTCAACTCTGACTTACTGAAAGGGGCGTGAGGGGGGGGTGTGTCACCGCTAGATGAATTTCTCTGGGCGGTTTTGGGGTTACTGCTCACGGTTGCTGGCACCTTTATGGAGGCAGCGATCGCCATTCCTAATCTGTTAAGTGATGACGGGCAATTGGTGCTACCCAGTTCATGGAGTGCGATCCCCGTCTATTCCTTACCGGTTTCCTACCAAGTGGCGGCAGTGCTACTGGTGGGGTGCATGGGAGGACGACAAGCGGCAGCACTCTCGCAGGTCGCCTACCTGATCCTTGGCCTCAGTGGTTTTCAGGTATTTTCCCAAGGCGGAGGGCTAGACTATTGGCGGGAGCCAACCTTTGGCTATCTGTTGGGGTTTGTTCCTGGGGCGTGGGTCTGTGGCTGGTTAGCGTTTCGCTCAGGAGCGGCTGCTCGCATTGAATGGCTCGCCCTCAGTGGGTTAGCGGGGTTAACGATCATTCATAGCTGTGGGTTGCTGTACCTTTGCGCCTTGGCACTCGTTGGCCAGTTAAGTCAGCCTTTAGTAGAACTCATACAGCAATACTCCCTGTGGGCACTGCCCGGACAATTGGTGATTGTCTGTTTAGTGGCGCTGGTGGCGCGGATTCTGCGACTGGTGTTACTGTACTAGAGCGTGGGGGGTAGCTTAGAGTAAACCCAACATATGCAGCGGGCCTTGACCACTAATCAGTTCAATAATGAGGGCAAGAAACCCCAGCATGGCTAAGCGCCCATTCCAGCGCTCCGCTGCGGAGGTCATCCCCCACTCCCAACGTTCTTGGGGGTAGAGTTTCACCCGCTTGCGCAAGGTATTGACATCGGCAAAGGTACGGGGCGGCGCAGCAAGGGACTCTTTCACCAACTGGGCTAAGGCGACAATAAATCCGGGGTGATCATTGAGCGCCGGAACCCGCCGAAAGATTTCAATACCAGCTTCTTCTGCCAGTTCTCGGTATTCGATATCAATTTCTTGCAATGTCTCGATGTGCTCTGAAATAAAGCTGATGGGCACCACAACAAGGGTTTTGACACCTTGAGCCGCTAGCTCAGGGATAATGTCTTCGGTGTAGGGTTGCAGCCATTCCACCGGCCCGACCCGGCTTTGATAGGCTAAAACGTGGGGGTTGGGTCGCCCCAGCGCGTTCATGATCAATCTGACACAGGCTTCAATTTGCTCCTGGTAGGGATCCCCCGCCTCAGTAACGTAGCTTTTGGGGACACCGTGGGCGCTGAAGAACACCATGGCAGTGTCGGGGTTGGGGCATTGATCGAGTTCCCGACGGATCAGTTCCGCCATGGCAGCGACGTAGCCCGGATGGTTATACCACGATGGAATGAGGGTGTAGTGAATTTGACGGAGGGCGGGATCATTTTCCCAGAGGGCTTCGAGCAATCGGAAACTAGAGCCACTCGTGCTGATGGAATACTGGGGATAGAGGGGCAGGATGACGAGTTGGCGAATGTTATCAAGTTTAATTTGGGCGATCGCCTCTTCGGTAAAGGGGTGCCAGTAGCGCATGCCAATGTAGAGGTTCGCTTCGATGCCAAGGTCAGCGAGAGCCGCTTTGAGGGCTTTGGCTTGCTGCTCGGTAATGCGCCGTAGGGGTGAGCCGCCACCAATTTGGGCATAGTTTGCCTGAGACTTGCGGGCGCGGCTGGTGGAAATGAACCACGCTAGCGGCTTTTGCAACCAGCGAAAGGGTAGGCGAATAATTTCCGGATCTGAGAAGAGGTTATACAGGAAGGGGCGGACATCTTCTGGCCGATCTGGCCCGCCAAGGTTCAGTAGTAATACACCAGTTTGCCCCATAATCCTAGAAATCACCTACATATCTTTGCGATCGCTCCCTTATTTTGACATACTCCTAGGGGTTCAGAGGAGCAGAACTCACTATCTTAGGATAAGGGGTTTAGCGAGAATAGGTTGAGGGCGCTGTGACCTACGCGATTGATTTTGGCACCAGTAACACCCTAGTAACCCGCTGGAACTATGCGGCTCAGGTGGCAGAATGTGTGACAGTGGCCGGGCTGTCGCTGGGGTTTGGGGAGGTGCCAGCGCTGATTCCCAGTTTGGCCTACGTTGAGGATGCCAAGTTGCCCTTGGTGGTGGTGGGGCAGCAGGTGCGGGATCGAGGGTTTGATGTGGCCGGCGATCGCCGCTTTTTCTCGCGGTTTAAGCGGGGGATTGGCGCAACGGTGCAGGGCTACCTGCCGGAATTGGACGGGTGCCCGATCACTTTTGAAGCGATAGGAACGTGGTTTTTGCGCACGCTGCTGACGGCGTTAAAGCACAGTGCCGGGGATTTTGGCGACTCCCTGATTTTTACCGTGCCCGTGGATAGTTTTGAAACCTATCGCCGGTGGTTATTGCAGGTGTGCGATGGCTTTGCCATTGACCAGATTCGCCTTGTGGATGAACCTACAGCGGCGGCGCTGGGCTATGGTGTGGCCGAGCGTCCCGTGATCCTTGTGATTGATTTTGGCGGTGGTACCCTTGATCTGTCCTTAGTGGAACTGAAAACAAACGACCAGCAGCGCTCACCCTTGGGTTTTATCCTGAAGTGGGGCGATCGCCAGTGGGCCGATAGTGATCATCAACGCCCGCGTACAGCCCGAGTTCTCGGCAAAGCTGGAGTGAACCTTGGCGGAACCGATATTGATCACTGGATTGTGGATTATTGGGGGCAGCAGGGGATTGCCGCCAACCGTTTGCTGCTGCGCTTAGCGGAGCGCTTAAAAATTCAACTCTCCCAGCATCCGCGCGCCCAAGAGGTATATTTTGACCCAGACACCTTTTCTACTCTGGAGCTAAGCCTAGAGCGCGCTGAGCTAGAGACAATTCTGCACCAACAGCAGTTCTTTGAACGGTTGGAGAAGGCGCTTTTGCAGGTACTTCAGCAGGGTCGCCGCCAAGGGATTGCCCCAGAGGACATTGAGGCGGTGCTATTGGTGGGGGGCACCACCCAAATCCCCGCCGTGCAGGCTTGGGTTGGCGAGTATTTTGAGCGCAGCAAAATCAGCAGCCATCAGCCGTTTACCGCCGTTGCCATGGGTGCGTTGGCTCTGAGCCAAGGCCTAGACCTCAAGGATTTTCTGTACCATAGCTACGGCATCCGTTTTTGGGATCGCAAGCTGAATCGCCATGGTTGGCATCCCATCATTCAGCGGGGACAGCCCTACCCGATGCGCGAACCGGTGGAACTGATTCTAGGCGCTTCTACAGAAGGACAACCCAAGATTGAACTGGTGATTGGCGAGCTAGGGGATGAGCAAGGGGGCGTGGAAATTTTTTTTGATGGCGATCGCCTCATTACCCGTACCTGCGGGCAACTGACCGTTCAGCCTCTGAATGACACCCCCCAAGGCAAAACCCTTGCCACCCTTGACCCCCCCGGCTACCCCGGTAGCGATCGTCTAAAAGTTCTCTTCTACGTGGATGGCGATCGCCAACTGCGGATAACCGTGGAAGATTTGCTCACCCAAGAGCAACTGGTCACCAACCAAGTTGTTGCTGAACTACGCTGAACCATGGCTGCCTTACCCCAAACAATCGCCCATGTTCGGATTACTGCCCAAAATTGGCAGGAAGGGCACCTGCGCGGTCAAGTATGCGCCAGTCACTACGAGTGGGACTTTTGCTGGCTGTTCAAAGCCAAAACGCTGATTATAGGAGGAGGGGATACAGCCAACTCAGGGGGCTTTAGCCCTCTCTATGTGTTAAACTAGAGACGTGGAAAGTAGGCGTATCAACTACGCGAAGAAACATCCTAGTACGGAGAAATCCCGGCAAGTAAGTCACTACCGCTTTGGCGGCAAGCCTAAACCACTGCAAGCAATGGCAGGATGTTGAGCGTATCGAATTGGCTAGTGTTGAAAAGCGCGAAACCACGAACCGAAACATAAACGTAGTCCCAATAGCAGAAATGCTTGAGGTGAGTAGGGGGTCTTTGACTGCCCCCACCCGCATTAAGTTGTGGGTGACAGCTCAAGGGAAAAGCGAAGTAACGCGGCTTCAGCCCGTTGCGCAGCATCCGTTGGGAATCCCCTCTCTTTCAAGGAGGGGAGAAGTCAAACAACTTTCACTACTGTTGCGGAAGAACCTTTAGGTTTATTCGATTTCTGATCCTAGTGGTTACGGTGCCGGTTTTCCCGTCTAGACGACAAAATAAATCGCACCTAGTTCACACTAGATGCGACTCTATAGCTTTGAATCGATCTATGTTGATCTAAAACAGACCCAAGGTTAGAGACTTATCTAGGGGGAAAGCAGCACCAATGCCCAGCCAAAGGGTCACGACCGTGCCAAACAGAAACACTGTCATCGCCACTGGCCGACGAAAGGGGTTCTGGAACTTGTTAATGCTCTCTATGAAAGGAATCAGCATTAGCCCCAGCGGAATCGTCGCATTCATGAGCACCCCCAACAGCTTGTTGGGAACGACACGGAAAATTTGGAACGTTGGATAGAGATACCACTCTGGCAAAATCTCCAGCGGTGTTGCAAAGGGATCCGCAGGTTCACCGATCATGGCGGGRTCCATCACTGCCAAAMCAATTATCAAGGCGATCGTGCCCATGATCACAACAGGGAAAATGTACAACAGATCATTGGGCCACGCGGGCTCGCCATAGTAGTTATGGCCCATCCCTTTTTTGAGCTTTGCCCGTAATGCCGGATTTGCTAAATCAGGCTTTTTCAAAACTTTTGCCATAGAACCGTTGTTCTCCTAAGGGTTAGCAAGGGGGAGTGTACTTGGAGCATAACAAGTTCCGACGCCACGTAGGGCTGGCGACGTTACATTTCGTTATGCTCAACCATCGTCAATTGCGTTTTAGAGGGGGCCAGAAATGCCCTGCTTCCGAATCATCAGGAAGTGCATGAGCATAAAAACAGCGATCGACCAAGGTAACACAAAGGTGTGTAGGCTGTAGAAGCGAGTTAAGGTGGCTTGGCCAACGCTTTCACCGCCACGCATCAGCTCTACCAATTGGTCGCCGACCACGGGGATGGCTGCTGGAATACCGGAAACAATTTTTACCGCCCAATAGCCCACTTGATCCCAAGGTAACGAATAGCCAGTCACCCCAAAACTGACGGTGATCACCGCTAAAACTACGCCTGTTACCCAGGTCAGTTCACGGGGCTTCTTAAAGCCACCGGTCAAATACACTCGGAAGACGTGCAGAATCATCATCAACACCATCATGCTGGCGGACCACTTGTGGATCGAGCGAATCAACCAGCCAAAGTTCACCTCATTCATGATGTACTGCACTGAGGTAAATGCTTCAGCGACGGTGGGCTTGTAATAAAAGGTCATCGCAAAGCCCGTCGCAAACTGCACCAAGAAACAGGTCAGCGTAATGCCACCAAGACAGTAAAAAATGTTGACATGAGGTGGAACGTATTTACTGCTGATGTCATCGGCGATCGCCTGAATTTCGAGGCGTTCCTCAAACCAGTCGTAAACTTTATTCATAACAGAGATCAGTCCTGAGAAACCGCTGCTTTACTTTGAAAAATGTAACACAACGCTTCTCAGAGTTTCCACATTTCGCAACAATCTCCTTGTCTTGCCGCCAGATGTTGGTTGCTTGCGGCTACCGCCCATCGGATAATAGCAAGTAACCGTCAACAGCAAGGGACAATGACCAGCTGTGTGACCTAAAATACTTGAATTTTAGCTTGACCTCAATAGTACACAACCGCTTAGGAGGGTTATCGCATGGGTCTGTTGAAAAAACTCTTTGGTGCCATTTTTGGTCTTTTTGCCGCCCTTGGCAAACTCTTAGGACTCGGAAAGAAGGGGGAATTCTACGTTGAGCTAGAACCAGCTGCTCCGTCACCAACGCCAGTGGCGGCACCCGAGCCAAGCCCTGCGGTGGCCACCCCCAAACCAGACCCTGCACCCGTGGCTGCCGCGGCTGCTGTAGAGCCACCGCCCGCTGCTCCGGCTCCTGCACAGGCTACAGCGAGCGAGGTGTCATCGCGACCCTATACCCAATTTGTCCGCCGTCGTCCGGGGGCTAACATGGCGAGCTTTTTGGCGATGGCGCGGCAAGTGCGTCCTTCGACGTAAGGCACCTCAGGGCAACGCCTAAAACACGTTAACGAAGAGATAAGATCGGGGCGGTTATCCCATAGGTAACGCGCCTCGTTTTACTGTTGCAAGGGTCAGGTTGAAATGAACCCCTGCTTGGAGTACGATGCTTGCAAACTGTGAAGAGTGAACGACTATGGCTCAGCCGCAATCGTGGGCATGGATCAAAATTGTTGCCGGTGTGCTCCTTCTTCTTGGGGTCGGTGCCTGTGAAAATACGAACACAACGACTGGTTCTGCAAGTGATGGCCTGCGCATTGGTTCGCTACTGCCCTCAACCGGAGACTTGGCCTCCGTAGGTACCCCTATTGCCGAGACAGTTCCGCTGCTGGTGGAAACCGTTAATGCCTGTGGCGGTGTCAATGGCCAACCGGTAACGTTGATTGCGGCTGACGATCAGTCGAGCCCAGCGTCGGGCGCAGAGGCTATGACAAAACTGGTAGAAATTGATCGTGTTGCTGGTGTGGTTGGCTCCTTTGGTAGTAGTGTCTCTAATGCTGCTGCGGACATTGCCACCCGTGGGCAAGTAATGCTAGTGTCGCCAGGTAGTACCAGCACCTTACTGACCGAGCGCGCCAAAAAAGGAGACTTTAATGGTTACTGGGCACGCACTGCGCCGCCTGATAACTATCAAGCTCAAGCCTTGGCGCAGCTAGCGAAAGATCAGGGGTTCAAGCGGGTTTCTACGGTCGTTATCAACAATGACTATGGCCGCAGCTTTGAGCAGGAATTTACCCGCGCGTTCAAGGCGCTGGGGGGCACTGTGGTCAATGAAGCCCGTCCTACCCGCTATGATGAGCGCTCAACCACCTTCACTACAGAAGCAGCCGCTGCCTTTGCTGGCAACCCTGATGCTGTTGTCGCCATTTTATATCCGGAGACGGGTAGCCTACTTCTCAAGTCAGCCTTTGAGCAAGGACTCACCCAAAATGTGGCTATTTTGCTCACGGATGGGGTGAAATCTGACAGTTTTCCAGAACAGGTGGGGCGCACTCCCGATGGCACGTATATTATTGCTGGAGCCAAGGGCACTGTGCCCGGTGCTGATGGCCAAGCCTTAGCTGCCTTGCAAGAACTCTGGCGTACCAAAAAAGGGGGAGAGTTACCTGCCTTTGCCGCTCAAGCGTGGGATGCTGCCGCCTTACTTGTTCTGGCGGCTCAGGCCGCTAAAGCCAATACCGGCGAAGGGATTCGCTCTAAGTTGCGGGAGGTCGCTAACGGCCCCGGTGAAGAGGTGGATGATGTTTGTGCCGCCTTGGCGCTGCTGCGGGAGGGCAAGGAAATCAACTACCAAGGGGCGAGCGGTAATGTGGATATTGATGAAAACGGCGATGTGGTTGGGGTCTATGACATTTGGCAGGTGACGAAGGACGGTAAATTAGAAGTGATTGGTAAAGTTAACCCCCAACCCTAGGCATGGCAAGTACGTTTTCCTTTGATATTGTGAGTGATTTTGACTGGCAAGAGTTGGTCAATGCCGTTGATCAAACGGAACGAGAAATTAAGGCTCGCTACGATCTTAAAGACACCAAAACGACGGTGGAACTGACCAAGGAGGGGCTGACTATTCAAACTGATAGTGAGTTTACGCTCACAGCAGTGCATACAATCTTGCAGCAGAAGGCTGCCAAACGGCAACTTTCTCTAAAAATATTTGACTATGGTGCGGTGGAGACGGCTAGCGGTAGCCGTGTCAAGCAAGTCATTCAATTGCGTAGGGGTATTAATCCTGAGCTGGCGAAGGAAATTAGTAAGCTCATTCGGACTGAGTTTAAGAAGGTGCAAGCCTCAATTCAAGGAGATACCCTAAGGGTTACAGCTAAATCTAAGGATGACTTGCAAGCGGTAATTCAACGCTTAAAGGGGGCAGACTATCCGGTGCCATTACAATTTACGAACTACCGTTAGGGTCACAACTGAAGACTATGCTAGGTTCATTTTCCTTGGGCACCGTTGGCTTACTTGTTGGTTCGCTGCTGACAGTGGTGGGGGTCGTTGCCTATGCAACTGGGAATGCCACTCTCAATCTCGCTGGGTTCTTTTATGGTGTGCCGTTGCTATTGGGGGGGCTGGCACTGAAGGCTGCAGAACTTAAACCTGTCCCCTACCGTGAGCTACCGACGGCTGAGGTAATTGCTGCGCGATCGCAGGCAACGCCAACACAAACACAAATTCGCAAGGATGTGACTCGCTATCGCTATGGCCAAGAGGCACATCTAGACAGTACGTTGGCTAGTTTGGGACTGAGTCCGTCGGAGGATGAGCGTCCAGTTTTGGTGGCGATCGCCGAAGTCTTGAGAAATGGAGCCTACACCTTAATTTTAGAGTTTGATTCGCCGGCGGTTCCCCTTGAGGTCTGGCAGTCTAAGCAACTGAAAATGGAAACATTCTTTGGTCCTGGGGTTGCTGTAGCCATTGAAGCGTTAGGAGACAACCGAGTGCAAGTGGCGCTGATCCGGCACTCGGTGGTAACAGGTGTTACAGTTCAGCAAGATTCCTAGTAAATATCATTTTTCAGGATTAGGGTGCTACCATAGCATCATTATTGGGGCAATATAACAGGTAAATATGAATTTCGCTGGGTCGAAGTCATTACTTGGTCTTGGAAAACAGATTTCGGAAATAACTCATTTGCGGCTATGGGTAAAGTCATTGGCATTGACCTCGGAACCACAAACAGTTGTGTGGCTGTTTTAGAAGGGGGTAACCCAGTTGTCATTCCCAGCGCTGAAGGTGGTCGAACAACGCCAAGTATCGTTGCTTTTGGTAAATCGGGCGATCGTCTTGTTGGTCAGCTTGCAAAGCGCCAAGCGGTGACCAATGCTGAAAACACCGTGTTTAGTATTAAGCGCTTTATCGGTCGTCGCTGGGACGAAACTGCTCCGGAACGGGCACGAGTGCCCTATACCTGTGTTCCGGGGCGTGACGGTACGGTGGATGTACAAATTCGCGATCGCACCTACACACCCCAAGAAATTTCGGCCATGGTGCTGCAGAAACTCAAGCAAGATGCAGAAGCGTACTTGGGGGAGACTGTGACTCAAGCAGTCATTACCGTGCCTGCCTACTTTAGTGATGCCCAGCGCCAAGCCACCAAAGACGCTGGGGCGATCGCCGGCCTTGAAGTCATGCGGATCATCAACGAACCCACTGCTGCCGCCCTAGCCTATGGTGTTGACAAACAGGATCAGGATCAAAAAATCCTTGTCTTTGACCTTGGGGGTGGCACCTTTGATGTGTCTATTCTCCAGCTAGGGGACGGCGTTTTTGAAGTCTGCGCCACTGCTGGTAACAACCACCTCGGGGGCGATAACTTTGACGAGTGTATTCTAGACTGGCTGCTGGCAACCTTCAAAGAACAAGAAGGCATTGATCTGTCCAACGATAAGATGGCACTACAGCGATTGCGCGAAGCCGCTGAAAAAGCCAAAGTCGAGCTCTCTGGTACCCTTTGCACCTCCATTAACCTCCCCTTTATTACAGCGGATGAAACCGGACCGAAGCACCTTGAAATTGAACTTACCCGCAGTAAATTTGAAGAGCTTTCGGCACACCTGATTCAAGCAACCCTTGAGCCAATGCAGCAGGCACTTGCTGATGCCGGTCTCACCGTTGAGGATATCGATCGCGTTCTCTTGGTAGGTGGCTCAACCCGCATCCCAGCCATCCAAGAGTTAGTGAAACAGTTTTGTGGCAAGCCCGCCGATCGCTCCGTCAACCCTGACGAAGCCGTAGCCATTGGTGCCGCCATCCAAGGGGGAATTCTTGGCAAAGAAACCACCGTTAAAGACTTACTGCTGCTGGATGTGACCCCCCTTTCCCTAGGTTTAGAAACCTTGGGCGGCGTATTCACAAAAATCATTGATCGCAATACGACTCTGCCCACCAGCAAAACCCAAAGCTTTTCAACGGCAGCGGATGGTCAAACCGTGGTTGAAATTGCTGTTTTCCAAGGAGAGCGCCCCATTGCCCGGGACAATAAGCAACTGGCCTGTTTTGAATTAACGGGCATCCCCCCTGCTCCCCGAGGTGTGCCCCAAATCGATGTCACCTTTGATATTGATGCCAATGGCATTCTCAGTGTTTCAGCGGTTGATAAAGCCACAGGTCGCCAACAGAGTGTTCGCATTACCAACCGTGGCAGCCTCAGCAGCATGGAAATTGAGCGGATGCGCCAAGAAGCCGCAATTTATGCTCAGGCTGACGAAATAAAAAAACAAGTGGCAGAACTGCGCAACCAAGCAGACACCCTGCTTTACAGCTACGAGTCAACCCTGAAAAATCACGGCATTAGCTTGCCTGCGGATCTGCGATCGCGCATTGAGCCAGCAGTGCAAAGTATGAAGGCAGCCATGGTGGATGACAGCATCACCCCCGATGAAATTCGCAAACGCATGGAGGTACTCCAGCAGGCGTTGGTAACCCTTGGCACCGTGGTTTATCAACAAACTGCCGGGGGATCCGTCATGGCACCTACCCCTACAATGGCAGGCGGATCAACCATTAGCTCCCAAGCAACCCAAGTTTTAGATAGTGATGCCACAGTAATCAGCGATAATGAAGATACGGTTGTTTCAGATTATGAAGCTGTTGATTAATTTAGGTAACTGTGGCTATGGCTCGTGATTTCTATGAGATATTGGGTGTCTCGCGTTCTGCCGATGCCGAGGAATTAAAGCGAGCTTATCGGCGTCTAGCCCGTAAATATCACCCCGACGTCAATAAAGAGGCAGGCGCTGAGGAAACCTTTAAGGAAATCAACCGCGCCTACGAGGTATTGTCGGATCCCCAAGCCCGCGCCAACTACGATCGCTTTGGGGAGGCCGGAGTGACTGGAGCAGCTGGCTTCAGTGACTTTGGCGTTGGCGATATGGGAGGCTTTGCCGATATTTTTGAAACCTTCTTTGGCGGCTTTGGCACAGGGGTCGGTACAACGGGTCGTCGCCGTCCGGGGCCAACCCGTGGCGATGACCTGCGCTACGACTTGAGGTTGGACTTTCGAGAAGCTATTTTTGGTGGCGAAAAAGAAATTCGCGTCAATCATCTAGAAACCTGTCAAGCCTGCAAAGGCAGTGGTGCCAAGCCTGGCACTCGCCCTGTTACCTGTAGTACCTGTAACGGTGTGGGTCAAGTTCGACGCTCAACCCGCACCCCCTTTGGGAGTTTCACCCAGTTGAGCACCTGTCCCACCTGTGGGGGGTCTGGCTCGATGGTGGAAGATCGGTGCGAGGCCTGTGGTGGCCAAGGACATATTCAAGTCAGTAAAAAGTTAAAGATTACAATTCCAGCAGGGGTTGATACCGGTACGCGGTTGCGGGTGTCGGGGGAAGGGGATGCTGGTCAACGCGGTGGGCCTGCAGGGGATCTGTACGTTTACTTGTTTGTAGAGCCTGATCCCGAGTTTCAACGAGATGGCAACAACATTCTTTCACGGCTTAAAATTAGCTACTTGCAAGCGATTCTAGGGTGTCGGGTGATGGTTAGCACTGTGGATGGTGAGGCAGAGCTAACCATTCCAGCCGGAACCCAACCAGGAACAGTGCTTACCTTGGAAGGTCATGGGGTACCACGGGTGGGTAATCCGGTGGCGCGGGGCGATCACTTAATTACAATTGAGGTGGAAATTCCTACCCGTATTAGCCATGAGGAACGAGAACTTCTAGAAAAATTAGCGAAGATTCGTGGTGAGCGCCTTGGGAAAGGCGGCCTTGAAAACTTTTTAGGGGGTCTCTTTGGCGGCTAGGGTAACGCCCCTGCCTACCGCTACGCGGAAGCAAGCCAGCAGGCATGGGGACTATGTCAACAACTGTTGTGATTGCTTGATTGTAAACTGCTCTTGATCCCTCGAATTCGCTCAAAACTTAATAGCTCTGCTCAACTAACTTGTTCAATACTGCATCGCTGTTTATGTATCGACTTTCAATATTTCTGTCTCCATGCATAATCTTTGATTTGGGTGGAGAGGATGTCAACGTTGTTTCATTGGTAATTCGCTATTGATGGCTTCAATGCGGTCTTGCTCTGCGGCATTCATGTGGTCAAGGTAGTGATCAAAGATCTGGGCAAGGCGCGGCTCATAAAATCGATGGAGGCTGTAGTTGGGCGTTGCCGGAAAGCCGCGGCGTTTCTTGTGGCTGCCGCCAGCGCCGGGATCAAACCGCTGGATACCGTTGGCGATCGCCCACTCAATCGGTTCGTAGTAGCAGGTACTAAAGTGCAAGCAGTCAATATCTTGCCGTGTGCCCCAGTAGCGACCGTAAAGCTGATCTCCCTTGGTGACACAAAAGGACATGGCCGTAGGCTGGTGGCCTCCTTGGCTTGGGTAGGCGGCAAACAACACTAGGCGGTGCTGATAGCGATCGCTGAGGGCTTCAAAAAAATCTCGGGTGAGATACTTGCTGCCCCACCAGCCAAATTTGTCGCAGGTATCGGCATAGAAATCGTACATTTGCCGCAACAGCCGCCCAGTAACGTCATTGCCATGGTGGACCCGAAAGGTCAGTTCCGCTTGGGCAACGGCCTTGCGCTCCCGCTTGATATTACGGCGTTGGTTGGCATTAAAAGCCGCTAAGTAGTCCGCAAACGTCTGGTAGTTGTGATTGTGCCAGATGTAACTGTGGTGTAGCCATGGCTGATAGCCATAGGCTGTGGCGTAGGGCATCCACTGCGGATCCACGTAGAGAAAATGGCAACCAGACAGACGATGATGGGCACAAAGGCGATCGATTTCGTGGAGCATCACCTTCGTAAGGAAGGCCACATCCGCCTCGGCAGCCATCAAAAAACGATAGCCTTCTGCGGGGGTGAAGGGTGCCATACCCAACAGCTTCGGATAGTAACGCACCCCCAGCCGTTCCGCTAGGTCGGCCCACTGATGATCAAAAACAAACTCCCCTTGACTATGGCCTTTGATGTAGAGGGGCGCTGCCGCTACTAATTCACGATTCTTTTGGGGTGTCTCTTGCCACACCAGTAAATGGTGCGGTAACCACCCCGTTTGGGGTGTTGCGCTGCCGGATGCCTCAATTTGATGGAGCCACTCCCACTCAAAAAAAGGGGTCTTGAGAGGCAACGCAAGGGCATCCCATTGCTCTTGGGGCACCTTTGCAATAGCATTGACCCACTGAATCGTTAAGTTAGCAGCCAGTTCCGCCTTAGCCATACCCTTGAGTGCAAAAGCATCTGTTGTACTATAGCAACTTGCATCTTCAGACCATACGTGTGGCGCTCATTGCCTCCGGTGCGTCGTCGAGGCGGCAACCCCTTATAGGAGTGATGTGGGCGGGCTAAAACCCCTCCGCTTTAGCGAGGGGATACAGCCAACTCAGGGGGCTTTAGCCCCTAGTAAGGTCATTAATGGATTAGGGAATTCCTGTCTGAGGAACCGTGCAGTTCGCCCCTTAATTCGATGCATTGCGGCTTTTCTGGTAGTCCATAGTTCACCTGTTTGTCTATCTGTGCTACGCTGCAGACAATTGTTGCATAAACTCACCATGTTTGGATGTCAGCAAGTTTTGCTCAACCCCAATAACGAACTTAGGGGGGTGATGGAATTTGTCTGCTCTGAGGCAAACAAGCTAACCAATCAGGGCATCTACTATGCTCGTCAACTGCACTTTAAGACCGGGCAGTGGATTGGCAAGCATAGCCTGAGTTACGAATACAAGACCAGTAAGCACTTCCAAGCTCTTTACTCCCAGGCTGCACAGCAAACCTTGATTTCGGTCTACGAGTCGTTTAAGTCCTACCGAGCATTGTTGAAACTGTGGCGAGGTGGAGAACTGGCAGAGAAACCCAGGATGCCAAATTACCGCAAGAAGGGAGGGTTGGCAGTAGTCAGCTATCCCAAACAAGCGCTGAAGTTGGTTGATGGGATGATCCGGGTTCCGCTGGGGCAGTTAGTGAAAGTGTGGTTTCAGATTGATTCGTTCACTGTCCCCATGCCCTCCAATCTCAAATTTGAGGACATCAAGGAACTGCGGATTCTGCCGCGCAATGGGTGTTTCTACACTGAGTTTGTCTATCGGCTGAAACCTGTTCAGATTGATGTAGACCCGATGCGGGTGCTGGGCATCGATTCGGGATTAAACAACTGGCTCACCTGCGTCAGCAATGTAGAAACCAGCTTCATAGTGGATGGGAGGCATCTTAAATCGTTGAACCGCTGGTACAACAAGCAAATTGCCAAGCTGAAAGAAGGTAAGCCTCAAGGCTTTTGGTCAAAGCGGCTGGCACAACTCACTGAGAAGCGCAATCGGCAGATACGTGATGCAGTAAACAAAGCGGCTAGGATTGTGATTGACCATTGCACCCGTAACCGGATTGGTCGGATTGTATTTGGCTGGAACCCGCGGCAAAAGGACGGTTCCAACTTGGGCAAGAAGACCAATCAGAAGTTTGTGCAGATCCCAACTGCGAGACTGAAAGAGCGGATTGCTCAGTTAGCGGAGCAGTACGGGATAGAGTTTGTTGAAACTGAGGAGTCGTATACCTCTCAAGCATCGTTTGTGGATGGTGACTTTTTGCCGACATTCGGTGAAAAACCTGATAGCTGGAAGTCATCGGGGAAGCGGACGAAGCGAGGTTTGTTCAGGACTGCTCAGAATTGGTACATCAACGCGGATTGTAATGGCGCTGCCAACATCCTGCGTAAAGTAGCGACGATGCTTGGATTGAGTCTGAGCGGAGTTGGTAGGGGGTCTTTGACTGCCCCCACCCGTATTAAGTTGTGGGTGACAGCTCAAGGGAAAAGCGAAGCAACGCGGCTTCAGCCCGTTGCGTAGCATCCTTTGGGAATCCCCTCTCTTTCAAGGAGGGGAGAAGTCAAGCCCAGTACTACGTTTCCCAGCTAAGTGCTGGTGGTAAGTTTCCCTTAACTATTTGGCCATACCACTCGATGTTGGGGGGAATTGGCCACGCCTTGGTATCGGCCATTGAAGAAGCCTGCTTTTTCCATACCATTGCGCGGCAGCAGCAAACGCGCATCGAACTCAAGGGCACTCATCCGCTGACGGAGCACTACTCTGTTTTTCGCCCAGAAGTGATGACCGATCCCCAAGGTGAGGCGATCGCCAGCGCGAATACGGCGCTGATTGACCACCTGTTGGGGTTTGATCGGCTCTTTATTGCTGGGCAAGCCAAAAGTCACTGTGTGGCTTGGACTGTCGCAGATCTGCTGGCGGCGATTCGTCAGCGCGACCCCCACCTAGCGCAAAAGATTTACTTATTGGAAGATGCCACCTCGCCAGTGGTTGTGCCCGGAGTAGTGGATTTTACCGAGACCGCCAACACCGCCTTTAGCCAGTTTGCTGCTGCTGGGATGCACCGAGTGACCACGGAGCAGCCTAGCCTGCCTATGATAGCCTAAGAAACCATCTGTTACAGTAGCCATGTCTAAGCAGTAACTTGTTACCTGAATCAGGTATGAACTCCCCACGGTTTAGTTTTAGCGGTCTGGCCGTTACCCGTCATATTGGCACCCTAATGCTCACGTTGACCGTCATTGTCTTGGCGGTCTTTATAGTAATGCGGTTACAAGTGGACTTGCTACCCAGCATTACCTATCCGCGGATTGGCGTGCGTTTGGATAGTCCGGGGGTGGTGCCCAATGTTGCGGTTGAGGAGATCACCAAACCCCTTGAAGAAGCCCTGAGCCGCACTGAGGGGGTAGTGCAAGTCTATTCCCAGACCCGCGAAGGCCAAGTCAGTATTGACCTTTTTTTTGAGCCGGGGGGCGATGTCGATCAGGCTCTTAACGAGGCAACTGCTGCCTTTAACCGCGCCCGCAGTACGTTGCCTGATGTCATTGAGTCGCCGCGACTGTTTAAGTTTGACCCCTCCCAACTGCCGGTCTATGAGTTTGCCCTCACCTCCGCGGAACTCAGTGGCCGTGAGCTACGGGTCTTTGCCGATGAAGACCTAGATCGCGAGTTAAGTATCGTTCCTGGGGTGGCGGGGGKGGATATCTCTGGGGGAACCACCGAGGAAGTACGGATTTTGGTGGATTTAGAGCGATTGCAGGCCACAGGGGTGGGCTTAAACCAACTTTTGACTGCCTTGGGCGATCGCAATCAGGATGTGTCGGGGGGTCGGATTCGCGGCAGTGAGTCGGAACCCTTAACCCGCACGGTGGGACGATTTCGCACGGCCAGTGACATTGAAGAGGTCATCCTCACTGGTCATCAGGGGCAGCGAGTCTATCTGCGGGATGTAGCGCAGGTAATCGATGGGAGTGCCGAGCAGCGGGTGTTTGTCACCCTCAACGGTCAACCCGCCGTCAAGGTGAGTATCCTCAAGCAACCAGATGCCAATACGGTGGAAGTAGCCGATGGCATTAAACGCCGTTTAGCAGCGTTACAAGCTGCAAATTTGGTGCCTGCGGGTACCCACATCGTCCCTGTCTTGGATGAATCGGTGTATATCCGCAACTCCCTCAACAATGTGGCCACAGCGGGGATGACCGGAACCCTGTTGGCGGCGATCGCCGTCCTGCTGTTCCTTGGCTCGGTACGGCAAACCTTAATCATTGTCTTGGCCATTCCCCTTTCGACCATGGCGGCCATGCTCCTGATGGGAGTGTTTGGCTTTTCCCTCAATGTCTTTAGCTTGGGGGGTCTGGCACTAGGGGTGGGGATTGTAGTCGATAACGCCATTGTGATGCTGGAAACGCTCGCGGATATTAACCCGCAGCAGATGAGCCAAGAGCAATATCTTGAAGAGGTGAAGCGGCGCAGTCGGGGGATTGAATCGGCGTTGTTAGCCTCCACATTGACGAACCTAGTTGCCATCCTGCCCTTTCTATTGTTGGGTGGGCTTGTGGCTCTGCTCTTTAACGAGCTGATCCTCACCATTAGCTTTGCGGTGGCAGCGTCTTTAGTGGTGGCACTCACGGTTGTGCCAGCCTTAGCCTCGCGGCTACTGGGGCTGCGGGTTCAAAATCAGTTGCGTCAAGTGGCACCTATCCGCGTGTTTAACGCCAAGTTCCTTTGGTTGACAGCCCAGTACGAGCGAGCATTGGTGCGGGTATTGCGGGGGCGTTGGCTCGTCGTTGGCGGGGCGATCGCCCTGTTGGGGGGTGGCAGTTGGCTATTGGCACAACACATCCCCCAAGAACTGCTGCCGCGCATCAACACAGGGCAAGTGAACCTCACCGCCATCTTTCCCCCAGGAACCCCCTTACCCACGAGTCGCCGCATCATGCAGGCAGTGGATCAACTTCTCCTAGAGCAGCCCGGAACCCAAGATGTGTTCACCACTACAGGGGGGGCGCTCTTTGGCACCACCACCATTGCCAATCCCCTGCGCAGCTCCAGCACTATTATTCTCAAGCCCGGGGTGAGTGTCGATCGCTATATCACGACAGCCACCCAAGCCCTAGAGCAACTGAATCTCGTGGGGGTACGACTGCGCCTGAGTCCGGGGCAGGTGCGGGGGATTATCCTCACGAACTCGCCAGTGCGCGGTGCCGATGTGGATGTTATGCTACGGGGCAGCGATGAGGCCACGTTGAATCGCTTTGGCCGCCAAGTGTTGCAAGCCCTCGATGAAAAAGCCACCTTGGTGCGCTTTCGCCCCGATGCCGACCCGCGCCAACCAGAAATTCAAATTTTACCGGACTGGGAGCGCGCCAGCGAACTCAACTTAAATACCCTCAATCTGGGGCAAACGATTCAGACGGCGCTTGAGGGCTTTGTGCCTACCCGGCTGCAGCGGGGCGATCGCCTCGTGGATATTCGCGTTCAACTGGATAGCGATAGCATTGAGCACCCCGAAGACCTGAGGCAGATTCCCCTATTCACGGACAATAACCGTCCCGTGCGCCTAGGGGAGGTTGCCCGCATTGAGGCCAGCCAAGCCCCCGGTGAAATCCGCCGCATTAACCAGCAGCAGGTCTTTATGATTGCCGGTAACTTGGTGGAAGGGGCACGTTTAAGCGCGGCTCTAGCCCAAGTACAGGAGATTCTCAATAGCCTTGAGTTTCCGGCGGGAGTGTCTCTCATGCCCAGTACGGCGGCAGCGGCTAATCAACAACTGCAACAGGCGCTGGTGGTGCTGGGCAGCTTAGCGGCATTTCTTGTCTTTGTGGTGATGGCCGTCCAGTACAATTCCCTGTTGGATCCGCTGGTGATTATGTTGACGATTCCCTTAGCGTTGGCCGGGGGGATCTGGGGGCTATACCTGACCCAGACCGCCATTGGTGCAACGGTGATTGTGGGTGCCATTTTGTTGGTGGGGATTGTGGTCAATAACGCCATCATCATGGTGGAATTAGCCAATGAGATTTATGTGCAAGAGGGCGGCAGCCGCACCCAAGCCATCCTCAAGGCAGCCCCTGCGCGCCTCCGACCCATTATGATGACCACCATTACCACCGTGGTAGGGATGTTTCCCTTGGCTTTGGGGTTAGGGGAAGGTTCAGAATTCCTACAACCCCTTGGCATTGTTGTATTTTCAGGATTGGCAGTGGCCACCCTGCTAACGCTCTTTTTAATTCCCTGCTTTTACGTGATTTTGCATAGCTTTGAGCGATCGCCAAGGGTTCCGGTACCGATTGACGGGATTCCCCCCGAAGAGCTGCGGGAACGATGATCGTGCTGGGGGCAGCAACAAACGCTAAGGTGGGTAGTAGCTCTCGCCAGGCAGCGCAAGGACTCTATGCGCTTTGATTATGATCTTGTCATGGTTGCGGCCAGCCCCGTCGCCCTCGAGGTTGCCTATCGGTATGCCCCTGTTGGCCGCATTGGCCTAGTACTGCCGCCCCCAGAACCCCAGTGGCAGTGGCAATGGCAGCGCTGGTGGTTATCTGTGGCTCCACCCTCGCGTTTAGATGCGGCCAGTTGGCAACGGTTTCAGGGCATGGTTCAGCAGGGACAGCGCCTCTATGCGCCAACGGTCTTGAACCTATCAGGGATAGATGTCCTCAGCGGCACCGGTAAGTTTGTCTGGCAGCCCCAGTGTCATTTCCAAATTGGACAGGATAGGCTGTACGCACGGGGCTATCTTTTGGTGGATGCGCCACCTGCTATGCTGCCCACCACGCCGGTTATGCAGGGCACGGGGGTCGAGATTGCTGAGGCTCTGGCTTGGCAATCGTGGTCTGGGGACTGTTCCCATCAAGCGTGGCACGTCGGTGGCGATCGCCTCGTTCCCACCGAAGACCCGTGGTTTAACGATCGCCTGCAGGCGGCCTTAGAAGCCCTAGGGATCACGGTTCAGCTGCAGTGTGGCAGATCTACACCACGGCTCCCCCCCGCCCTCGCTCCCCTCAACCTTGAGCCCCTCAACACCGATCGCCATGGCTGGTTGCTGCTAAATCGTTACGGGCGCACCAGTCACCCACAAATTTACGCCTGTGGTGCGTGGCACAAGGGGTACACCTTACCGTCGTTGACGGCCGCCGAAGCGGGGGCGATCGCCGCCAACCTGCTGTTGGGGCACCCGTCTCCCCTTCAGTACCGCTGTCAGCCGTGGTGGCTGCCGATTCCGACCCCCCTAGCACGGGTGGGATGGAACCACCGCCAAGCGCAGCGACAATGGGGGCCAACCGTACAGGTACAGACCATTCACTACCCCGCTGACGACCCCAATTGGGGAGAGATGATCCTAGGGAGCAACGGCAAACTTCTGGGGGTGACCCTCCAAGGCACCGCAGCGATTGCCGCCAGTCGCGTTTTTGGCCTGTGCCTCCAGCAGGGGTTAAGCGCCATGGCCAGCTTGGAGTACACTGGCTGGAGTATCCCGTAAAATAGCCGCCAGCCCTTCGCGGTACGAGGGGTAGCGCAACGTTACTCCCAGCACTTGCTTGATTTTGTCATTGCGCACCCGCCGCGACTCCTGCCAAAAGGAGAGCGCCATCGGGCTAAGATCGGCTTGGTCGAGGGGAATTGCCGCAGGCGCAGGACGACCCAACAGACGGTAGGCTTCTAGCAGCACCGGCAGGGATTCCGACGGCTGATCATCGCTGAGGTTATAGATTGCGTGGGGAGTGGGGGACTCTAGCGATCGCTCTAGGGTTTGGACAATATCATCCACATGAATACGGCAAAAGTAGTGGCCGGGCTTATCAATAAGCTGCACCTTCCCCTCAAGGATGCGACTAATGGCATTACGGCCGGCGCCTGGGCCATAAATTCCCGGGAGCCGGAAAATATGCGTCGGCAGATCCGCGTTGAGAAATGCCTGCTCAATGGCGACCCGCTGGCGCGATCGCCGGTTCTGGGGGTTTACCGGCGTCGTTTCATCGACCCAATTGCCTTGGCGATCGCCATAGACCCCCGTTGTTGAGAGATAACCAAACCACACCAATCCCTGACGTTCTAGGCGTGGCAGCAGCCTCTTGAGAACTGCATCCTCGCCTTGGCGATCCGGGGGAATACTAGACAGAACATGGGTCACCCCCTCTAACGCTGCCGGATCAAGGGGAGTTCGCTCACCATCGAAGGGGTAGCAGGGCACATCCGCCAGTTCCGGTGGCCTTACCCCAGTACGATTGGTCACAACCACCTCAACCCCCCTAGAGCGGAGCGATCGCCCCAGCCGCGCTCCCGTATAGCCACAGCCGAGAATCAGCAGCCGCATCCTTGCTTACTCCTGCGAGGGAGTCGCTGGTGCCTCCACCAAACGAACCTTGGTTGCCAAGCCCAACGCCTGCAATAGACGAATAGTTAACCACGTCAGATCAATTTCCCACCACTGCAAGCCATGGCGAGCAGAGTACTGGTAAGCGTGGTGATTATTGTGCCAGCCTTCGCCAAAGGTGAGCAAGGCAACCCACCAGCAGTTTGTGGAGTAATCAGAGGTCTCAAACGTGCGGTAACCAAAGGTATGGGTGGCACTATTCACCAACCATGTTGTGTGATACACCGTAACCAAACGCACAAAAATCCCCCACACCACAAACGGCCAGCCGCCCCATAGGTAGAGTACCACAGCCAGAACCAATTGAATTGGCAGGAAATATTTATCTAAGAACTGATACACTGGGTCATCGGCAATATCCTTGGTGAAGCGAGGAATTTCTGCCTCTGCTGGCACTTGGTGAAACATCCACTCAATGTGGCTCCACCAAAAGCCTTTACGGGAATCGTGGTGATCGTTAGGCTGATCGGAGTAGAGGTGATGATGGCGGTGTAAGCCCACCCACCAGATGGGTCCCCCTTCCATTGAGAGCGTTCCGCAAAATACCAAGACGTACTCGAGCCATTTGGGAACTTGAAAGCTGCGGTGGGTTACCAACCGATGCCAACCAAGGGTAATACCAATCCCAGCGGTTAGCCAATGCAAAACAAAGGCCAGCAGCACCGCCGACCAACTAAACATCCCGGGCACAAAGGCCAGCAACGCACCCAGATGGACAAAAATGATAAAAGAGGCTGTAGGCCATGCAAAAGGCGGTTTAGCAACGGTTGCTTGGGTCATGAATTTTTCCGTAAACACTGTAGCCATTACACGTGTCACCCCCATCCAGCCCTAGGCACCAGAGAGGACACGACTACCATCAGACTTTAACATAGGCGGTTCCCACTAAGTATCTTTGCTTAGGAGGCGATGCGGACAGCTTGGGCAGGCGTTGCTAAATAGTTGCCAAATAGTTGCTAAATAGACGTATAACTTTCGGGTTTGAGTCTTTTGCCGCCCTCACCCTAGCCCTCTCCCAACGGAGAGGGAACAAGACTCTTAGCTCCCTTCTCCCTGGGGAGAAGGGTTGGGGATGAGGGCAATTCATAGCCACATTCAGCAACACCCTTGGGCACTTGCTAACTCGACAAAATTAATTCCCATTCCTCAAGAAGCGTATCAATACTACTATCGGAGTGGCTGGCTGGCTCTGGCGGCGTGGAGTTGGTCTCTAGTTGCTCTGTAGTGTCTGGAAAGAGGGCGTCGCTCTCCTGTGCTGGCACAGATGAAGGTGGGGTCAAGTAAATCTCACGGACATCGCTGGGGAGGCGATCGCCCAGCATATCTAACCCCTGCTCTAGGTGCTGCTGAAGTTCTGCGAGGCTAACCGTTTCCCCTTGGACTTCCAGATACGCCCGTACTCGCTCTAAACTCCAATGGAAGGTTTGGGTAGTCACCAACACCAAGCGGGTGAGAGCAGGCAAATACGCAAGGCTGGCCTCAAGATAGCACCAGAGGGGGGGAGGGGCATCCTTCAGAGTATAGGTAATGTACTCGATACCCGGCAGATCTTCTTGAATCAGTGTGGCAGTACGATTGACAATCCAGTTGCGCAGCGATGCAGCTTCTTCGTCACCAACCCTAATTCCCGTCGGCGTGAATTCTACGAGATCAAGACTAAAAAAGAGGGTATGCCACATTTTGGCAAAGAGGTAATCAACCTGTACAGGCGATTTCCCATGGTGTTGCAAGACACTGTAAACCAAGGGAGCGTAGCGACAGTAGAGCGCAATGAAGTAGCAGCCGCGATCGCGCTCATCCTGAAACCCATGAATCAATGCCTCATCTGACCACTCTAAAAGAGGTTGAATGAGGGGGTGTTGCCGCTCCGTCATCATCGGGAAGGAAAGTACCTTGATCATCTCACTGCCCTTGAACCAGATAGTTCGCTCTACGGCGTTGGCAACTGTCCTATGCAGGTTCTCGCTAGCTGGTAGGGGGAGTGCCGACCTCAGTATTCTAGGTATTCTAGTCATTGACCGCCTGTGGTGAAACCCAGGGATTGGAACCCATGATATGACTGGCGATCGCCCCCGTTTTTCCCTCAACCCAACCCTCAAGTATGCGGGTGTGCTGCGGCAGGTGGCACCGGAAATGGCGCAGTTTTGGCTCTCACAACAGGAACCAACAATTATGGGGCGCGATCCGGAGACCTGTCACATTGTCCTTGACTCCCAACTCTACACATCGGTCTCTCGCCACCATGCTCAGTTTAACTGTGCTACGCCTGCCCCCAACAGAATTCCCCAATGGTCAATTGTGGATCTAGGCAGCGTGAACGGCACCTACGTCAACCAACAACGGATCGAGCAGGAGACGCTCCTGAAGGCGGGCGATCGCATTCAGTTAGGTCGCCAAGGCCCTGAATTTGTGTTGGAATACTTGCCCCTCACCGATGTGGTCAGCACCACTCCCGATCAGCAACTGACCCTCACCCAACTGCTGCCTATTTTCGCCATTCATCCCGACTGGGTGCGCAAAGCCTACCTTGTCCCCGGAATTGTTACGGTCATTGCCGTCATCCTGCTCTTTGCGGCTGCGGGTAACCCCAATGCCTTTAAGGTGATTTTGGCGCTGTACCTAGGTAGTGCCGCCTATTACTTCATCTATCAACTATGTGGCAAACGCAAGCCGTGGTGGGTACTCTTAGCCAGTCTGACCCTTGAGATTTTGATCCTGCAAAGTCCAATCTTGCCCGCCATGATCTATGTGTTTCGCACCGTGCTGCCTGGCCAACTTCGCCCCCCTGATCCCTCCTTTTGGGTGTTGCTGGGGCATAATTTTATTGGCGCAGGACTCATGGAAGAATTGCTCAAAGCGATGCCCATTGCTGTGGCCTATGGCGTGGGGCGCTGGTTACCCAGTCCGTGGCAACAAAAGATTGGGGTCTGGGAGCCATTGGATGGCATTCTTTTGGGAGCCGCCTCAGGGCTGGGCTTTACCTGGATGGAAACCCTCGGACACTATGTGCCCGGGATTGCAGGGCAGTTTGGGGATCTAGCAGGCTTACAAGTCCTTATTCCGCGGGTGTTGGGATCCCTGACCGGCCACATGGCCTACACCGGCTACTTGGGCTACTGCATTGGCTTGAGTGTACTGCGCCCTCGCTATGCGCTGCTCATTGTGATCGTGGGGCTGGGGCTATCTGCGTTTTTGCACGCTCTCTGGAATGCCTCTGCGGCTAGTTTTGGCCCCATGGGGTTAGCCGTGGTTGGAATTTTGGCCTATCTATTTTTAACCGCAGCCATTCTCAAGGCACGACAACTCTCACCAACGCGATCGCAAAACTTTGCTACCCGCTTCTACGGCCATCGCTGACCCAGCCTTGAGCCTAGATTGAGATATTCTAGACATATTCAGTGGTTGGCGTGCCAACTGCAGGGCTACCAAAAGCCCGCTCCGTACCGCTTAGCAGTCGGAGTCGGATAGTTTACACTAATTGCTGCCATCCCAACCCTGCGAGAGCGTGATTGCGCCGCAGGGGGCGGGTCACCAGCTCCAGAATATCGCGGGCATTGCCAAAGCCGTGGATCTGGGCAAAGGTAAACTCCACTGACCACTTGGTACTAATCCCCCGCGCTTCGAGGGGGTTAGCGTGCGCCATCCCCGTAATCACTAGATCCGGTTGCAGAGCCTTAATGCGTTGCAGTTGGTTATAGTTATCGGGCTTTTCAACGATGGTGGGCAGGGGATGATCCATCGCAGCACAGGTTTGGCTGAGCAGGCTCAACTCTGCCGCTTGGTAGCGCTTATCCATGTAGGGAATGCCAATTTCGTGCACCCGCATCCCACAGCGAATCAAAAACCGTGCTAGGGAAATTTCTAAGAGATTATCCCCCATGAAAAAGACTGACTTGCCGCGCACAAGTTCGAGATAATCTGCCAGTTTTTCCCAAGTTTGGGCTTCGCGCTCCGCCAGTCCTTGGGGTTCGATGCCAAAGGTGGTACAGAGGGCTTCCACCCATGCCCGCGTGCCATCGGGACCAATGGGGAAGGGGGCATTAATAAGGTTGCACTTGCGGCGGCGCATCAAGGTTGTGGCTGTACGGCTTAAAAAGGGATTCACCCCAGCCACGTAGTAGCCCTCACCCACCACAGGCAGCTCGGTGTAGCGTTTGCTGGGGAGCCAGCCCGACACTTGAATCCCCTGTTTTTTTAGCTCTAGGGTCAGTTGGGTCACAACGGGATCCGGCAGCGAGCCGAAGAGAACCAAGGGAGGATGATCGTGATACTGGCTTGCCTCCGCTTGCACCTCTTCTTTTTTCTTGCCAAAGTTCAGCAAGCGTTGAATGGGGTTGTGCTCTTCGGTATTGGTGACGGCGGTGGGCGTGGGGCAGCGGGCAGCCATGGCGGCTAAAACGGTGTCTTCCCCTTGGGTAAAGGCATAGTCTAAACCGTTGGCTCGGGCAACCACAATGGGAATGCCAATTTCTGCCTCTAGTTTGGGAGCCAGTCCCTCTAGATCCATCTTGATAATTTCGGTGGTGCAGGTGCCAATCCAGACAATGACGCTGGGGTTGCGATCGCGCTTAATTTGCAGGCACAGTCGCTTTAGCTCTTCGTAATCGTTGAGCTGTGCTGAAATATCGCCTTCTTCGAGTTCCGCCATGGCATAACGCGGCTCGGCAAAAATCATCACCCCCATGGCATTTTGCAAGAAGTAGCCACAGGTTTTAGTACCAATTACCAAAAAGAAGCTATCTTCAATTTTTTGGTACAGCCACGCCACACAACTAATGGGGCAGAACGTGTGGTAGTTTCCGGTTTCGCACTCAACGTTCAGAGCATTGGGAGCAGTGGTGGTCATGGCAGGGGTCTCCAGCGAGGTAATTAGGGTTGACGATGTTGCAGGGCACCCTCAGCGTGTTCTTCAGCACGATTACTGACAAAGGGCTTAGGGGGCAGTAATCGCGGTTCGGGCGTCACTGGCACAGAGTTGTCGCCATTGGCTAGTGCTTCATCGGGATTGAAGTTCAGGCCAAGGGCAGAAATAATGCGGTCGGGATCATTACTCAGTTCGACAATCACAGGCAAGGCATCCGACAGGCGTGGCTCTAGGGCACTTAAGACCCCCAAAATAAAGCTGGAGGACGGCCGCCGCTGACCACGGTAGTTACTCCAAATCGCGAGACGGACAATCCAAGGTCGATTTTCTTGGTAGTAGGCCAGCCACTTGCTGCGCACCGTTTGCCGTAATTGCTCAGGATTCATGATCACTCCATTGAATCGGGTTCCGTGGAGTATTCTAGGGGAGTTTTAAACCGTTAGGAGTTGGCGATCGCCTGCCGGTGTGGCCGTTGTCGGATTCAAATAGAAATCTGACAGCAGCGCAAAGAGATCGCGATCGGGGGCATCCTTAGGTACAACCCCTTCTGGCTGTGCCAATACCTGATCCGCAATATTCAAGTAGTAATCGCACACTGGGTTAAGGCTAGGATCTTGTTCGGCCATCTCAAACAGGGTTTTGCCCTTGACCCGCGATACCCGGATATCCTCAATCAGGGGCAGCACTTCGAGGATCGGCATCGGCACCGCTTCCACATACTTTTCAATGAGATCCCGCTTGCTGGTGCGGTTGCCAATCAGCCCCGCTAGGCGCAAGGGATGAGTCCGGGCTTTTTCCCGGACTGAGGCAGCAATACGATTGGCCGCAAACAGAGCATCGAAGCCATTATCAGTGACAATCAGGCAGTAGTCCGCATAGTTCAGGGGGGCAGCAAACCCACCACAGACAACATCCCCTAGCACATCAAAGAGAATGACATCGTACTCGTCAAAGGCATTCAGTTCCTTGAGCAACTTTACCGTTTCACCCACCACATAACCGCCACAGCCTGCCCCAGCGGGCGGCCCACCCGCTTCGACGCAGTCTACACCGCCGTAGCCTTTGTGGATCACATCTTCGGGCCAGACATCTTCGTAGTGATAGTCCTTGGCTTGAAGGGTGTCAATGATCGTGGGAATCAAAAACCCCGTAAGGGTAAAGGTACTGTCGTGCTTAGGATCACAGCCGATTTGCAGGACTTTTTTGCCCCGCCGAGCTAATGCTACCGAGATGTTGCAACTGGTCGTGGATTTGCCAATGCCACCTTTACCATAAACTGCGAGCTTCAAGGTTTGCCTCCCTGTGATGATTGGAGTAACGCGATGACCTATTGCTATTCTCAGGGGCATTGCTGGACATGGGGAGAGGGAGCATAAAATATTTTTTCTGTAATAAATTCTAGTTAATAATTAAAAAAATCTAAGAATTACTATTGGCTCTTAAATTCTGATAAAAGCCATAGAAATTTTATAAGGTTCGAAAAAGCTATTTTTTTATTTATCTTTTATATAAAAAGTATAAAAATATAAAAAGCTCTTTTGCAGGTGGGACTGCTCACTTTCCATGTCAGGAGCAGTGTTCATTCCCTCCCTACGAGTCGATCGCCAAGGATGTCGTACCCCAAAAAATAGGGGGGCGATCGCCCCCAAGATCTGGATCGCCTAGAAACGGTCGTGAACCCCTAAAGGGCAGACGTATTGTAAAAAATAATTACAGTTACTGAAAGTAAAATTTTTGTTACGATTAGGGGTAGCTCCAGTGGTTTGATTGGGGGAAGAATACCAATGGAAACGCTTGCCCGATAACAACTTGCTAGAATTTGAGGGCAGGCCATGATGCTAAGGTGGCCTTAGACTTACTGTTGACACTGCTCCAAATAAATGGCCAATGGACAACTCCGCCATGAGTGACAACCCTTACGAAAAGCTCCAAGTTTCAGAAGATGCTTCCTTTGAGCAAATCAAGGAAGCACGGGATGCGTTAATCGCCACCCATCCGGGGGACGAGCGGCAGCGCACAGAAATTGAAGCTGCCTACGATGCCATTTTGATGGATCGCTTGCGCCAGCGACAGGAAGGCAAAATCAAAGTACCAGAGCGCATCCGCTATGCCGAGCGACTGGCCGAGTCAGCACCGGCCAAAATCAATCGTATTAGCACTCACCCTGCACTGAAGTGGTGGCAGCAACAGTTGGATATGCCATCCTTGCGCGGCATCGTAATTACATCGGCAGTCTACGCTGCTCTGATGGCGATCGGTATCTCTCAAGCGAATCCAGATACAATCGCGCTGGTGCTCTCCCTAGGCGTTGGCTTTAACCTTGTGTGGTTACAGCGCAAAGAACAGCGGCTGGGTCGCGCCTTTTTACTCACATTGATTGCCCTCATCGTTGGTGCTGTGGTAGCCGTTGGTATCTATCACCTTGGCGTCCTAGGAGTACTCTTGAGCGTCGATCAAACCGTTGGGTTAGGCGTATTTATGACCTTTTGGCTCACCAGCAATTTTTTGCGCTAATTGCGAATTTGGATCGGCATGACAAGGTAAGTCATCTGGGTCTCGCCAAGGGGACGCAGAATGGCAGGTTGGGTGCTGCTGTTCAGTTGCAGTTGCACCTCGGTGCTGTCCATCACTTTTAGCCCATCAAGCAAGTACTTAACGTTGAAGGCAATATCAATGGAGTCCCCAGAAATTTGCGCAGGTAGATCCTCTTTGCCTTCTCCGAGCTGGGGGGCTTCGGCAGACAGATTCAGTTGTTGCTCGCTGGCATTAATACTGATTTTGACGACATTATTTTTTTGAGCCGCGAGAATGGCGATGCGCTCAAGGGCATTGCTCAGGGCGAGGCGATCCACTGTCACTTGTCGCTCAAAGGTTTTGGGGATGAGTTGGCGATAGTTGGGATATTGGCCTTCAAGGAGGCGACTGGTAATGCGGGCATCGGTACCAATATCAAAGACCACTTGGGTGGGGTCACAGCGGAGCATAATCTCGCTATCTTGCTTAGACATGAGTCTCTCTAGGTCTTTGAGAGATTTGGCAGGGATAGTGATGGGGGAAAGAGCGGTGGGGATGGGCTGCTCGGTGAGGGTAACCGCAAGACGATGACCATCGGTGGCGGCAAATTCAAGGCGATCGATTTCAAAGGTGACGTGCAACCCAGTGAGGATTTGTTTGCTTTCATCCGCACTGGCAGCAAAGAGGGTGCTGTGCAACCCTTCCCGGAGGGTGTTAGCAGGGAGAGTAATGGGGGGGATGTCGTCCAGATTAGGGAGAGCGGGAAATTCTTCGGCACTCATACCTTGAATTTCAAAGTGACCGGTGCCATAGTCGAGAATGACGCGGGTGTCTTCGGCGGTGATTTCAATATCCCGATTGGGCATCCGAGACACCATCTCACTAAACAGTTTGGCGGAGACGGTGATAGCCCCGCTCACTTTAACCTCAGCATCTAGCCAAATCTGCATACCAAGGCTAAGGTCAAAGACGGAAAGACCAAGACGACCACCTTCAGCTTGGAGCAGAATGTTGGCCAGTATGGGGTGGGAAGGATTGCTGGGGGCAACTCGACTCAGGGGAGCCAGTTTACTACTGAGGGCAGTCTGTGAACAAACAACTTTCATCTAAATCTCCAAGGTACCCCAAGATAGGGCGGGACAGGATTGGTACGGTAGCATGAGTCGCTAATACATTTCAACATAGTCGCTGGATTCTATCCTTGGGAACGAGGGTGTTTGGGCAACGTTCACCACGGCCATTTGGGGTTAGTTCTCTGCCAGTAAACGCATAAGAACAAGTGGGTAGGCAGACAGTAAAACGACACTTGCGCCCCTATGCAGATAGCCCTTGTAGGATGCGAGGGCGATGACTAATGCGAACGCCCCCAGCATGACGATGAGCGGCACGTGCAATAGGCTAGCATCCACAATGTTTAAGGGTCGGGCGATCGCCGCTACCCCTAGCGTCATTGTTACGTTGTAAGTAAAAGACCCGACAACCCCGGCAACAGCGGCTTCTGTTACACCTCGCCGTGCGGTTGACCAAGCTAGAATCACCAATTCAAAGGCGGTTGCAAACCCAACGAGAGAGAGTGCTAATTTGATTTGGGTCGTTTCAATTTGGCTGATTTGGCGTACAGCCTCCACAATGAGGATCGAGCCTGCAACCATGGCAAGCACCCCAGCCACCACAACCCATACCTCTTGGCTGACTCGCTGCCGCATACCGTTTGCCTGCTCAGTTGCAAATTCCTCTAACGCTTCTTCTAGCTCTGCAGTTTCGCCCAACGCGGGTGGCCTACGTTCAACCCACCAGATGATGGCAACATAAAGAATGTACAGCCCAATTAAGAACAGCCCCTCAAGACGACTAATCTCTCCGTTCCAAATAAACCCAGTTGCAATGACAGCAATGGGTACCCCTACCAAGGCGTAGGCCATCACCCGCTTGCTAAATGGTAGCGGTGCAATCCACGCCCCGACTCCCAACGCTACTAAACAGATAGCGATATTCGCCCCTACTACATCGCCAAATGCGATCGCCGGCACCTCCTTGAGGGAGGCCGCAACTGCCGTAGCAAGCTCTTCAGGTTCTGCACCAGCTAACAGTAACGCCAAGGCAAAGGAACTCACGCGCAATCGCACAGCAGCAGCACCCAAGTGTTCAGCGAAAGCTTCGGCTCCCCAAACAATTAAAGCAACACCAAGGATGATCAGCAGTCCCCAGAGGATAGTCACAGAAAACCTCCGAGAAGCCCCGCACCTTCAGGTCGGGGAGGGACAGGAGCGGCAATTGAGAGGGGTTCAATACCCCCGAAATTGCCAGGTTTAGTACGCTTGTTTTTCATAGTCACGGGTGAGAATATAAGAGGATGAAACAAACTCTGACACTAGTTTGCAAACTTGCAACCACACCCGAACAAAATGCCAAGATTGAGGCATTGCTTCAGGCGTTTGCTGCTGCTTGCAACTATGCCAATGAGCGAGTCAAACCCAAAACAACCAGCAAAACAACGATTCAGTCGTTGGTCTATAACGACCTGCGAGAACAGTTTGGGTTGAGTGCTAATCAGGCAGTCAGGGTTTGTGCCAGGGTTGGGGCGAATCGAAAAACAGCCAAAGTGAAGGGCAAACCTGTCAAAGCGTTTCGTCCAACTTCGGCAGACTACGATGCCCGAATCTTCTCTTTTCGGGAGAAGGATTGGACAGTTAGCCTGACCCTGCTGGGATGTAGAGAACACATCAAACTGGAAATAGGACACTACCAGCGCGGCCAGCTGAAGGGGTGTAAACCCACTTCGGCTCAACTGTGCAAGCACAGAGATGGAAGATACTACATCCACATTCAACTGAGCGACGAAGCTCCTGAACCCATTCGGTCGGACAAGGGGATTGGCGTTGATTTCGGTCGGCGTGAAATCGCTAAAACTAGTACCGATCAAGGTTGGGATGCTAAGCAGTTGAATCAAGTCCGAGATCATTTCGCCAAAGTGAGAGCATCGCTCCAGCAAAAAGCCTCGAAGGGCACACGGTCGAGTCGGCGTAGATGCCGACAAGTCCTGCAACGGCTGTCGGGGAGGGAGAGACGTTTTCAGCGATGGCTCAATCATTCCATCAGTGCATCCATCATTCGTGAAGCAAAACAACTCCATGCCATTGTTGCTATCGAGGATTTGACAGGCATTCGAGATAGAATCAACCAGCAACCGAGAAACACGACCGAGCGGAGACGGTCTAACAGTTGGGCGTTCTATCAGTTGCGACAATTCTTGGAATACAAGGGTATCAAGGAAGGAGTTGAGGTGGTTGCTGTACCMCCTGCCTATACCAGTCAAACCTGCCATTGTTGCTTGCATATTGGGCTGAGAACTGAAAAAAAGTTCAAGTGTGGGCATTGCGGATGGATTGGTGATGCAGACCTAAATGGAGCAATCAATATTGCGCTTTTGGGGCAGTCCGTAACGCTGCCTGGAGGCTCCTGGCTGGCTTGCGAGATAGCCGGAGGGCTACAGAAAGCCTCGCCCTTCTAGGGCGGGGAAGTTTACAGTAGAGATAGAGCCTTAGCCCATAGTGGGGTCGGGAGGTTTTGATGAATGTGGATCGCCGACTAATGCGGGCTGTTGAAACCCTTGGCTACCGTGTCACTGCCGGGGATGTGGCAGCGGCGGTGGGGTTGCCACTCCAGGAGGCAGAAAGGGGTCTCCTTGCCTTGGCAGGGGAGGTCGGCGGTACGCTGCAAGTTGCTGAAAGTGGCGATATTGCCTACGTGCTGCCCCCCAACTTTCGCAGTATTTTGCAGGCAAAGTATTGGCAACTGCAACTCCATGCACTGTGGCAGCGGGTCTGGGGGGTGCTGTTTTATCTTATTCGCATCTCCTTTGGTATTTTCCTCGTGGTGTCTATTGTCCTGATTTTCTTGGCGATCGCCATTATTCTCATTGCCTTAGCAACCCAAGGCCGCAATAGTGACGATAGCAATGGCGAGGGTGGTTCATGGGGTGGTGGCAGCATTCGTTGGTGGGTTTTTCCGGACTTTTGGTTTTTCTTTGGGGATACCTCCTCGCGACGGCGATCGCCGGTGTCCAGCAGCGCAACGAGAGGGCGCAGCAGAGATGACAGCGAAGAGATGAACTTCTTTGAAGGGGTCTATTCGTTTTTATTTGGGGACGGTAACCCCAATGCCGATCTTGAGGAGCGCCGCTGGCAACTGATTGGTCAAGTTATTCGCCAACATCAAGGAGCCGTCATAGCGGAGCAGATTGCCCCCTACCTTGATCTCGGCGATCGCCCCAGCGATGACGAGTCTTTTATGATTCCGGTGCTCAGCCACTTCAATGGCCGCCCCGAGGTAACTGAAACGGGTCAAATTATCTACCGGTTTCCTGATCTGCAAACCACCGCAGGGCAACGGCGGCGGCCTCAGCCCTCCTTACCCCCCATCCTAGAGGAACACCTCTGGCGGTTTAGTCGTGCACCGGCGTGGCAAATTATGGTGGCGATTGGCCTTGGCTGTGTCAACCTCATTGGTGCCCTTATGCTCTGGTACCTGCTGGGGGATGGCGAGATTGCCCAAGAGTTAGGGGGGCTAGTGGCCTTTGTTGCCTCTATTTTTTGGGTGTTACTGGGGTATGGCCTTGGCTTTCTGGGAATTCCCCTAGGACGGTATTACTGGTTACTGTGGCAAAATCAGCGCATTCGCGATCGCAATSCCCGCCGCTATCGCTATGCAGCAATTTTGGCGAACCCCAGCACCGAGGTGCAAGCCAAACTGAGAGCGGCTCAAGCCTACGCCCAAGAGAGACAGGTTGATGAGGACAACCTTGCCTACCGCTCTGATCAAGATCTTCTTGAGCAGGAACTCGCACAATCAGAGAGAATTGATCGCGACTGGCAGCGGCGGCTCAAATCGGAGTAAGCCATGGGCACAGCACAGCACTCGCTGCGGCAAGCAGCCGCCATGGGGGATCTGGGGGCAGTGCAGACCCTACTCACCCAAGCGTTGGCTCCGAAGGGGATTCAGGTTGAGGTGCAGCACAAAAGCCAGTGTTTATACTTGGGGTTACTGTGTCCAGCACCGGTGCCCGCGGCGATCGCCCTGACGCTGTTGAGCCGCGAACTGGTGCAGTGGCCCACCTACCCAACCTTTAGTGCCATTGTTAGCGCCTACCATCAGGACGCTCTGCTGTGGGAAACGTCCCTTGACCTCACTAGCTGCAGTCGCCTACAGAAGGTGGCTCAGGGCGACCTCCTGCGCACTGCCTCACCACAACCGTCTCCAGCCCCTCCCCTAGCCGTGAGCAAGGTGAGTCTGCCTGGGCAAGACCTCACTAGCAACGACTGGCAGGTGATTGTGGCAGGGRTCGGTCTGGCGCTACTGGTGCTCAGTTCCGAGCGGGTCACCTTTTTGTTGAGTCCATTAATCACGCTGGTGCATGAACTGGGGCACGCATTCACCGCATGGCTGTTTGGCTATCCGGCTATTCCTGCCTTTGATTTTCGCTACGGCGGTGGCGTGACGCTGCATGGCGATCGCGTCGGTTTTTTAGTGGTGCTGCTTTACGCTGGGTTAGCAGGCTTGGCCTACTACTGTCGCCACCATCGGCCGCTATTGATCGCCCTTGGCGTATTGACCGCAATCTACACTCTTTTTGCCCTGAGTCCCATTCACGAGATGCTCTTTGTAGCGATGGGGCACGGCTTTGAACTCCTATTTGCGATGATTTTTCTCTACCGTGCGCTGAGCGGCTGGGGGTGTCGCTACGCCATTGAGCGCCCCCTTTATGCCATGCTGGGCTTTTTTATTGTGCTATTTAATATGCGCTTTGCGTGGCAGTTGCAGTTCAACGATGTGTTTCGGGAACTCTACCTCATGGGCAAAGGGGGAATTGATCACGACTTGGTGCGCCTAGCGCGGGATTTTTTCCATACGGATTTAGCCACTGTGGTTGGCCTGTATGGCTTCTTGGTCATTCTCACCCCTGTTGTTCCCTTTGTGCTCTACCACTATCGATCGCAGCGCTTTCCTTAAGACACCGAGAAGGTGAGACCTGCCATGAATCGCAACACGGCCTGCCTCAGGATTGGGATTGATCGCAGAGCCAGCAAACCACCGCGACGGAGCAGGACCAGGGGGAGCCAATCATTGGAAAAGAGACGATTCAGAAGGTCGGTGAAGGCCAAGGTCAGGCTGTTTTGCCAAAACCGCTGCCGCTGAAACTGCCGCAGTTGAGGGTAGCTGCCAATGTCTTGGGGGGCGATCGCCTGTAGTTGTGCTGCCAATGCCCAGACATCTCGCAAGCCTAAGTTTAAGCCCTGCCCTCCCACCGGATGACAGCGGTGCGCCGCATCGCCAATGACCACGCAGCGATCGCCCACGTAGGAATTCACCTGCATCAGTTGGGTGGGAAAGATAAATCGCTCACTCACGCCAGTGATCTCTGCCATAGCGAGGTCAAGGTAAGGCCGCAACCGCTCTAAAAAGGCAGCATCCTCCAGCGCCAGAACCGCCGCCGCCATCTCATGGGGCAGCGTCCAGACCACACGGTAGCGATCGCCCGGCAAAGGCAACACCCCCAGCGGGCCGGTGGGCCAAAAGCGCTCGTAGGCCAGGACGGGTTGGGGATGGACAACGTTGAGGGTGGCCACAACGCAGGATTGAGGGTAATGCCAGCCCCACGGTTTCAGACCCATTTGCTCCCGCACAGCAGATTTACCTCCATCCGCCGCCACAATCAACCGGGCGCTGAGGTGAGCCACCTGTGGCTGAGCCAAGTCAGCACTCACTAGGGTTAACTGAGCGCGATCGCCCCCCCCTTGAGTTTCTATCACTCGCCATGGACAATAGACCACCACATTGCTGGCCGCCTTGAGCGTCGCCTGTAGCGTGTCCACCAGCACAGCATGCTCGGCCACATAACCAATGACCTCCGTGCCTAAATCCTGCGGGTCAAAACGCACTGTCTGGGAAAAGGTACCATCCGAAAGTTGTACCTGCTCAAAGGGCTGAATCCGAGGGGCTAAAGCCTCCCAGACCCCAATCTCACGAAAAAACTGTCGCGACACCTGATGCAGCGCGTAGGCTTGCCCCTTGGCGATCGCCCCGGCGGTGGGCACCGCTTCAATTACGGCGACCTTAAGAGCGCTCTGGCGCAGGGCACAGGCTAAACTAAGGCCAACCACTCCCCCCCCAACAATCGCCACATCCACCGGCGGTAATTGGCAGGGAACGGCTGGAGCACAGGGGTCGAACGGCAGAAACGAAGAGGTCATCACAGGAGTTTGGGTGCAATAAGGCAACTGAGCAGTTCCATTTGGATTTTAACGCGCTCTCCTGAGCCACAGGAATTTCGGGGTCGGCCATTCCTGCGTAACGTTTTGTAAATATAATAATAAAAAGCTTTTCACGATCGCCCCAAAGCTGGGTTAACAAACAGTAGGGTCAAACAAGGATAGCGTCATTCATGCGAGTTGCAATTGCTGGTGGGGGTCTAGCAGGATTAGCCTGCGCCAAGTACTTAGTTGATGCGGGGCACACCCCCATTATTTTTGAACGTGCCGCTGTGCTGGGGGGGTTGGTGGCAGCATGGCAAGATGCCGATGGCGACTGGGTAGAAACAGGGCTACACGCCTTCTTTGGGGCGTATCCCAACATGTTGCAACTGCTTGAAGAATTAGGCATTAGTGATCGCCTGCAATGGAAGCGGCACGCCTTGATTTTCAATCAGCCGGAAAATCCCGAAGTGCTCTCGTGGTTTGATGTTCCCGATCTGCCTTCCCCCATCAACGTGCTGCTTTCAATCCTGCGCAATAACGATATGCTGACGTGGGAGCAAAAACTGCGCTTTGCCTTGGGTCTGTGGCCAGCCATTGTGCGGGGGCAAAAATATGTTGAAGCTATGGATAAATACACCCTCCTCGAGTGGCTAGAGCGCCAAGGCATTGATGAGCGGGTGAACTCGGATATTTTCATTGCCGCCTCAAAAGCCCTGACCTTTATTAACCCCGATGAGGTCTCTGCCACCATTCCCCTCACGGCCATGAACCGCTTTTTGCGGGAACGCTATGGCTCGAAAATCGCCTTTTTGGATGGCGCACCCCCTGAGCGGCTGTGTCAGCCTATTGTGGAGTACATCACGGCACGGGGTGGCGAAGTGCACACCAATGTTGCCCTGCGGGAGATTGTGCTCAAAGAGGATCTCTCCGTTCAGTGCTTTGTCATGGCGGATTCCGAAAGTCAACGCCGCTTTKAGGTAACTGCCGATGCCTACGTTTCAGCCCTCTCGGTGGATGCCATCAAGCTACTGCTGCCGAAACCTTGGCAAGAGCTACCCTTTTTCCAAAAACTGAACGGCTTGGAAGGGGTACCCGTGATCAACGTACAAATTTGGTTTGACCGCAAGCTGCCGACGGTCGATCACCTCCTCTTTTCGCGATCGCCCCTGCTGAGTGTGTATGCCGACATGAGTGAAACCTGCAAAGGCTATGCCGACCCCGATAAATCCATGCTGGAGTTAGTGCTAGCCCCCGCCGCCGAGTGGATTGGTCGCCCCGATGCAGAGATTATTGAAGCGACACTTGCTGAACTGGCAAAATTATTTCCAAATCACCTGCCGGAACCTGCTAAAGTGCTGAAAGCGGCGGTTGTGAAAACCCCCCSCTCGGTTTACAAAGCAACCCCCGGTCGCCAAGCCTTCCGTCCCGATCAGGTCACCCCCATTCCCAACTTCTTTCTATCCGGCAGCTATACAATGCAGCCCTACTTGGGGAGTATGGAAGGGGCGGTACTTTCTGGTAAGCTGGCAGCGCAGGCGATCGCCCAGCAGCCCCCTATGCCCTCTACTCAGACTGTCGCCAATGCTGCAACTGCCTAGAGCCGAGTACGCCCCCCCCTTGATTCCCCTTGACGAAGCCTACGAGCTGTGCCGCCAAGTCACAGCCACCTACGCCAAAACGTTTTACCTCGGCACGCTCCTGATGCCCTTGGCAAAGCGGCGTGCCATTTGGGCGATTTACGTTTGGTGTCGGCGCACGGATGAACTGGTGGATGGTCCGCAGGCAGCCACCACCACCATGGCCACCTTAGATGACTGGGAAGCCCGCCTCGAGGATATTTTTGCCGGGCGACCCCACGATGCGATGGATTTGGCCTTAACCGCCACCTTGGAACAGTTTCCCCTCGATATCCAGCCCTTTCGGGATATGATTGCCGGTCAGCGGATGGACTTGCACCGCAGCCGCTACGAAACCTTTGCCGAGCTAGAACTGTACTGCTATCGCGTGGCTGGCACCGTTGGCTTAATGTCCCTTGAGGTGATGGGGGGGAACCCCTTTAGCGATCGCCTCTGCGCGCCATGGGTCGATCCCTACCATGCTAAGGGCACCCTCAAGGATCAGGCCATTGCCCTAGGCATTGCCAACCAACTCACGAATATTTTGCGGGATGTTGGCGAGGACATGCGGCGGGGGCGTATCTATCTGCCCCTTGAAGACCTGCACGCCTTTAATTACAGCGAAGCCGATCTGCAGCGAGGCGTGATCGACGATCGCTGGCGTGCCCTCATGCAATTCCAGATTCAGCGGGCGCGGGAATTTTACCGTGAAGCAGAGGTGGGCGTGGCCTACCTTGAGCGCGATGCCCGCTGGCCGGTGTGGTCTGCCCTGATGCTCTATCGCGAAATTTTGGATGTCATTGAGCGCAATGGCTACGATGTGTTTAATCGCCGCGCCTTTGTCTCGGATCTGCGCAAAACCTTTTTTATTCCCCTCTCTTGGCTGAAGGCCACGTTCTAGGGGCTATGGCAGACCTCTATATCAACTGGGACGACTACCATCGCACCATTGAGCAGTTGGCGATCGCCATCCACGACTCTGGCTGGCAGTTTAATCAAGTGCTTTGCCTAGCTAAGGGGGGGCTACGGGTCGGGGATATTCTCAGCCGCCTATTTCGGCAGCCCCTAGCCATTCTGGCGGTATCCTCCTACAGAGGAGTGCATAACCAAGAACGGGGGCGCATCACCTTTGGCCATGACCTAACCATGACCACCGCCAACCTTGGCAGCCATGTGCTCCTAGTCGATGACTTGGTTGATTCCGGCGTGTCACTGAAAAAGACGCTACGCTGGCTCGACGTAAAGTACGGCTTTGCAATTGAAGAGATTCGTACTGCAGTACTGTGGTACAAGGCCGCCTCCTGTATCACGCCCGACTATTATGTGCACTACCTACCGGACAATCCGTGGATTCATCAGCCCTTTGAGCGCTACGAACAGTTGAGTGTGACCGATTTAGCCGCAACCTTTAGCCCCTGTCCATGACCTCATCCCTCCACACACCTCTGCAATGGCACCGCCGTCATATCCTGTCGCTCCAGGACTTTAGCGTTCCAGAGCTAGATATTGTCCTGCAAACCGCCGCCAGCTTTCAGGAGGTACTGAATCGCCGCACCAAAAAAGTGCCAACGCTCCAAGCTAGGGTGGTTGCCAATCTCTTTTTTGAAAGCTCCACCCGCACTCGCAATAGTTTTGAACTAGCAGCCAAGCGTCTCTCTGCCGATATTCTTAACTTTGCGCCGGGAACCTCTGCCCTCAGTAAGGGGGAAACCATTCTGGATACCGCCAAGACCCTCTGGGCGATGGGGGCGGAATTCATGGTTATTCGCCACCAACAGTCGGGGGTGCCCCACACCATTGCGGCTGAAATGGATCGCCTTGGCACTCAGGTGGCGGTTCTCAATGCCGGGGATGGCCTGCACGAGCACCCCTCCCAAGCCCTTTTAGATTTATTTACCCTCTGTCAGCTTTACAGTCCTCGTCAGCCCCGCTGTGAACTTCTCCGGGGGAAAAAAATTGCCATTGTCGGAGATATTCGCCATTCCCGGGTGGCACGCTCCAACCTCTATAGCCTGACGACTGCTGGTGCCGATGTGCATCTGGCAGGGCCGCCGACCCTCTTGCCGCCTGAGTTTGCCAAGTATGGGGTCACCCTCCACTGGCAGCTAGAGCCAGCCCTCGCCAAGGCCGACATCGTGATGACCCTGCGGTTGCAGCGGGAGCGCATGGATCAGCATTTGATTCCCAGTTTGCGCGAGTATCACCAACAGTTTGGCATTACCCACGAACGGCTACGGCTGTGCCAGCCCCACGTGCGGGTTCTGCATCCGGGGCCTGTGAACCGTGGGGTAGAACTGAGTTCCGCCTTACTTGATGATGGGCACGTCAGCCTCGTGAACCAACAGGTGACCAGTGGTGTGGCGGTGCGGATGGCCTTGTTATATTTGATGGGGAGTACGCCGGACGCAGGTGGATGATTACGGTAACCTTTTTGCCCGAGAACGTATCGGTGAGTGCTGAGGCTGGGGAATCGTGGTTGACCGTGGCCGATCGCGCCGGGGTTGAGATTCCCACGGGCTGCTGTATGGGGAGTTGTGGTGCGTGCACGCTGGAGCTAGAAGATGGCGAGGAAATTCGCGCCTGTATTTCCACCCTTGCGGGCGATCGCCTCACCGTGACTGCCTCTGTTTTTAGTGACCCAACTTGGTAAGGTTCCTGCAGCTTTTCTCGCAAGGATTCTGTAGATTTTTGGTTTTTATTCACATTGTTTTATTCACATTGCTAAACCTCACTAAAAAAGAGGCGGCTCTTTTGGAACCACCTCTGAGCTACTTTTAGTCTTCAATGCGCCTAGGCATCGAAGTAAAGGGCAAACTCGTAGGGATGGGGACGCAGTGACATCGGAATCACTTCGGTGTCGAGTTTGTACTGAATCCAGTTGAGGATAAAGTCTTCGCTAAAGACCCCACCAGCGGTCAAGAAGCTATGATCCTTTTGCAGATTTTCTAGCGCTGCCATCAAAGAACCAGGGGTAGAGGGAATTTTGGCCAGCTCTTCAGGGCTGAGGTCGTAGATATCCACATCCAGCGGGCTACCAGGATCAATTTGATTTTTAATACCGTCAATCCCTGCACACAGCATGGCGGCAAAGGCTAAGTAGGGGTTACTGGTGGCATCGGGGCAGCGAAACTCTAAGCGCTTTGCTTTCGGGTTTGTGCCGGTCAGCGGAATCCGCACAGACGCGGAGCGGTTGCCTTGGGAGTAGGCTAAGTTCACCGGTGCTTCAAACCCCGGCACTAGACGCTTGTAGGAGTTAGTCGTCGGGTTGGTGAAGGCCAACAGCGCTGGGGCATGCTTAAGAATACCACCAATGTACCAAAGAGCGGTTTGGCTGAGGTTGGCATAGCCATCGCCCCAAAAGAGCGGCTGACCATCTTTCCAAATCGATTGGTGGGTGTGCATGCCGGAGCCATTGTCATTGAACACTGGCTTGGGCATGAAGGTAGCCACTTTACCGTGCTTGCGCGCCACGTTCTTGACACAATACTTATAGGTCATCAGCCAGTCTGCTGCTTGAATAAGGGTGCCAAAGCGCAGACCCAACTCGCACTGACCCCCCGTTGCCACTTCGTGGTGGTGTTTTTCAATGGGTACCCCACATTTGGCCATCGTTAAGAGCATTTCCGTACGCAAGTCTTGGAGGGTATCCGTTGGCGCAACGGGGAAATACCCTTCTTTGCCGCGGATTTTGTAGCCAAGGTTGCCACCGTCTTCTTCACGGCCAGTGTTCCAAAGACCTTCAGCGCTATCAATATAGTAGTAGCCCGATTTTTGATTTTGGTCGTAGCGAACATCATCAAAGACGAAAAACTCAGCTTCTGGCCCAAAGAATGCCGTATCGCCAATGCCAGTGGCTTTTAGGTATTCAATGGCACGGGTGGCAATGGAGCGGGGACAGCGATCGTAGAGTTCACCAGTGCGAGGGTCTTTAATAGTGCAGATCATGCTGAGGGTGGGTTCTTTCATGAAGGGATCTTCCCACGCTGTCTCAGGATCGGGCACCATCATCATGTCGGATTCGTTGATGGCTTTCCAACCGCGAATGCTGGAGCCGTCAAAGGCAACACCATCGCTAAACGAGCTTTCATTTAATTGGCTCTTGTGAACGGTCAAGTGTTGCCATGTTCCGGGCATGTCAATAAATTTCAAGTCGATTAACTCGTACTTGCTGTTGATCAAATCAAGGATTTCTTGGGGCGTTGCCATGTAAGGTTACTCCTTCTATGTTTGGGCGCACCGCAGCGACAATCTATGGTAGAAAGTTGACTTCACCGTTTTTTGTATCGCAGGCTACCAAAAAGCCTTGATTCTCGTTGCAGCATGATTCCTTACGAACGGTGGTTCCTCAATGGGACGCCGCCAAGGAAGCTTTGGGGTATAGGCGCGGCATGATTAACAGGCCAAGCCCTAAGCCAGCGATCGCGCCAAAGGGAAAGACCACCCAGTTAGAGTAGTTCCAGACACCGTAGTGTTGTAATGCCCACTCTAGGGGGTAAAACAACATTAACAGGATGGCAACTGCCCAGCCACGGCCCCCGTACTGATGCAGCCAGTACCATTCCTGAGCGGCGGGCGATCGCCCAATCCACACGCGGGTCAGCAAGACGGCCATCAACGTCCCATAACAGCGCATACACACAGCCATCGTCCAAGGGGGTGCCAACACCACGCCCATCTCTGGTTGGGGACAGACGTGGTTCCCCATGGTGTAGATAATGTGGGCAATCCGGGGTAAAAACAGAAACTGACTGGCCGCTAAGAATGGAGCCAACAACGGCCCAAGGAGTAGAGCAGCAAGAAGGGTGTCTAGCCAGAGCGAGGCGGGCGATCGCCGTCGGTTCATAAACGCTTACGCTATATTTGGTAGGGAGCACTCCATAATTTACCAAAGCTTCGATAATGTCGGCAATTCAGTGGTCTCACGCTTCTACCCTAGAGGACTTGAAGTATTCCCAACATTCTAAAATTGTCACCATTGCTCAAGGCGATAGATTGGGTTGATCTGCATCAATTCTGATCCTAGACGTAAATAAATATGACAATTTATGGTTTGGAATTTTCCGCATACACATTTGTGAGGGGATCAGTTATACACAAATAGAGAGCGAACCAGATTGGTTGGGGTCGTTAGGCAATTACCGGAGGAATATACTAAATGGTTGGCGATAATAACACAACCTTTACTGGCTGGCTGGCCAATGTTGTCAATGAAATTGGTTTAGCGTGGTGGGTCAAGGTTGAAACACAGCAGCCCCACTGCATCTACTACTTTGGGCCGTTTCTCACTCCAGCCGAAGCCGATAAGGAAAAGGACGGTTACCTTGAAGATTTGAAAGCAGAAGGTGCTGAAGGCTTTGATGTCGAAGTATTGCGGTGTCGGCCTCAGGATCTGACAATTGATGAGGAAATGGCAAAAAAGCCTCTGATGCCCCTTAGTTCTGCCGTGCCTTAAACAGCAGGGTGACCTCAGACGGCGGCGGAGTCGTTAGAGGTTATCTGGCCACGAGGGGATAGATTGCTCTGATGGTCAGCACCGTTCCTAGGAACGATCTTGTGTTGTGGGCGATCGCCTTCATCGCAGGTTGCATCCTTACCCTTGTTCAAGGGGGCTGGCTGATTGTCCTAGGCACTGGAGGCTTGTGCTGGTGGCTACGGCGACAGCGTTGGGGACGCTCCCTCTGGCTGCGGCTTCCTACCTCTCGCAGTGTGGCAATCGCCACCGTCGTTGCCCTGCTGGCCATGAGCTACCTGTGGCTGCGCACGCCTCAGCCCACAGTCACGGATATTAGCGGGGTGGTTAGGCGGTTGGCAGACCTCAACTTGCCCCCCACCGTTGCGGTGACGGGTGTTGTCCAAACCACCCCATTGCCCAACCGTGCTGGACGGCTGCGCTTTTTTATGGCGGTGGAGCAGTATCGCAATGTCAGCCAACAGGCCAGTCAGGATGCACTATTGCGGGGTCGTGCCAGTGGCCGTCTTTACGTGACGCTGCCCGGGACGATCGCCGCCGATCTCCATCCAGGTCAACGCATTGAAGTCCAAGGAACCCTCTACCGTCCCCGCCCCAGTGGCAGTCGTTTTATCCGCACCTTTAATTTTCAGCGCCAGTTGCAACTCCAGAACACCTTTGCTGGGTTAACGGGCGAAGAGCTTAGGGGGCTTGATCACGGCTCCGGTTGGGGGTTGTGGGCGATTCGGCAGCGCATTACCGCAGCGCATCGGGCAGGTTTAGGCGATCGCCATGGCTCATTAGTGTCGGCCATGGTGCTGGGGTCACGAGCGGTAGCGGTGCCCTTTGAGCTGCGGGATGCCTTTCGGCGGGTGGGGCTTTCCCATGCCTTGGCTGCATCAGGGTTCCATACGGCTATCCTCTTAACGGTAGCGTTAACCCTAGTGCGCCCGTTCCCTGAGCGTTGGCGGTACAGTTGTGGCGGTGGCGTTCTGATCCTCTTTGTGTGCCTCAGTGGCTTTGCACCGTCGGCCATTCGGGCGGGGCTGATGGGGTTAGCCAGTTTAGCGGCCTTAGCAGGCAACCAAAAGGTGCAGCCCCTAGGCGCCTTGCTAGCGATCGCCTGTGGCATGCTGCTTTATAATCCCCTTTGGATTGAGGACATTGGCTTTCAACTGAGTTTTTTAGCCACCCTTGGGCTGATTGTTAGTAGCCAACCCATTAGCGATCGCCTTGACTGGTGCCCCGGAGTCCTCCGGAATCCGCTAGCTGTTCCTTTGGCGGCGACGATTTGGGTTTTTCCCCTATCCCTAGCAATTTTTGGTGTCTTTCCCGTATATGGTCTCCTTGCCAATGTCCTCACGACCTTTCTCCTCGTCATGCTGACCGTCGGCGGTTTCATCAGTGCCCTTGGCGCGTTACTCCTGCCAACGATTGGAGCTGGCATTGCCACCGTGCTCTACTGGCCAACGGAGCTATTGGTCTGGTTCGTGCAGCACATTGGCCAATGGCCGGGCGCAACCATTGCGTTGGGCACCCTCGGCTGGGGACAAGTGGTGGTGCTGTATGCCCTGATCGTGCTGGTGTGGTGGCACCCATGGTGGCAACACCGCTGGCTTGCCGTCTTTACCGTTGGGTTAGCCCTCGTGGTACTGCCCTTCCTCATCCGCCAGCAGATGCTGTTTCAAGCCACTGTCTTAGCTACAACCCGTGTGCCGATGTTGGTCATTCAGCAACCGGCGGGGACGATCGCCCTCAATGCTGGGGACCCCCATGTTTTGACCGCATTTTTAGCCCAAGAGGGCATTAACCGAATTGATTGGGCGATTGCCAGCGATCGCCGATCCCAGAACTGGCTTGACGTTCATGCCACCACCCCCCTGCGTCGCCTCACTACCGTGGCCACGGCCAACAGCGACCCTGCCTATCAGCAAATGCTGGCAGCCCTACCCGTTGAACACCACACTTTGCTGCCCCAGCAACCGAGCCGCTTGGGGAACGTTGAGATTACAGTACAACGAGCCGATCCTGCGATTCTTCGGTTCAACCTTGGTCGCAGTGATTGGTTATTTATTAGCGATCCTGCCGCTGACCAGCACCACTGGTTGAGGGGTGCCCCTGTCGCTACCCCGGATGTTCTCTGGTGGTGGGGGCGTCGGTTTGACCTGCAACTGTTAGAGCACATTCAGCCTAAAGCGATTATTTTTAGTCAGGCACGGCTGGCACCACAGATCAGTACAGCCCTACAGCAAAAAAATATTCCCTATTTTATTGTCGGCAGGGATGGCGAGATCCGCTGGACCCCCAAAACCGCGCTAACGGCCAATCTCGATGCCAGCAATGATGGAATTTTCTAAGACCTGGTTAGGTTGAGTTTTGCCGAGGTGAGGGTGTCCTGTAACACCTGCTGAATCCGTTCCAGATCCGGGGTTTTCCCTCCCATGAGATCACCAAAATAAACGCAGGCTGCCTCTCCCAATGCCCAAGTATAGGCCGCAGCCCAGGAGGCAGCGAGCACCGACCCCACCCCAGGAACGAACTTAATCAACTGCTGACCGATCAAGCGGGCGACAAACCCACCGCCAATCGTGGTTAAAATTCCCCCAGCTTGCGATGGTGACAGCGTTTGACCGTACAGCTGCCCGAGCAGAATCACCATCACCACCTGCACTGCTACCAAGACCGGCATCGTGGCAAAGGGAAAGGGTACCGCTGAGAGGGTGCCCGCCATCACCGCAAAGGGCGCAATGTAACGCCGTCCCACTTGGCGATAGAGTGGGGCAAGGCGATCGCCAAGGTCTGAGTGCACCACCAGCTGCCGCAGCATATGAGCCTCTGCCTTGGGCAGCACAGTTTCTAGGGTTGCTGCTAAGGATTCAAACCCGTAGAACAGCGGTGTGTAGCCATCTTCCTCCAAGGTAAAGTCAATCGGAACCACGCGATCGCTAATGTCAGCAAAGCGCTCTGTTAACCCTGCGATCGCCAAGGTGAGATCAGGGAAGTCCGGCGGGTAGGGCGGATGATTCTCTTGGCTGGGTGGATATAACTCGTGCAAGCAGGTAACTGCCACTAAAAAGGGAATGTCGGGATGATGGCGTTTGAGTTCCTTGGCCACCTGATAGAGGCGATCGCTGGCAAAGTCTGTGACTTTCAGGGTTAGAATAATCACCCGTGCCCGCTGACTCTCCCGCAGGAGGTGATCCAGTTCCGCCACCACCTGCTCTGTCTGGGCTGGGGTTTCCCCTAACCCCACCGTATCGGTAAAGGTGATCAGGGGTAAATCCGCTGTCGGGTAGTGATAGCGTTGCGTCTGACGTGTATGGGGGCGAAAGCCCGAACCCACAATACTTGGGGAGGCTCCCGTCATCCCTCGCACAATTGAACTTTTACCCGATTGGGGCTTGCCAATCAGTAGAACTTCGGTCACAGGAAGCTGTTGCCGCGCTGTCGCCAACACCTCTGCCAAGGCCGTGGCATCCACCTGAAACCAGCGGGTTAGCGATCGCAGATACTGGGGGAGTGGCTTAACGTTGGCTTTCACCACGCTGATCATCACCGTAGCTGGGAGACTCGCGATAGATCGCATCCAGTTGTGCCCGGGCATCCTCCACACTCAGGGAGCGCATCACCAGTAATGGCTCATCAATGACATGGCCATGGCTATCGAGCAGTTCGGGATGGCTAACGGTTCGCCCCCGCGGGGCGGCAGACTGTCGCTGCGATTCAATCCCTAAGGTCAACAAACTCCGAATAAGGTTGGCCATTGCCAATAGTGCCAGTACCGTAAAGGCAACAATGTAAAGCAACTGCAACATGAAAAGAGCACCTCCGAGCCAAGAGTTTAAGACAATAAAAGACGTTTAAGTGTGACAACCGTTGGATTTGGATAGGCGATAGTGGTGGGCAACCTGCCAGCACTCCATCAACAGCGTATGCCATTGCATTAATACATGCGTATCCACGCCAACCTGCCCTTCTGTTGCTCGAAATAGACTTTGGGTCGCAACCACATCATTTAGGGCGGCATCCACTCGACTCAACAGGGCTTGCTGGTCAGCAACCTCTAAAAACGGCATGACCTCCGTCCGCAACAGGGATTGAGCACGGCTAAACCAGTCTTGGAAATCGTCAAGCAACGGTTCCAGTAACACCTTGAGGAGTTGGGGTTCAGGTAAATTGGAGTGCAACATAGGGCAATGGGGACAACCTTACTTCTATCTTAAATCTTAATCTCGTTTACATATTGTTACAATTTGTTCAGGGAATTTGTCGCCATGGCGCCAAGCTGGTCATTGCCAACACTGAGGGAAATTGGCTGTAGTACCCTAGATCAAGGAGTCAACGCTTATGTTGTTGATTCTTCGGCCTAGGGTGGCAATGCTGCAAATCGACTCGTCTATCTAGCTATAGTTGCATGGGGTTGGCATGGATATCCGCGATTTTTTTGCTCAGAGTGCTGGTCGTTGGTTTTCCCAGCGCACAAGTCATCATCTTGCCTTTAAGCAAACTGAGTCGGGCAAGTCTCAACTAACGATTGATTTACTGAGTGTCGATGATCCGGCGGTGATTGCCCTGTGCCAGCAGTACGAAATGGATCCGCAATGGGCCATTTGTGGGGCGCGGGTTAGTTGGGATGGCACGATGGAATGGGATGCTGAAAAGCACGAGGGATCAACGGTGCTTGTACCGATTATGGGGGACGGATCAACCCACGAAGGCAAGTTGCTGCGGGAGATGGGCTATGCCGAGAAAGCACCAGTGGCGGGTCGCTTTAGTATGGGCAGTGATGGTGCGCTCACGCTGATTACAGAGTACGAAACCATGTACTCGGAAGAGCGGTTGTGGTTTGCCAGCCCCAATCTGCGACTGCGCACCAGTATTTTGAAGCGCTTTGGCGGCTTTAGTATGGCCTCCTTTTGTTCTGAAATTCGTTTGGGGGTGACCCAACCCGCCCAGTCATGATGCTGTTTTTGCACACAGCAATCAATGTGACTGACCTTGATCGTGCCGCTGCCTTTTATGAGGGGCTGCTCGGGTTACACCGAGTCGATCGCCCCCTGACATTTCCGGGGTTGTGGTACCAAGTGGGTGCGGTGCAAATTCACCTCATCCAAGCACCCCATGTGACCAATCGGCTCCAAGATGGCGATCGCTGGGGACGGAACCCTCACCTTGCTTTGGGGGTTACCAATTTAGATGCTCTGAAGGCAACCCTCACGGAGGCGGGTATTCCTGTGCAAGCCAGCGCTTCAGGTCGCGCGGCCATTTTTGTGCAGGATCCCGATGGCAACCTCATTGAACTCAGCCAAATACCAGCAGATGGCGACACAGGAAAATCCACAGGGGCAGCACCGCAATAAAGCTTAGGGTACTCAGGGCAATGGCTGCCGGTGGTAGCTCTGCATTTAGCTCATACTCTTCTGCAAGGATCAATGCGGCAAAGGCGGTGGGGGTACTCGTCATGATGGCGATCGCCAGCAGGGGATCGCCCCGCAGCCCCAGACCATAGACAATCGCTAACATCGGCAGGGGCAAGATCAACGTTTTAACCAAGGCTGGGATGATCGCCATCCTAAAACTGTGCCACCCCGGCAGCCGACTTAAACGGATCCCCGTCAGGACAAAGGCTAGGGGAATCACGCCGCGAATATCCAGTTGCAGTATGAACTCAACCCCTGGGGGAAACAGCATCCCATGGGTGGCAAATCCAGCCATCGCTGCCCAGAGGGTGGGTACTGTGGGGAGGACAGCCAAGGCGTGCCACCAAGATTGGGAGTGCGTTTTACCGTAGTACTGTCCCAGAAACGACCCCAGACCATAGGTACCAATGGCATTTTGGGTAATAGCATAAAAGGTGGCCCAGCGCAGATCCGCCGCTGCCAGTAGGGGAATGGCCACGCCTAACCCCACAAAGCCCGTATTCCCAAGGATGCAAGAAATGAGGTAGCTGCCCTGAAAGCGCCGGGCTTCAGCCACAGGCAAGGCTGTAGTTAAAGTTGGCGGTGTGTACTGGAGCCATTGGGGCAGAAAATAGCGTTCTTGCCAAGGGTAACAGACCTGGGCTACAACATAGCCCACCACCAACGTCAAAAAGGCAAAGACGGGCGACAGCCAAATGAGACCCGTAAAGTCAGTGTGGTGCACAAGGGCAAAGATTTGTAGCGGTACCCCCACCCAGTAAAGGCCACGACCCAACCACTGGGGGATGACTGCCGGTAGCCACCGTCCCAGTACCAAACCAAGGCTAGTCCAGAGGATCAAGGGGCTGGTCGCAGTGATTGCATCCGCCATGGCGATCGCCGCTAAAGTTGCTTTTGAACACTATTGAACACTGTAGTTTGTTAGAGGCATCTTAGCCTGCGGGGAGACGCTCCTCAGCGCACCCCCAAGAGTTGTTTGCCCGTCGCACACAGATCCACTAGCTCACAGCCCTCACAATGGGGCTGGCGCGCTTGGCACACTGCACGACCATGATAGATCAGGCGAATAGACCAATTCTCCCAATCAGGCTGGGGCACTAAGCGCATGAGATCGCGCTCAATTTTCACCGGGTCTGTTTCTGTGGTTAGCCCAAACCGCTGACTGAGGCGTTTGACATGGGTGTCCACCGTTACCCCACCTAAAATACMAAAGCCGTGAGCCAGTACCACATTAGCAGTTTTGCGAGCCACTCCCGGTAGTGAGAGTAGATCCTCCATCACCTTAGGCACCTGTCCGCCATACACCTCCACAATCCGCCGACACGCCCCTTGAATATGCCGCGCTTTATTGCGATAGAAGCCGGTGGATTTGATATAGTGCTCTAGCTCTGCCACATCGGCATTAGCAAAAGCCACTGCATCCGGAAAGCGCTCAAATAAGGCCGGTGTGACTTGGTTCACCCGCTCATCGGTACACTGGGCTGAGAGGATAGTGGCTACCAGTAACTGCACAGGAGTCTCGAACTTGAGACTACAGGTGGCATCTGGATAAAGACGCTTGAGGCGGGTGAGAATTTCCAAAGCTCGTTGTTGTTTAGCACAAAGGCGGCGGGTAATAGCCATCAGGACAACGATTCATCACTAATCAACTAATAATCACTAAAAGAGTTGCTGTACCCAAGCTAGTCCGGTCAGGTTCACCGTATCACGGACAATCAGTACCATCCCTAGCCCCAGCAGTAAGACCAGGCCAGTTTGCATCACCCCTTCCTGAATGCGATTGGGCAACGGCCGACCGCGCAGGGCTTCGATGAGTAAAAATAACAGTTGGCCACCATCCAGAGCCGGTAGGGGCAAGATGTTAATAATGGCAAGGTTAATGCTGATCAGCGCGGTAAAGGTAAACAACTGCTCGGCATTGGAGCGGGCAATGTCAGCCCCCATCGCCACGATCGCCACTGGCCCAGACACCTGCTGCGCTGCTTGATCAAAGTTCTGAAACAGTTCACGAAACCCATCGAAGGTGAGGAGAATAACGTTTTGGAATTCTGCGGCGGCGGCGGTGGCCAAAGTGATAGGGTTCCATGTTCGCTCTCGACGCACCTCAACATGGGGAGCAAGTTGTACCCCAATACGGGCTTGGCCGTCGCTGTTAACTTCAGGAATTAGAGTGACTTGCTGAACCGTTCCTTGGCGCTGAATCTCAAGGGTGAGGGGTTGGTTCGGGTGCTGCTGAATAGCTTTCATCAGAGTGGGCAGGCTACTGGCACTGGCGGTTAAGGGTTTTCCCTCCACCGAAATGATCAGATCGCCGGGCTGAATGCCTGCCTTGGTGGCCACCAAACTACTTTCAGGCACAAGGGCAGGAACTAACACTCCATCGTAGTAGGTGGCATGGCTGACCCCAAGCACCCCCATCTGAACGAGGAATAGCAGATAGGCAAACAGAAGGTTAGCAATCACCCCCGCGCTGATGACAATGGCTCGATCCAGAATGGGTCGGTTACTGAGAAGGTTAGGGTCGCTGGCGGGAACGGCACTGTTGGGATCGTCGTCAGGAAACCCCACATACCCCCCCAAAGGAATGAGTCGCAGGGCGTACTCTGTTTGCGCCCCTTGGTACTTCCAGAGGATGGGGCCAAAGCCAATGGAAAAGCGATTGACGTAAATTCCTTGGCTGCGGGCTGCTAGAAAATGCCCCAACTCATGAACGAAAATTAAGATTCCGAGGATGGCGATCGCCACCGCTACTGCAACCATCGACATGGACTGAACCCAATGCTACGCTTTGACAGGTACGCTTCTTTCCCATTGTGGCACTTGTGCCCCCCGTGTGCCGTGGGTATTTACCCCTGCTATGCATAATTTTCTCAGTTTGTACGATATATTGCAAAAATGCAACAAAGTGGGATGATAAGTAATTATTCTTAGCTGTTGCCCCTTGAGGACACTTAATACACACGCCTTATGGCCTGTTTCAGTGCAGAAATCAACTAAGAGTGCTAGGGTTACGCCTTCTCGAGCCTTGGTTTCGTGCTGGAAGAGGCATCGATTAAACAATCTGACGTTAAGCTTAGAGGGAATTTTCAACAATGTCGTTATTTGACTGGTTTGCAAATCGCCGTAAAGAAACTGCCCTTACCCCCATGCACCAAGAACGAGAAATTGCCGATGGCCTGTGGACAAAGTGCGAAGCCTGCGGGGTGATGATCTATAGCAAAGACCTCCATAGCCATCAGTTAGTTTGTCCTGAGTGTGGTCATCATCACCGGGTTAGCAGCCACGAGCGCATCCAACAACTGATTGATGCTCAAACGTGGCGACCCCTCGATGAGCAGTTGGTGAGTTGTGATCCCCTCCAGTTCAAAGATCGCAAGCCCTATAGCGATCGCCTGCGAGAATACCAAGAAAAAACCGGTCTGAAGGATGCGGTGCAAACCGGGTTAGGGCAGCTCAACGGCCTACCTGTGGCTCTTGGGGTCATGGATTTTGCCTTTATGGGTGGCAGCATGGGTAGCGTAGTGGGGGAAAAAATCACCCGCCTGATTGAGCGAGCCACGTGGGAGCACATTCCTCTCGTGCTCATCTGTGCATCCGGGGGAGCGCGGATGCAGGAAGGCATGCTCAGCCTTGTGCAAATGGCCAAAACCGCCGCTGCTCTCGAGCGCCATCGCGCCGCTGGCTTACTTTACATTCCAGTGTTAACCCATCCAACCGCTGGGGGGGTCACCGCTAGCTTTGCCATGCTGGGGGATATTATCCTAGCTGAGCCAAAAGCCACCATTGCCTTTGCTGGACGGCGCGTCATTGAACAAACTCTGCGGGAGAAATTACCCGATGACTTCCAAACGGCAGAATTCGTGCAAAAGTGTGGCTTTGTGGATGCGATTGTGCCCCGCACCGAGCTAAAAGAGACCTTAGCGCAGCTCATCCGCCTGCATCAACCCACCACACCAACCCCTGTGCCGTCAAGTTTTTTGGCAACCTCATTTTCCCTTAGCTGAGGGGATTTGGGGGTAGATCAGCCCTGCACTCTAACCGAGTTGTGTTTCCTCACCAAGGTTGAGGGACGGGAGTCGGTTAATTAGAGTCTCTGAGGACTAGGGCAGTGGCAGCTCTCCTAGAGCGTACTGGCTAAACTGTGATGCTTCGAGGGCGATCGCTATACAATAGGCTTACTCCTGAGCGCTATTGCTCAATCATCTGCCCTCAGGAGTACCCACACTGTCCCTCCTGCTCTACAGTCTGTAATGCACACCACTGAAACCGATAAAGACCTCAAGCTCTGGTGGGGTGTTCTCTATCCGGCTTACAATGACCATCCAATTTTGGCAGTTGCCACTCCGGAGGTGGAGGGCACAGTCTTTGAGCAGGATACCAACCCACCGAACGCTGCGGCTTATTTTGACCCCCAGCATCGCTACCAGCGGTGGAACAGTCGTTATGCCTACGATTTGCCGCAACTCGTGCAGGATTTGCAACCCCATGAGAGCACCCTGCTGGCTGAGTTACACGCCTCGCCCCATCTGTGGGCCGATGGACTCGATCTAGCGCAGCCGGAGCGTGTTATTGCCCAGCTACAGGCCGCCTACCCCGGTCTCAGTGGGGTGGCGATCGCCTACTTAGTGCTCAATCTTGCCTGCCCTGAGTCAGTGCCAGCCATTCATGATGCTTGGCTAGATACCGTTGCAACAGCTAATTTCCCGGCGCATCAATGCCACGGTGTTATTCTGGACTACAACCACGCCGCCCGCCCCCTCAAAGATGTATGGGAAGACGACAGCATCCCCGACGAGCGTATTTTTGCCTATCTTGAAGACATGCTTAGCCTCTGGCAACTGCTAGAGCCATGGCATAGTCATTTTTCGCTTTTAACAATTAAAAACTTGGCCGTCAACCCTGATCAAAGCCTACGGTTACACCAGCTTGACTTCACGCCTCCCCTTGTCGAGAGCTTTCGCCCTCTTGCTCAACGGCCAACCCTTGTCACTATCTGGCAGCAACTGTTTGAAAACACCTCAGTGCGCCGGCAGTCGGTCTTCATGCCGTTGTTGGTATCCCTGAGTACCGCTCCCATTGAAACCATCAGGGAGATACAAATGCTCCTAGACTCATTAGCAGAAACGCTGCGCACCGAACCCCTGTTAGTGCTTAATGAAGCGGATGAGGCGGGTGAGAGCACGGATGATTTGATTGCTGCGCTCCCTAAACTGCCCTTGCCAGATGATAACGACCATACCGCCATTGATGATGCGCCCACGGCACTGCTACCCCGCCAACTGGTTCAAGTAGAGGTTGCGGCCCAAACCGATACCGGACGTGATCGCCACCATAATGAAGACGTGTATTTAATGAATCACCGCCAGCAGTTGCGGGTCACCCCCAACGGCCAGCAATTAAATATGCAAGGCGTATTTATCCTGTGTGATGGTATGGGGGGGCACGCCGAAGGGGAAGTTGCTAGCTCCCTTGCAGCTAAAACGGTGTATGACTATTTTGAAGAAACGTGGCCATGGCAGGGAGACCTACCCAGCGCCGACGAGGTGCGAAAGGCTATTTATCGTGCAAATGAAGCCATTTTTGAAACCAACGAGCAAAAGGCAAAAACCGGCAGTGGCCGCATGGGAACCACACTGGTTATGGCGCTGGTGGATAACTATCATCTGCGCTTAGGGTATGTGGGCGATAGCCGTATCTATCGCTTTACCAAACGCCAAGGCTTAGAGCAGCTCACCGTTGATCATGAAGTGGGTCAGCGCCTCATTCAGCAGGGCGTAGAGCCAGAGATTGCCTACGCTCGCCCCGATGCCTACCAGCTGACCCAAGCCCTTGGCCCACGCAATAATCAATCCGTTGCCCCTGAGGTTATGGATATTACCATTGATGAAGATACCTTAGTTTTATTGTGCTCCGATGGTCTCTCGGATAATCGCTGCCTCGAAACCCATATCATTAGCCATATCCTGCCCATGCTAGACTTTAGCGTGCCCCTCAGCCAAACCCTCCATAAACTCATTGAGATGGGCAACGAAGTCAACGGCCACGATAACCTGACGGCGATCGCCTTGCGCTTCAAACTGCGTTCTGCCTTAAGCTGCCTCTTCTAAACACAGAGGGATAGCTTGGTAGCCCCGTACTAAAGTACGGGGAGGAAAAGCTACCTAGCAACTTTAGTTGCTCTGTGCTAATCTATACTTAATCGCCATCCTTGGTGAAAAACCCAATCGGCGACAGTTGTTACAAGTAAGCAGAACTTTGGGGCTTTGCCTCAAGGAACTGTGTAGGGGCGGTTTGCTCACGCCTTTACGAGTTCGTTTGTGGACTACGTAAGAATCCCCCACCTTTAGGTGGTGGGAGTGTCAATCCTTCGCTCAATCGTAATGCATGCAGGGAACTCATCATCGGGTTCCCTTTTTTGTGGTTCTGACATCCTCCCCCTGCCTAAAGGCGGAGGATGCCTCTTTCATCCAGTCAACTTGTCAGCATTGCTGATTGAATAAATCCTTCTAATTAAGACACCGCCACCTCGCGTAGCAGGTGGAGGAGTATTCATTCTCTAATGCTTTCAAACTTGGCTTACTAACGATCGCCACTGAACTCCTTAATTGAGGAACGTCTTGATGATCCTAAAGGTCAAGTTGATTCGCGGTGCGACGTTCCTTGACGTCTTTAGGGCTGGGAAGGCTCTGCTTGAATTTCTTCAACATTGGAGACTTGAAGAATTAAGCGAAATCGTTGATTCATGCGCCGCTCGATAAAGTCCTCCATCAAGGCAACTTGGGTGGGGGTAACTGGCTCACGGGCACGTACATTTACGCGAATAACGGGAGGATCGCTCACCCAACTTGTGTCCATACTGAGAAGGTCGAGGGTGCGAAAGGTAATGGTTCCCCCGACTAACACTTGTCGTACCTGCTGTTGTAGGCGCACCTGTTGCAATAACCGACTAAAGCTCACAGCCAAGGGAATGACTAACAATCCTGTAAGGGCAAAGGCGATGGCCAGTGCACGCCGACCTTGATGGAGAGGAATATAGCCAACAATGACAAAAACCACCATACAGGCTAGGGTGATGCCTAGGAGGTTGGTGAGGTACAACAGGGTTGCGCCAATGCTCAGACTGGTGTTGAGTTGGGCTAAGCCTAGGCCAATGGTACAGACGGGGGGCATGAGGGCAACGGCGATCGCGGTTCCGGCCAAGGTATTTGAGACTTGCGGTTCGGCAATGGCATAGGCACTGACGGCTCCGGCAGAAACGGCAATTCCCAAGTCCAGCAAATTGGGCTGCGATCGCGCCATAATTTCACTGCCATAGATTTCTAGCCCTACAGCCAGACCGATGAGCCATGACATACCAATAGCGATAAAAGTGCCAACGGCCAGTGCGAGGGTGGCTTCGCGAAACATTTTAATGTCGCCCATGAGAGCCGCTAGGGCTACGCCGCGAATGGGCAGCATGAGTGGTGCAATGACCATGGCTCMAATAATCACCGCCGCACTATTAGAGAGCAGACCAAAGGTGGCGATCGTGCAGGAGCTAACAATTAGCACCAAATAGGGAACATTGATATGGGATTCGCCATACAACTGCTGTACTAAGAAATTGAGGCTTTCATCGGTACGACGGGTGTAGCGGAAGGCTTGTACCTGATGAAACCAATGGGTCAATCGCTCTTTCATGGCCACCAGTCTCCCCACCTTAGCAGTGAAATAGATCAATGTTACAGGATGTGCCACTGGTTGAAGGTTGCTGCCTGCCCAATCGGCTGACCTGTTTCGTCAATAATGTTCCAAATCCACGCATTCTTGATCTGAAAGCGCCGACCGGAGCGGGAGATACGGATACCGCTGTAGTTGTTGGCGTAGCCTTGGGCTGCGGCTTGAGCGAGTAGAGCCGCCCGCGCCGCTTGCGCCATGGGTTCTGCCGTGAGTCGCGAGGGCATTTGCACTAACTCTGACCATGACAGTTCCCACAGGGTTAAGGCCGCTTGGTTACCGTAGTTGAGGATAGGATCCGCTTGATTCCCGTGGGAGAGCACGGGATATGACCAGTGGAACAACTCATAGGCGAGGTCAAGATCATTTTGGGGGGTCTGAGGCAGGAGCGATCGCCCCGTCCAATGCTGAAAGCTAGCGCACAAGCGCCGTGCATGCCGTACAGCCGCCGCCTCGAACCACGGTTCCATTGACTTAGGCGGTGCTCAACACACGGCTAGCGGCAGCCACCCCAGCCCCAGGGGTAAAGTTAGTGTAGCCTAACTCTGCGAGCACTGCTTCGAGGGCACTCACCGCTGCCAGAATGTCGCGATCGCCCACAAACCCCAAGTGGCCAATCCGGAAAATTTGCCCCTTGAGGTGATCCTGTCCGCCTGCGAGGGCAATATCAAAGCGTTTTTTCATAAGGCTGCGAATGTTTTCGGCCTCAACGCCTTGGGGGGCAACCGCCGTAATAGCAGGGCTAGCACAGCTATCGGCAGCGTAAAGGGGCAAGTTTAAGGCCTTCATTGCCGCTCGAGTAGCCTGCATTAACCGCTGATGACGTTGAAAGATGGCTTCTAACCCTTCCGCTTGCATCATTTCTAGAGCTGTCTTTAGGGCAAAAAAGAGGTTGACAGGAGGCGTGAAGGGAGTCGTGTGCTTTGCTGCATCTTTGCGATACTTGCCCAAATCTAGGTAAAACTTTGGCAAGGTTGCTGTTTTGTATGCCTCCCACGCCTTCGGGCTGACACTCACAAACGCCAGCCCCGGCGGAATCATGTAGCCCTTCTGCGACCCAGAGCCAACGACATCTAACCCCCATTCATCAATGGGGACGCTCACGGCTCCCAAGCTGGTTACGGCGTCAACAATGATCAGCGCTTGGCCATGGGCTTTTACATGGCGGTTAATAGCCTCAAGATCGTTGATTACCCCAGTAGAGGTCTCACTGTGGGTGACAATCACCGCTTTGATGGTTTTGGCGGTGTCCGCCTCAAGCACAGCCTTGAAGTCATCGGGGTTCAGGGGCTGCCCCCACGGGGCACTAATGCGCTCAGTGGTTAAGCCGTAGGCATCACACACCTCCCCCCAGCGATCGCCAAACTTACCGTTGCATCCGACAACAACGCGATCGCCAGCACTGAGGAAATTAATGATTCCCGCCTCCATTGCCCCAGTGCCGCTAGCCGCTAGAATAAGCACCTCATTTTGAGTTTGGTGCAGCCACTTTAACCCAGCCGTCACCGCCGCCATGATTTGGCTAAACTCACCGCTGCGATGACCGATGGGGTGCTTACCAAGGGACAAAAGAACCGATTCCGGCACAGGAGTCGGCCCCGGAATCATTAACATTGCTTTATCTTGCATGTTGAGTTGCGAACCAGTGAACAGGATTACATTGTTAGCGCCAGTGGGCAGCCATGTGCTCCGCAAGGTCTAAGACCCGCTGGCTATAGCCCCACTCATTGTCGTACCAAGCCACTACCTTGATGAGGTTACCCCCCAGCACCATGGTAAGGGATGCATCCAAAATTGAAGAGGCCGAGTGCCCCCGATAGTCAGAAGAGACCAACTCTAAGTCACTGTAGTGGATAATCCCCTTCATGGTGGTTTCCGAGGCTTCTTTGAGGACTTGGTTGACTTGCTCAGCAATGGTCGGTTTTTCGACTTGTGCCACAAAGTCCACCACAGACACGTTCGGTGTTGGCACCCGCAAGGCAATACCGTTGAGCTTCCCTTGCAGTTCTGGAATAACTAATCCAACCGCTTTGGCAGCACCAGTGGAGGTCGGCACAATATTCATTGCCGCCGCTCGTGCCCGCCGCAGATCCCGGTGGCTGGCATCGAGCAGCCGCTGGTCACCGGTGTAGCTGTGGGTAGTGGTCATCATCCCCTGCTGAATACCAAAATGCTCATGCAGCACTTTGACAATGGGAGCTAAACAGTTGGTTGTACAACTGGCATTACTCACCACGGTTTCACTGGGATCGTAGGTGTGATGATTGACCCCAACCACGTAGGTGGGCACGTTGCCCTTACCCGGCGCAGTGATTAAGACTTTTTTTGCCCCAGCACTAATGTGCTTGCTGGCACCATCACGGCTGGTGAAGACTCCCGTTGCTTCAATGACGAGGTCAATATCCCACGCGCTCCAAGGCAAATTTTCAGGATTGCGGTCAGAAACGCACTTCACCGCTTGACCGTCGGCATAGATGCAGTCGTCGTCCGCGCTGATTTCGGCATCGTGGAAAATGCCTAGCATCGAGTCATACTTTAATAAATGGGCATTGGTGCGGGGATCGGAGGTATCGTTGATGCCAACAATATCTAGCTTGCTATTGGCTTTCCGCTGTAACCAGCAACGCATGAAGTTCCGACCGATGCGCCCAAAACCATTGATAGCGACTCTAACCACCTGATCCCTTCCTCTATTTACTAACTCATTGTTGCCAGAAATGATCTAGGAAACATTCTAAGGGGGAATGGGCGTTTTATTTCGTTTTTTTTACGGATGGGCGATCGCCAACGGGGGAGCCTCTGCCTCAAGGGGGGCAGACAGCGCCGCAGCAAGGGGAGCACGGCCAAACCGTTGCTCCAGTAAGTCCATGACTGTGCGGCCAAAGTCGTTGGGGTTCTCTCGCCACGCCGCCAAACAGACTTCGCCAAAGAGGCTGCCCATGGGTTCAGGGTTCCAAAGTAACTTTTTAGCGGTCCACGGCATCAGGCTCATGGGGTTATAGCCCGGGCGCAGAATGCCTGCCTTGAGGGCATACTCTTCAAGGTGCGTGTGGGGTTGCAGGCCAATAAAGAAAATGGCGGGTTCCACCTTATCGGCACCAAAAATCTGCTCCAGCTCACGATGGTAGGCAATGGTTTGGGCAATGGTCTCGGGGCGCTCATCAATGACATTAAAGGAATAGTTGACCGACACCAGATCCGCAAAGCCTGCGGCTTTTAGATCACGGCAGTTCTGCAACACCGTGCGCAGGTTATACCCCATGCGCATTTTCCGCACTAATTCTTGGGAACCGCTGGTAATACCAATTTCAAAATAGTTCATCCCCGTTTTGACCATGAGGTCACACAGTTCGGGGGTAAGGTTGTCCGCCCGGATATAGGCCGCCCAGTGAATATCCGTCATCCCCGCTGCCAAGATGTCCCGCAGCAGGGCAATAGCGTCAGGGATAAACTTACGCGCCGGAATAAACTGGGCATCGGTAAACCAAAAGTTGCGAACCCCGCGCTCATAAAGCTGGCGCATCTCCGCAACCACCTCTTGCGCCGGGTTAATGCGCACCTGCTTACCTTCAACAACGGTATAGACGCAGTAACAGCAGTTGTGGGGGCAGCCCCGTTTGGTCTGCACACCGATATAGAAGTCGCCCCCCTCTAGGTAGTATTCAAATTCTGGCCAAATCTGCTCAATATAGCTGTAGTTACAGGCGGTTTTTTYAATGGGGGTCGGCCATTCGTGAATGAGGCGATCGCGGGGGGTCTCCACCCCAGCAATATAGCAGCGCTCCCCTTGAATCGATTGGTCTGTGAGCACCTTATGCAGTAGGCTTTCCCCTTCGCCCACCGAAATAATGGTGCCCCGGGGCAGTTGGGAACCCAGTTGCTCGTAAAAGACGCTAACTGCACCACCACCCACGATGGTGGTGATCTGAGGATGGTAGCGCTTGGCATGGTGCAACCCCAAACGAATTAAACTTAGATTCCGCCACAGTTCGCCGTAGTAGGCACTCATCACCCGTAGCCCACCGATCGCCCCCCGCAGTTTGACAAACGGATTGCGAGCGTAATAGACCTCAAAGGCATGTTGCAGCGGATTACCGCCGCGCCCCCCCACAGGGGCGTAGATTTGAATATCTCGCCACGAAAATACCAGATGGGTGGGGCGAAACTCATCAATACAACGGCTGAGGGCAGCCCGGAAGTCTAAGGGGGGGACTGTGCCCAAGTCAAAAATGCGCTGCTCAAGGTGGGGCAGTTGCTTATGGATATAGTCGGCCAAATAAACCACCCCAATGGGGAAGATGGGGTTGCAGGGCAGGCGAACGTACAGGACACGGGGCGTCATGGGGCACAGATCTATGAGTGCGATAAATTCTTAAAAGACTGTTACATCTGTTCACGTTGTAGCACATTCTAGGGGGGATGCTGTGGGGATCAGCCAAAAATTGGCAGGGGATCAATTAGCAATCTTGTAGTTGAGTTTACAACCGTATCAAAAATCCAGTGTTAGGCTAATCAGGGTAAAGAGTCTTTTATAAAAAATATCATTGTCGTATGCCGCAAATCTTTGATCCCGTCCCTCACGATAATTGCGATCGCATCCTCTGCTGTTATGCCAACGTCACCAGCAAAATACAGGTGGTGCGCATTACAAATATTGCCAATTGGTATTTTGAGCGGGTTGTTTTTCCGGGACAACGACTTGTATTTGAGTGCCCCCGTCCAGCACAGCTTGAAGTTCATTGTGGCATGATGGCGAGTGCGATTCTCTCAGATACCATTCCCTGTACAGAGTTGCTGGTACAGGAAGGAGACGATAATTTTTTTCCGAGTGATCCTGTCACGCAACAACGGCTAGAATTGCTCAATGAAGAATCACCGCAAGAAGTCATGAGCCATTGAGCCGCGAAACTACGTCTCCACAACGACCGCAGACAACAGCTATCCTTGCTGTAAGTTTGGATGGCAAGTTGGCAAAAGCCAGTGCCCAAGGCGATCGCATCGCGTCAGCATACGATTTTCAGCACTTAGAAGAACACGTTGCCCAAGCAGATGCGGTCTTGTTTGGGGCAACCACCCTGCGCTTGGGGGGAACTGCCATGCGCTTACAGTCCCCCAGCTTAATTCAGCAACGCCTCAGGGCGGGTAAGCCGCCGCAACCGCTGCAAATCGTTTGCTCTGCCAGTGGTGACCTCGACTTAGCACTCCCCTTCTTTCAGCAGCCGATTCCACGGGCATTAGTAACAACAGAAACAGGTCGAGCGCGTTGGCAGGGGTCTAGTGCCTTTGACTACTGTTGGTGTGCCGATCGCCCCCACTGGGATTGGTCTTGGGTTTTAGGGCAAATTGCAACGGTGGGGATCCAGCGCCTAGCCGTACTCGGGGGAGGGCATCTCTTTGCGTCTCTGCTGCAAGTGCAAGCCATTGATGAACTGTGGCTGACGGTCTGCCCCCTAATGATTGGATCCAGTGCCCCCAGCTTAATGCCGCTAAAGGAGTGCACATCTCCCACCATGACCTTGGTGAGTGCAGTGCCCGTCGGGGATGAGGTTTATTTACACTACCGCCTCGGCTACGGCGAGGACAAAGGAACTATGATAGAGACTTGAGCAACAACCCAGCAGCCCATGAGCGATTTCCTAGCCGGTCTGAACCCCTGCCAAAAACGAGCGGTACAACACTACTGCGGCCCAATGCTGGTAGTGGCGGGGGCAGGATCTGGCAAAACCCGGACGCTGACCTACCGCATTGCCCATTTAATTCAACAGCATCAAGTTGATCCTGCCAATATTCTTGCGGTGACCTTTACAAATAAAGCTGCTCGGGAAATGAAGGAACGGCTTGAGCAGCTTTTTGCCCAACAGATGGCCTATCAGTTGTGCCAGCGAGATTGGCTTGACCTGTCGCCCCTAGAGCAAAAACGGGTGCGATCGCAGGTCTATCACACCTATACTAAACCGCTTTGGATTGGCACCTTCCATAGCCTTTGTGCCCGCCTCCTGCGACATGACGTGGAAACCTACACGCATCCCCAAGGCTACCGCTGGACTCGCAACTTCACAATTTTCGATGAATCCGATGTCCAAAGTTTGATCAAGGAAATTGTGATCAGTGAGTTAAATTTAGACGAGCGCAAAAACGATCCACGGGGGATTCGCTACAAAATTAGCAATGCCAAAAACCGCGGCTTAACGCCGGATCAACTAGAGAACGAGACGCGATCGCCAGCAACTCGCACCGCAGCTGAAGTCTATCGCCGTTACGAGGCGGCGCTTGCCCGTAACAATGCCTTAGATTTTGACGATTTAATTTTGCTGACGGTGCATCTATTTCAGCAGCAACCCCGTGTCTTAGAGCACTGGCATCAGCAATTTCAGCACATTTTAGTGGATGAGTACCAAGATACCAATCGAACCCAGTATGATCTCATTCGCCTTTTAGCCACCAATGGTACCCCTCCCCAGCAGTTCCAAGGCTGGCAGGAGCGCTCCATCTTTGTGGTGGGGGATGTGGATCAGTCCATTTACTCGTTCCGATGTGCTGATTTCACAATTTTGATGAACTTCCAGCGGGATTTTGGTGATGGTTTGGCGGACGATGACAGCCGCACCATGATTAAGTTGGAGGAAAATTATCGCTCGGTGGCCAATATCCTAGAGGCGGCCAACTACCTGATTGAGCACAATAGCGAACGGATTGATAAAGTGCTACGCCCCACCAAACCTGCGGGCACCCCCATTCACTGTGAATGCACTGCGACGGAAACCGAGGAAGCATATTTTGTCGCCGAAAAAATTAAAGCCCTCAGTGGCGATCGCCTCGAGCCAGCGTGGGGGCGCTTTGCCATTTTGTACCGCACTAATGCCCAATCCCGCCCCTTTGAGGATGCCCTTGTCCGCGCTAATATTCCCTACACCGTAGTCGGCGGCTTAAAGTTTTACGATCGCAAAGAAATTAAGGATCTTTTGGCCTACCTGCGCTTGCTGCAAAACCCCCACGATAGCGTGAGCCTGCGGCGAATTATTAATGTGCCCAAGCGCGGCATTGGCAAAACAACCCTTGATCGCCTAGGAAATGCAGCCCAAACCCTACGGTTACCCCTGTGGCAACTCATTTGCGATCCAGAGTCAATGATCCCCTTGGCGGGGCGAGCCAGTCGTGCCCTGCAACAGTTCGTTAACTTAGTGCAAAAATTACAATCCCTTGTGGATGACATTAGCCTACCGGACTTGGTTCAGGCCGTCATCGAGGAGACGGGCTACCGCCGCGAACTTGAGAATGACGGCACCGATGAAAGCCTTGAGCGTTTGCAAAATTTAGCTGAGCTAGTGAACGCGGCACAGCAGTTCAGCGAAGAAAACGATGGCGCAACCCTGAGCGAGTTTCTCAACAGTGCAGCCTTAGCCTCAGATCTCGATACTGTTGACGAAGGTTCTGGGGTGGTTTCCTTAATGACGTTGCATGCTGCCAAAGGGTTAGAGTTTCCGGTTGTGTTTTTAGTGGGACTAGAGCAAGGGCTGTTCCCTAACTACCGTAGCCTCAACGATCCCCTCACCCTCGAAGAAGAGCGTCGCCTCTGCTATGTGGGGATTACCCGCGCCCAAGAGCAACTTTTCCTTACTTTTGCCCAAACCCGTCGCCTCTACGGCAGAAGTGAGGATGCCATTCCCTCTCAGTTCCTGAGTGAACTACCGCCGGAACTCCTTACCGGGGCGGCCTTACGTCGTCGCCTAGGTAAAATCACCTCCCAGCGTTCCCAGCAATGGCGAGTGGGCGATCGCCTTATTCATCCGCTTTACGGTACCGGGGAAGTCAGTCATATTTTTAACATGGGTCGCAGGGTGTCTCTTGCAATTCGCTTTCCAGGACGGGGTCAAAAGGTGGTTGACCCCACGATTACCCCCCTTGAACGGCTCAGCTCTGGTTAATTTGCTAGACAGGAAGTAGAGCGATCGCGCGGGCGGTGTTGTTGAATGCGCGCATTTTGATTTTGGATGAGGCCACGTCGGCGTTGAAGACTGCTCAATGCTGCAAATTGTGTCCTGAGAACGTTTTAGCGCTTGACCCAGGCCTGAATAACCTCTTAACCGGCGTGACAAATACTGGACTTGCCTTTGTGCTAGATGGTAGAGGGTTGAAATCTCGAAACCAATGGTTCAATAAGCAGGTTGCCAAATTCAAATCGATTCTGACTCATGGCAAGTCATCTATGAAGGGCGCGACCTCGAAGCGAATCCAACTTAATACCCATAAGCGAAATTGCTACGTGCGAGACTACATCAACAAAGCAGCACGGTGGGTCGTCAACTTCTGCTTGGAAAACGACATCGATACGATCATCTACGGTCGAAACAACGGGCAGAAAGATGAAATCAATTTTGGTGCAAAAACGAATCAGGAGTTCGTGCAAATTCCGCACTACAAGCTGTTTGGACGAATTGAGCAGCTTTGTTTAATTTTCGGGATTCGATTAGTCGAAACCGAAGAATCGTATACGTCTCAAGCCTCGTTTTTTGATAATGACTTCTTGCCTACGTTCGGCGAAAAACCTGAAGGGTGGAAGGCATCAGGAAAACGAATTCTTAGAGGGCTGTACCGAACTGCGCAAGGATGGCTCATCAATGCAGACTGTAATGGAGCCTGCAATATCATGAGAAAGGTAAGCACAAAGCTCAATATCGATTTGAGTGGAGTGTGTAGAGGGGCTGTGGCAGCTCCTTCTAAGGTCAAGTTAGGGCAGATTGGTTTTGCTCTAGCCTAACTCAGAGAAGCCTCGCCGTTCCACAGCGGGGAGTGTCACGCCAACTACACTGCCGAAAACGCTAAACCGTACTGAGCAACTCTGCTGCCGCTGCCTTCAGGGCGGGAACTTTGTCAAGTCTTTCCCATGGCAGATCCAGATCGTTGCGGCCAAAGTGACCGTAGGCAGCAACATGTTGATAAAAACAACCGTTGCGATCGCCCGGTAGGTGGCGTAACCCAAAGGTTTGAATAATGGCTGCAGGGCGCAGGTCAAAGTGGGCAGTAATTAGCTCCAGCAGTTGCTCAGGGGCAATGGTGCCGGTGCCAAAGGTATCGACAAAAATACTCATTGGCCGCGCCACCCCGATGGCATAGCTAATTTGTAGCTCACACTTTTGTGCCAACCCTGCCGCCACAATATTCTTAGCAATGTACCGCGCCATATAGGCCGCGCTGCGATCTACTTTTGTCGGGTCTTTACCAGAAAAGGCACCACCGCCATGGCGAGCATAGCCACCATAGGTGTCCACCACCAGTTTGCGACCGGTCAGCCCTGAGTCTCCTTGGGGGCCACCAATGACAAATTTGCCGGTAGGGTTCACCCAAAACTTCGTTGCCTCATCCGGCTGAATCATCAAATCGGCAAAGACTGGTAGAACCACAGCGTCCCATAGATCGGCTTTGATCTTGGCTTGGATAGCTGCTTCATCCGTCAGACCGGCCACCGTTGGGGCGTGCTGGGTGGAGATCAAAATTGTATCAATGCCAACGGGCTGGCCATTTTCATAAATGACGGTGACTTGGGTTTTGCCGTCCGGTCGCAGGTAAGGAAGCTGCCCCGTTTTGCGAACGGCTGCCAAGCGCCGTGCCATACGATGCGCCAAGCTAATGGGCAGCGGCATATACTCAGGGGTTTCATTGCAGGCATAGCCAAACATAATCCCCTGATCGCCAGCACCAATGCGATCCAGTTCTGCATCACTGAGTTGCTCGCGCGCTTCTTGGGCAGTATCTACACCGCGGGCAATATCTGGCGACTGCTCATCTAAGGCCACCAGCACGGCACAACTGTTGGCTGCAAAGCCGTTTTCAGCATCGGTATAACCAATTTCCTGAATCTTTTGGCGGGCAATGTGGACATAATCCACCTGTGCTTTGGTGGTAATTTCACCCGTAATCAGCACTAAGCCGGTATTGACAACCACCTCGGCGGCAACCCGACTATGGGGGTCTTGGGTTAGGAGGGCATCTAGAATCGCGTCAGCAATTTGATCGCAGATCTTGTCAGGATGCCCCTCTGTCACCGATTCCGAACTAAATAAGTACCGCAAAATCACACTCCTGTTGCGTCATGAAAGCGATGTCTGCAGAAATAATAACGCTGGGTAGGGTCAGCACAACGGATAGCGAGATAGGCACCTCCCTCTTCATTGTGTTGGTTAACCTACTTTGCCATTAGTAATGCTGCAGACGCTAAATTTCAGGATTATACCGCTTTTGTGCTTAAACACAGGTTTGTTGATTGAGTAGGGGATGCGAACCAGTCCCACTGCCGTACGGCTTGCCGAAGACGATGGTAGGGGTTGTCCCCCTTGGCGAGGGACGGGGGGGTAACTATAGTTGGGGCAGCGGCATATTACGCGATGCGTCTTTACCATTGCCGAGTTGTTCAATTCTAGTAAATGACGAGGAGGCAATCTGTGATACTGTTCTTGACCATGCCGTCCTGCATAATAATCACCAAACCTATGCTCTAGAATTGTTGGCAAACTAGAGTTGCTCCGGCATTTTTAATTTTTCTTTAGTAGTTATTCAATAAGGTGTATTTATGCAATCATTCCCAGCTTCGACTCGAAAGGCAAAAAATACACTACCGAGAGCTTTTGCAGCGCCACAACCTCAAATTCCTGCCCGCCAGCCCATTGCCCTGATCTCGGTACATGGCGATCCAGCGGCTGCAGTAGGGCACGAGTCCGCAGGTGGCCAAAATATCTATGTGCGGCAATTAGGGGAAGCTCTGGCAGCAGCAGGCTGGCACGTTGATATGTTTACTCGCAAAGTAAATCCTGAAGATGCTGATGTGGTTGAGCATGGTTCCCACTGTCGCACTATTCGCCTTGAAGCTGGACCTGTAACCTATATCCCCCGCGAGCGTCTTTTTGAGACTCTGCCAGATTTTGTTGAGGCGTTTAAGCGCTATCACACCAAGGTGGGTTACCCCCTTGTCCACACGAACTACTGGTTATCGGGCTGGGTGGGGTGCCAGTTGCGTCAGGAGTTACATTTCCAGTGGCTACACACCTATCATTCCCTTGGGGTGGTGAAGTATCAGGTGGCCTCTGAGCAAGCTAACCGCGATGACACTCGCCTCAGGGTGGAAGCGGATATTTTGGAGCAGGCAGATTGCGTTATTGCCACTAGCCCACAGGAAGAAGCCTACTTGCGATCGCTGGTCTCGCGCCTAGGGCACATTCGCCTGATTCCCTGTGGCACCGATTTAAGCTTATTTTATCCTCAGCCGGATGCCCGCCGCCGGTTGCAGATTCCCCACCAAGAGCCATTGATTCTCTATGTGGGACGCTTTGATCGGCGTAAGGGGTTAGAAACCCTTGTGGCAGCCGTAGCGCAGGTACCCCGTGGACAACTGTTGATTGTTGGGGGGAGTGACCCCCAGCGCAGTGATGGGGCAGAGCGATGCCGAATTGAGGGGCTAGTTCAGGCGTACGGCTTAGACGATCGCGTCACCTTTGTGGGGCAAGTGGCGCACGAAGACCTAGGCGCTTACTATAGCGCTGCCGATGTCTGTGTGGTGCCTAGCTACTACGAACCCTTTGGCTTGGTGGCGATCGAAGCGATGGCCTGCGGCACTCCGGTCATTGCCTCTGCCGTTGGCGGCCTTCAGTTTACGGTGGTACCCGAAGAAACTGGCCTGCTAGTGCCCCCTGAAGACGCAACCGCCTTAGCCGCAGCAATTCAACGGCTGATTGATGCCCCCCAATGGGCACAGACCTTGGGTGCGAATGGTCGTGAGCGCGTGGCCGCTCAGTTTGACTGGCAGGCGATCGCCCTGCAAATGGGAGCACTTTATCGCCAGCTGTTTGCCGCCTCCTTAATGGGGATGTCCGGTTGCTTGACAGCTCTGGCCAATACCGATATGCTAGCGTCCATGGATGCGTTGCTCAATAACTCACCGGCCTCCCTTGCGTCCTAAGTCAATCCCTGAGATCTAGTGAGATTAGGCGTTGGCATTGTTGTGCATTCATGATAGGATAAGAATCCTGACTGGGGCTTGTAGCTTAGTGGATTAGAGCGGCTGACTACGGATCAGCAGGTCGGGGGTTCGAGTCCCTCCAAGCCCGTAAAGTTCAAACCAGAACTTAAATCTGGGTAGTCATGCCATTTAAGTGTGGCCAATTTGAGGTGTTTTTACTGAATGTCGTGGCTGCAATGTGAGTCAGATAATGCTGCAACATTGCTACTGTCACTCCCTGACGGAAAGGAATAATTTCATTCCTATCATGATGCTGTAGTAATAGCATTTGTGCAGTTGCCAGCAAGGAAGGAATGGCATCAGTCTCTTGCTCACTCAGGTGCAGCTCTATCAGTTCAATGTAGGCAGCCACAGTGTTGGGGCTTAAGAAAATAATTCGTCGCAGGTACTCCTTTGCTGTGGCTTTATCGTCCTGTTCTTCAGCAATGTGAGCCAGTAAGAAAAGTGCATTCACATTTTCTGGGTTCACGCTTAATATCTGTTGACTGGTGGCGATCGCCTCCGTGTAGCGACCCTGATTGGCATACATTTGTGCCATAAGTAGCAGGCAGTCCTCATCCTTGGGGTGGCCTGCTTGCCATTGCTGAGCCAAGGCCAATGCACGGGTATAGTTCCGTTGTGCAAAGTCTGCGCGGGCTTCCTCTAGAGCAGAGATTGGCGGCGGGGTCGGCTGTGGCCGTACGGGCGGATCAATCCCAAGTTGATACACCACTGATTCAGGATAGCTGAGGATCTCTAGCGGGCTGATCTCTTGTCCTTGTAGCTCGGTATGACCCGTTAACAGATAACCCTGGGGACGCAGTAGAGACACAAAGGTGCCTAAAATTTGGCTGATGGCGGTGCTGTCAAAGTAAATGAATACATTGCGACAGATGATGAGGTCAAGGCTTGCGGGCAACAGATCGTAGTCTTCTGGACACAATAAATTGACGCAACGAAAGCGCACCCATTGCCGCAGGGCTGCATCAATGACCCAGCCTTGGGCTGTTTCCTGAAAGTAGCGCGCCTGTAAGGTCGGATTCATGCCGCGAAATGACCAGCGGCTATACACCCCTGCCCGAGCTTGAGCAACAGCATTTTGGCTAAGATCGTAGCCAACAAGACTCAGTTGCCAGCGTTCTGGGTTGGGAATCAGTTCCTTGAGTAAGATGGCAATGGAATAGAGTTCCTCGCCGCTGGCGCAGCCTGCACTCAGAATTCGCAAGGTGCGATCGCCCTCATGGCGGGCAATCAGATCCGGCAAAAGACTCTCGCGCAGAACTTTAATTTGGCCGTGGTCGCGGAAAAAGTAGCTCTCACCCGTGGTAATCAGATCCGCAAGATGCTGCCATTCCTTTTGGCCTGCCACGGACTCTGAATTCACCAGTAGGGCGAGATATTGGCTGGGATGCTGACAGTCTAGGGCACGACAGCGCATCAGGAGCTTCTTGGTTAGTTGCGGTCTGTCCTGTGGCCGAATACTAATCCCGGTTTGGCGGCGAATTAATTGTAAAAATTGCTCGAGTAATTGATCGTCCATGACGGCTGTAGTGCACCAGCTTACACCGTAACAAAAACGAGCCACCGCTGGGGGCGATCGCTCGTTGAGCTAAGACATTTTTTATTTTTAGATGCCTAATGATGACAGTTGGCCAACCCCCAAGCCGAGATCAGCCAACCTCAATCTTACTTTTTCGTGATCCGCGGCGGCTCACGGAAGAAGATCGCAAAGAAAAAGAGGGCGATTAAACAGGCAAAAATGAAAACGTAGGTGATAGTTTCCATGGTAAGTCCCTAGGAGTACTAGCTAAACAGCTTCTTTACGACGGGTGCTCAGATCACCCACTTTCTGGTAGACACCCCATTCCACCTGTTCCGGCGACAGCTCAGGATCAATCCCCGAGAAGACATCGCGGAAGAGGGTACGGGCACCATGCCAAATGTGACCAAAGAAAAAGAGCAGGGCAAATACGGCATGACCAAAGGTAAACCACCCCCGGGGACTGGTGCGGAAAATACCATCGGAGTTGAGGGTTTCCTTGTCAAACTCGAAAATCTCCCCAAATATGGCCTTACGGGCATAGCTCTTCACTGTTGGTGCATCCGTGAAGGTTTGGCCATTCAGCTCACCACCATAAAAGGTGACGGTTACACCCTGCTGCTCAAAACTATACTTCGACTCAGCCCGCCGGAAAGGAATATCCGCCTTCACAACCCCATTCTTATCGGTGAGGATGACGGGGAACGTTTCAAAGAAGTTAGGCATACGGCGCACAAATAGCTCTTCGCCCGTTTTGTCCCGGAACACCGCATGACCTTTCCAGCCTTGGGCAATACCATCCCCTTTATTCATTGGCCCAGTGCGGAACAGGCCACCCTTGGCGGGATTATTGCCAATGTAGTCGTAAAAGGCCAGTTTTTCTGGAATTGCCGACCATGCTTCTTCTGGCGTTGCGCCGCTCGCCAAAGAGGCTTGGACGCGACGATTAATTTCTTGCTGGAAGTAACTGCTATCCCACTGATAGCGGGTTGGCCCAAATAGTTCGATAGGGGTCGTCGCACTGCCATACCACATGGTGCCAGCAACAACAAAGGCAGCAAAGAAAACAGCGGCAATACTGCTGGACAAGACTGTTTCAATATTCCCCATGCGCAGGGCTTTGTAGAGGCGTTGTGGGGGTCGCACCAACAGGTGGAACAGCCCCGCAATAATACCTACAATTCCCGCAGCAATATGGTGAGCTACGATTCCGCCCGGATTGAAGGGGTTAAACCCATCAGGCCCCCACTCCGGTGCCACAGGTTGCACACTTCCGGTGAGACCGTAGGGATCAGAGACCCACATCCCCGGCCCAAATAGGCCCGTGAGGTGAAATGCGCCAAAACTAAAGCAGAGCAGTCCCGATAGAAACAGGTGAATCCCAAACATTTTGGGTAAGTCGAGGGCAGGCTCACCCGTGCGGGGATCGCGGAATAATTCTAAGTCCCAATACACCCAGTGCCAGCAGGCCGCAAGGAACAAGAGGCCGGAAAGGACGATGTGGGCGAGGGCAACCCCTTCAAAACTCCAAAATCCGGGATCAACGCCAGTTTCACCGGTGACGCTCCAGCCACTCCAGGAACCAGTCACCCCCAAACGGGTCATGAAGGGCAGGACAAACATCCCCTGCCGCCACATCGGGTTCAAAACTGGATCACTGGGATCAAAAATAGCTAGCTCGTAAAGAGCCATCGACCCTGCCCAACCGGCGACCAGTGCCGTGTGCATCAGGTGGGCCGCAATCAACCGCCCCGGATCATTGATCAAGACGGTGTGGACTCGGTACCAGGGTAGTCCCATTGACTACGCTCCTCCTATACAAAAGTTTAGCGTTTGCATGAACAAATTTTATTAAGCAGCCGGATCACGGTGACAACCGCTTCCCTACTAAGAGTTTAACGGCCAAGTTACCCGTAACTTCAGCTCTGGTTGGTCAGTTTTTCTGCCAGAATGAGAATGTATTAAGAATGGTAACTAGCGTGGGTCGCTATGGCAAGCAAAGCTGAGTTTGTGGGTACAAATATTAAGTTTGTTAACGAAGGCCAAGAAATTGTTGCGGCTCAAGGGGCAAATTTGCGCTTAAAAGCAATGGAAGCGGGGGTTGATCTGTACACCTTAAAGGGTAAGCTCTTTAACTGTGGCGGCTATGGCCAGTGTGGCACCTGCATTGTTGAAATTCTCGAAGGCATGGAGCATTTATCGCCCCGTACCGCGGTGGAAGAGCGCAAGCTCCGCCGCAAGCCGGACAACTACCGCTTGGCGTGTCAAACCTTGGTTAACGGTCCGGTATCGGTCAAGACAAAGCCATAGCACTCAACAGGAATGAGGGTCGTGCTGATCTTGAGACTACAGCGGCTGATCGCGCCCCCTTTTACTCCTGCGTGGGCAGTGGTTCTCAATAGTGCCTTCTTAATTGCAGTTGCTGTGGGGGGGGTGGCTTTTGCTCGCTATCTCTTTTACTACCGCTCTACGATTGTTCTTTACGCGCCTTTTCTGTTTCAAGCTACTGTCACTACGTTTTTAATTGCCCTAGTTAGCCTTGTTTTAGCAGTTATTTTGGGGGCGATCGCCACTTGGGCACGGCTGCATTCAGCTAAATTACTGCGACTGGCTAGCACCCTCTACATTGAGTTTGTGCGCGGCACCCCCACCTTGGTGCAACTCTTGGTGTGGGGGTTTGGCATTGGTGGCCTGCTGGGACACTTGGGGGTTGACCCACGACAGATTGCCTTTGACATCATGACTGTCCTGCACAGCAACCGCTTGGTGTCGCCCCTCTTTAACTTTATTTTTTACGGTATCCTTGGTCTCGGTTTTAATTATGGTGCGTACCTGAGTGAGGTCTTTCGCAGCGGCATTGAAGGAATTCCCCAAGGACAAACAGAAGCCAGCCTCAGTTTAGGACTCTCCCCTCGGCAAACCATGGGGCGGATTATTCTCCCTCAAGCCATCTTAATTATGCTTCCTCCCTTCACCAATAACTTTATTACCTTGATCCAAGATTGCGCCCTCCTGACCGTGATTGGAGTGCCAGAACTCCAGAACATGACCAGTACCTTTGCCAATCCCATCACCGATCCCCAGCGTAAGCTCTTTATCTATATTTTGGGTGCTCTGTTCTATTTTGCCCTCTGCTATCCCCTATCGCGCCTCTTGCGCTATTGTGAACGCCGCTTTAGTCACAGTGGCATTTCGTAGTCAAAATCGTTATGAGTATGATATAGTAGGCATGGCTGTTAAAAAATGTTAACAGTCCGCTATCGATCTGTTCCATGCAGAGCTGTTGTAGTTAGGAGCACAAGGTTTTATGTCTGAATGTTTGCGTGTTGGCCAAGCAGCCCCCGACTTTGAAGCGGTTGCGGTGTATGATCAGGAGTTCAAAACCATCAAGCTGTCCGATTATCGCGGCAAATATGTCGTCCTCTTTTTCTACCCCTTGGACTTCACGTTTGTGTGTCCCACCGAAATTGTGGCCTTCAGCGATCGCTATGCTGAATTTGCCCAACTCAATACTGAAGTGTTAGGGGTATCCGTTGATAGCCAATTTTCCCACTTGGCTTGGACACAAACTGACCGCAAATCTGGTGGTGTCGGAGATCTAAAATACCCCTTAGTTTCGGATCTCAAAAAAGAAATTAGCACAGCCTATAATGTGTTGACTGAGGAAGGCGTTGCGCTGCGAGGACTATTCATTATCGACAAAGAAGGGGTGATTCAACACGCGACAATTAACAACTTAGCCTTTGGTCGCAGTGTTGATGAAACCTTGCGGGTTTTACAGGCCATTCAGTACGTGCAGTCCCATCCCGATGAAGTCTGCCCCGCAGGCTGGCAACCCGGTGACAAAACGATGAATCCGGATCCAGTGAAGTCAAAAGTGTATTTTGAGGCCGTTGGCTAAGCCTTCTTGCTGAGTGAACTGATCTCATAGTCCAAACCTGCCCCTAGGGTGGGTTTTTTATTTTTATGATTACGGTGCAGTGGTGGTCTATTAGGTTAGGTGAGAGAGTAGTCCAGTTGAGTATAAACTAAACGATTAATCGTACAATCTCTCGCCTAGGTCGCCTAGCTCCAAGGGCCGCTGCAACAGATTTAATTAGGGGAACCTATTTGGGCAACTATTGCCCTTGATGATTTCTAGAAATAGTTTAGTGTCCTCTGGGTAACATTAAGACCAACAAATCGTTACTTAGAATACATTTTACTGGCAAGGGTAAATTTTAGAATAAACAGAGTAAAGACGATAATGGCTCCATGTAGTGCCTTAGTCGCCCTTTTTTCCTCAAAATTCAGTTGATGGGGGATCTGTTGTTGAACCAGTGGCTTGTACTGTGTGTTCTCGCTGGTGGAAGCTGGCATGACATCTGACCTGCAGTTTTACTTGAGACGGTCTTAGGTCTCCGTGCCGCAAAACCTCTACAGTCGGCTCAATACTGAATGTACTGAATGTATTTTATGAAATGACCACCACAATTTTGTCTAGGGAACTTAACAGCGCTATGACTATGACCTCTACGCAATCACCAGCACTGACCCCAGAGCAGGCACCCCAAGCCAATAAGGCGCTTGTTTTTCCAGCACGGGTTATACAGCGGGTAATGGGCGATCGCCTCTCGGGGCGGTTGACATTTACAGACCCCAATGATGTGTCTATTGCGTGGAATCTTTATGTAGGGAGTGGCCAACTTCACTATGCCACCAGCAACACTGGCTATCAGCAGCGGTTTGACTACCTGTGCCAGCGGTACTGCCCACAATTAGCTGGGACGTTGCCAGAGGGCGACACTGAGTACCAGTATCTCTGTCGCCTTTGGCAGTCTGGGCAATTAACCCTCCCCCAATTGCGGAAGCTCCTATTTTTGTTTACCCAAGAAGCGCTGATTCATATCTTTGCCATGCCCCAAGCCTCCCTCTCAGTTGAGCGGGTCTTGGGCTTAGATCACCTTGTCCTGTGTGTTTCTATCAAGCAAACCCTCAGCCAGTTGCGCGATGGTATTAGTCAAGCGGTACAAACCCGCGCCTACCTGAACTCACCCCTGCAACGTTTGGGTGTGGCGCATGCAGACAGGCTTCATCCCAGCCTTTGGCAAGAGGACTATGGTCGTCATGTGGCGGCGGCTTTGCCCCAACTGTTGGCTCAGACCCCTGTGCTCTACGAAATTGCAACCCAGTTACGCTTAGAGGCGATCGCCACGGCTCAACTGCTGCGCCCTGCCCTGATGAATGGCGCGATTGTGCAGTATCCCCACACCCCTCCCGAACGCGACGATCGCCCCGTCGTTGCCTGTATTGACGATAGTCGCACCATTCAGCGCAATGTGCGGTTAATTTTAGAGACCTCTGGCTATCGAGTACTAGAGGTGATGCAGCCCACCCATGCCCTCAGTACCCTTACCGATACCAAGCCCGACCTAGTGCTGATGGATATTTCGATGCCAGAGATGGATGGCTATGAACTCTGCCGTCAGTTGCGGCAAACCGACACCCTCAAGGATGTCCCCGTGGTGATGCTTACGGGGCGTGATGGCCTCGTGGATCGGATTCGCGCCCGCATGGTGGGTGCCACCGATTATTTAACAAAACCCTTTACCCCGCAAGAGTTACTATCATTAGCGGAGCGATTTGCTCATTCCGCAGTTTTGGAGACGAACTGATGAAGCGGGTGCTAGTGGTTGAAGATTCGCGAGCGGATCAAACAATGATTGTTTCTATCCTTGAAAAGCTAGGTCACAAAGCTCATCTTGCCGAAAGCGCTGAAAAAGCACTGGAGTGGTTGGCCAACCATCAGCCACCGGATTTGATTATCCTAGATATTGTCATGCCCGGTGTCAATGGCCTCGAGCTGTGCCGCGAAGTGCGGGCTAACCCTGACTTAAAACATGTCCCCATTGTCTTTTGCTCCTCTAAGGATCAAGACTTTGATCGCTTTTGGGCACTCCGACAAGGTGGAAATGCCTACCTCACAAAGCCCTTTGAACCGGAAGACCTCATTCAGACGATTCATGAGTACTTAAATCCTGCTGAGTAAGCTATGGCAACTGGTTCCCTGAGTGCTACCGAGTACTTTCATGTTGAGTTGCCTCGAGGGGTGAACGTGGCCATTCCCCTTGATCAAACCGCGGAGGTACTGAGTCTGCAAGCGCGGGATATTTGCCTAATCCCGGGGGTATCGCCAGCACTGCTGGGCATTAGTAATCAGCGCGGTCGCCTCCTGTGGATGTTAGATTTACTACAACTCCTAGGGTTGAATCACCCCAGTGGCCAGACCACCAATGAACGCTTGACGGCCTTAGTGGTCAGGGAGGCAACGCCGCAGCAGCCCCGCCAGTTTGCCTGTATTGTGAGCCGTTTACGGGGCATTATGAGTGTCCTGCCGGATCAACTTCAACCTGTTCCCAAGCGGCTGCAACGAGAGGTTCGCCAATACTTAGCGGGATTTGTGCAAATGGAGCGGTTACCCATTTTACTGTTAAATATTGAAGCAATTTTCCAGGCCGTGGCTCGTTCACCGTTGTCCTCCTCTGCCCTCAGCCTATGACATCCCTTGCCGATAATGCTCGTCGCCCGACTCGCCCCCTGAGCGATCGCTACTTTAACGCCATCCTCACTCAGGATATTCCGACCCTACGGGATATTTTAAGCGAAGACCCAACGGATTACTTGGTTCAATTAACCTTGGCCACTGCCCTAGAGCATCAGGGGGAGATCGCCGCTGCCACGGAACTGTACGGTGCGATCGCCCAAGGGGATCAGGGGATTTTTGGCCAAAGCGCCCGTAATGCCCTTGCCCTCTTGCGGGATAACTCTCCCCCTGCAACCCCTGCGATACCAACACGCCCCGCCGCGCCAGTTCGCCCCACAGCGATGAGCTTTGGTCGTGGCCAAATCAAACAACTGCGACAGGAACTACATGCCCTAGAAAGCGCGCTAGTGCAACTGAATCAACAGCAGTGGCAGACCCCCTTACCAGAGGTGGGTGATCCCCAGTTGCGAGGAATTGCCCAAGGAATTGCCGCCTTGGTCGAGCAATTGCAACAGCAGCAGCAGCAAATCATGGATCTAGAGGCGCAGCGGCAATCGGATAGTCAACTACAGCGCCAAGAGCGCATGAAAATGCAGGAGGCTGTGATTAATCTGCTGTTGGATATTGAGGGGGCACAGCGGGGGGATCTCACGGTTCGCGCCAAGGTTGATGAAGGTGAGATGGGGTCGATTGCCGATGCCTTTAATGCTACGGTGCGCAGTCTGCGGCAAATTGTTGTGCAGGTGCAGGCCGCTGCAAATCAAGTGCAAGCTGCGGCTCAAAGCAGTCAGCAGGCGATCGCTGGCCTTGTCGAAGGGGCAACCCAGCAAGCCGAGGATATTCAGCGCACCCTACAAGCGGTGGAAGCCATGGCAGCCTCTGTGCAAGATGTGGCCAAATCTGCCCAAGACGCTGCAACCATTGCTGCGGAAGGCTTAGCCGCAGCGGAACTGGGGGATGCCACAATGGATACCACGGTGGACAGCATGGAAAATATCCGCCTCAGTGTAGCCGATACCGCCAAAAAAATGAAACGCTTGGCGGAATCGTCCCAGGAAATCTCCAAAATTATTAATATTATTTCAGGTATTTCTGAGAAAACGAACCTTTTGGCCTTTAACGCTTCCATTGAGGCGGCGCGAGCCGGGGAGCATGGTCAAGGGTTTCGGGTTGTGGCCGACGAGGTTCGGCGCTTGGCTGAGCGAGTGACTGATTCAGCCCGTGATATTGAGCAATTAGTGACTGGCATTCAGCAGGAAACTGCTGACGTATTGCAGCAGATGGAGGGCAGCACGGCTCAGGTGGTCAAAGGCACCCAGCTGGTGAGTCAAACCAAAACAACCCTACAGGGGCTAGCGCGGCTGAACCAGCAAATTGACTCGCGCTTACAAGCGATTTCTGAGCGTACCGTCTCCCAGACAGCCACTGCCGCGGAAGTGACTCAGATTATGCAGGCTGTGGCTGAGATGGCTCAGACGACCTCTTCGGCCTCGGCAGCGGTGGTCGCAGCGATGGAGAGCTTGGTCACGGTGGCGGCAGAACTCCAGTCGTCGGTGTCACGGTTCCGTGTTGAAACCTAAGGCCATTGGCAATGCGTGGGAGGGTGGGCTATGACCCTAAATGCTGCAGAATTGGATGCCATTACCCAAGAAGCCCGTAATTGCTTTCTCTACGAGGATGCCCCAGAGTACCTACTGCTTTTAGAGCAGTGGGCAGAGCAGGTTGCGGCAGACCCGCAGCGCCGCTATAGCCCCGACGACTACAACACGCTGATGCGAGCGGCACACTCCCTCAAGGGGGGGGCAGGCATTGCCCAGTTGGCAGAGCTACAGGAGCTAACCCATCGTCTTGAGGATGTGCTTGAAGCCCTCAAAGACAATCAGATGGGCGATCGCCCCCGTGCCCACCAATTATTGCTGCAAGGCATTGAGCAAACCCATGAGCTACTGGAGGCAGCAAAACAGCAGCGGCCAGTGACACCCACCCCGCAACGGCAGGCACTACTCGCTGGCTTGGCGGAACTGTTGCAAACCGTCCCCCCGCCTGCGACGACTGCGCCCCTCTCTGGGGGAGATCTCCAGAGTGCCCTAACGAACGACCTAGACGCCTGCTTACAGGGTTTAGAAGTCAGCACCACCGATGCCGAGCGCGAGGAAGCGTTTATGGCTCTAGTGAGGACAGCCCAAACCCTCGGCGATCGCCATCAGGTACCTTGGCTCAGCCAATTGGCCGCAGAACTCCCCAATCTAGTGGCGGAAATGCCCTTGGCAGAATTAGTGCCCGCGGTCATTGCGGAATTTCGCCAACTGCGAGAGGCAGAGCTAACCAAATTAGCTGCCGCCGCTCCTCCTCCCCCGCCAACGGTGCCGCAGCCAGACGAGTTTTATGTGCGCATTCCGGTAAGCAAGTTAGATCGGCTGGGCAACACCGTCAGTGAGCTGCTCATTGGTCAAGAGCGGTTAACCCTCTACCAGCAGCAATTTTCCCAGACAAACCGCCAACTGAAGCGCCGTATTGAACAATTCCGTCCGATTCGGGATCAGGTGCAGACCGTTTACGATCGCTTGGCCACGCCCCTTGCGGCGCGGGGAATGGTTAGCCATGGCCATGAAACGCATGATTTTGATGCGTTGCAATTTGACCGTTATACGGAACTGCACACCACCCTCCAAGACTTTCAGGAATTACTGGCGCGGATTCAAGAGATCGGGGCAGACATTGACCTGCTCAACCGCGACCTCCAAGAAGCCCTCGATCTGGGGCGGCAACACCTGAATAATCTCTACAGTGAACTGACAGACTCACGCCTTGTTCCCTTTCGCCAGTTAGCCGAGAAATTTATCACGGCTGTGCAAACCCTTGGCGATCGCCACCAGAAACCTGTGCAACTGGTGATTGAAGGGGGGGACACCTTAGTCGATCAAGTGATTTTGCAGCAATTGAAAGCTCCGCTCACCCACTTAGTCCGCAATGCCTTTGACCATGGTCTAGAACCTCCCAATGAGCGCCAAGCGAGGGGCAAGCCCAGCATGGGTACCATCTATCTGCGGGCAAAGCTGCGGGGTAATGCAGTGGAGATTCAAGTGGCCGATGATGGCCGTGGCATTGATCTGCAGCGGGTACGGCAAAAAGCAGTGGCGCTCAATCTCTGCCCCATTGAAAAAATGCCAGAGCTTAGCCGTGAGCAAATCCTTGAGTTCCTCTTTTTGCCGGGTTTCTCAACCGCTAAACAGGTGAGCGACCTCTCGGGACGGGGCGTGGGGCTGGACGTGGTTCGCGAGCAAGTGCAGCGATCGCGCGGCAGCATTAAGGTTACCACTGAGCCGCAGCAGGGCACGACCTTTACCCTGACTCTGCCGTTGACCCTGAGCATTTTGCCGATGGTGCTGTGTCAGGTTGGCGATTTAACCTTGGCCATTCCTGATTTGAGTATTCGCGAAGTCATTGCCCTCAAAGAGTACACCGATATTCATCAACCGAGTGCCACCATTCGCTGGCAAGGGCAAAGTGTCCCCCTCTATCCGCTGCACAGCTTCTTGCCCTACCAACGCCCCACGACTGCCCCGCTACAACCGTTGGGGGTGGGGGTTGTGGTGGATGTTGCAGGGCAACCCGTTGCCTTAGGGGTGAACTACCTCATTGCTGAGCGGGAACTGGTGGTCAAGCCCTTTGATCAGACGGTGCCCGTCCCCCCCTACATTATGGGGTGTACGGTGCTAGGCAGCGGTGAGGTGGTGCCTGTTCTTGCGCCCGATAATTTTACGGCGCTGCTGGCAACTCCTGCTCCCCCTGCAGTTCCCAGTGAGCCTCCGGCACGACGCACCACTCCCCAAGTGATGATTGTGGATGACTCTATTGCGGTGCGGCGGCTATTGGATCGGGKGTTGCGTCAAGCTGGCTACGAAGTCGTGCAATGTCGCGATGGCAAAGAAGCCCTAGAGACGTTGCTGGGGCAAGGGCAAGAGGTTGACTTGGTCATTACCGATGTAGAAATGCCGCGCTTAGATGGTTATGGCTTACTCGAGGCAATTCGCACCGCAGCACCGCTGCAACACCTGCCCGTAACGATGTTAACCTCGCGGGGGGGCGATCGCCATCGCCAGAAAGCACTGCAATTGGGTGCCAATGGTTATATTACAAAACCCTTCCAGCCCCAAGCCATGCTCGAAACGGTGGCGCAACTTCTTGGGAAGCGCTGATCTAGCAGGGGGTAGTTTCAGGCTTGAAGGGTCGCTCTAGGAGATGGGTGAGAGCCGCTTGGGGGGTGAGTTGCTCTTGGAGCACTGCTGCCACCATTGCGGTAATGGGTATCTCTAGGCCGTGGTGCTGAGCGTACCGATACAACACAAGCGCGGTATTGACCCCTTCTGCGGTGCCATGGGTTAGCTCTAAGGCTTGGGGCAGGGATTTTCCTTGGCCGAGGTGCCACCCCACCTGATAATTGCGGCTGAGGGAGCTGGTACAGGTGGCCAAGAGATCCCCGAGTCCAGATAGGCCATAAAATGTTGCCGCTTCCCCTCCCCAGTGACAGCCAACCCGTACCATTTCCACTAGGCCACGGGTAATTAGGGCGGAGCGGGCATTAACCCCTAAGCCTAAGCCATCGTTGACCCCGCAGGCGATCGCGATGACATTTTTGAAAATGCCACCCATTTCAACCCCGCGCCGATCCTCATTGCTGTAGAGCCGAAACGTGGCACTGCCGAGCAAGTCCTGTACCTGCTTGGTAGCGGTGGCTTGACCGCCAACCACCGCTGCTGCCGGTAACCCCTGTTGAATTTCTGCCGCTAAGTTCGGCCCAGATAGCACCACCAGCGCTTGATTGGGGCAGTAGGTTTGCCAGATGTCTGCTGCGGTGGAAACGGTTTCTGCCTCCAGTCCTTTGGTGGCACTGACAAGAATAACATCCGGACTCGGCTGTAGAGCCGCCACCCGCTGGGCAACGTCGCGCACTGCCTTGATGGGCAACGCCGATACAAGGAGGTCTATATTGTCTAGGAGGTCTTTCCCTAGCGCTCCTTGCGATCGCCCCCACAAGCGCACAGCACATCCCTGTTGTCTAAACAGATAGGAGAGTGTTTGTCCCCAACTACCTAAACCAAGAATGAGTACAGAGGAATGGGGGTGCATGAAAACAGTTGTCGTCCCTTAGGGAGTCACCGTTGAGTTTTGGAATTGCTCCCGCTGCCGCTGCCGAAACGCTTCGGCTTCAGAGCTAAGATTTTCCATTTGATCTGCAGCAATTTCGTTGGGATCGCGGCCATCGAGCAGCCGCAGCCGATTCATTAAGCCCGGCACCGAAAAATTGGAGTTTTGACTGGGGTTGAGGATAGAGTTGAGGTCTCCACTCCCCGAGTCATTTTGCTGCCAACCGTCCATGGGGTTGTTGGTGGGCCGGATCTGAGCCATAACAACACCACACACACTCAAGCTGAGCAACGCAAGGGCGCAACTGGTAAAAAGGTGACGCTTCATGTATAGTACTCCTCACGATCCATGTAAGCGGGTGACGACGGGCAGAGCATTCAGGTGCCAGAACGCATCCAAGGGCTGTTGAGGATGGCACTGAAGAAATGCTGCAATTATAGCAAGTTCTTGGCCTAGGGATTACAAAAGTAGCACTGACTTGGGTCGGCCAGAGGTTCTTGAGTCGGGACGCTGAGGACGTGAGCGCAGCGTTGGCAGCGGTAGCGGACTGCTTTGGTCTGGCTAGTTGGTGCACCACACAGGGCGCAGGGGCGACCGGGGATAGTTTCTGTTGCGACAAAGCCGGGCAGACCACACTGGGGGCAACCCTGTTGCATGGCCTTGACCAGTTCAGCGGTGGCGCTGGCAATCACGCCCATGCGGGTTGGGTTCATGTGGGCGCGCATATCGGTTTCTAGGTGGAGGCGGCCATCCGGGCTATGCGGGTGTAGCGCCGCGATCGCTGCTTCAAGTTCCTCCACAGTTTTAATGCCCTTAAAAATCGGCGTATTCGGTATTGGGTCAGAGCTGACCATGGCAATTAAGCCATGGCTGGGAAACCCCACCGTTTTGGCAAAGGTTAAGGCATCAGACAGGCTGCGGATGGTGGCATGGCTAAAGTTAGTGTCTAGGGAGATGACCTCCCCCCACAACTTTAGATCGTGGAGACGATCCACAAGCAGCACCAGCTCGCGATCGCCCGGGACTAAGGGACACTGGGGATGGGGGCCAAAACTCCCCTCACTGGCGATCGCCAAATCAGCCCCCGTTTCAGATAGCACCAAGTTGGCTTTTGCTTCAGCAGCCTCCTCTTGAGTACCGCAGCGGGGGCGATCGCGGCTAAAGGTGCCAAACTGATCCGTATCAATGGCGGCTGCCACCTCGACTTGGATTCCCAGTGCCGCAAGCGCTGGGGCAATCACCTGCTCCTTGCCATGCTTTGTGGCTAGAATGGCGGTTCGTCCGTGAAAGTAAGCGGTTGTGTCCTTAAACATCACCACCCAAGTACGCCTCAATGACCTTGGGATCATTTTTAACCCGGAGGGGGTCACCTAGGGCAATCAGTTGACCAAAATCCAGCACGGCGATGCGATCGCAGAGATTCATCACTAAGGGAACATGGTGCTCAATTACGATCACCGTTAACTGAAATGCCTCGTGCAGACGGTCAATCAATTCGCACAGTGCTTGCTTTTCAGCCGGATTCAYCCCCGCCGCTGGTTCATCCAGCAACAGTACCTTCGGTTGCAAGGCCAGAGCACGAGCAATTTCAAGGCGGCGCTGCTCTCCGTAGGGTAAATTGCCGGCCAATTCATCGCGGCGATCGTAGAGACCCAGCCAGTATAAAAGCTCAGTGGCGCGATCGGCCAAGCGGCGCTGCTGTTGTTGCACCGCAGGAGTGTTCAGCAGATTGGCCCAAAACTGCGTTGAGCCGTGGCGATGCTGCCCCAGCCGCACATTCTGCCACACCGTCATCTCCTTAAACAGGCGAATATTCTGAAACGTACGGGCAATCCCCAAGGCGGCAATCTGGTGGGGGGGCGCATGGGTCAACCGCTGCTGCTGAAAGTAGATGTCGCCACTAGTGAGGGGAATCAGCCCCGTGAGCAGATTAAAGAGGGTGGTTTTGCCCGCACCATTGGGGCCAATAATGCCAAAAATTTCCCCCTCTTCAACCGTCAGCGATACCCGATCCACGGCCTTCAGGCCACCAAAGGTACGGCTGACCTCTCTAAGGGTCAGGACGGCTGCCCCACTCATGGCTGCGGCGGTGTTTTTTCAAAGGCTTGGTAGGCTAAGCGCGACACTTGACGGATCAGCTCACTACCTTGGGGGTCATTGTAGGGGCGCTTGACCATCATGGCGGCAACATAGCGTTGACCGTTGGGCATATCCACCATGCCAGCATCCCCCACGACGGTGCCAATGTCACCTGTTTTATGGGCAATGGTGGCACCTGGGCCAATGCCAGCCGGTAGCAGCGTGTTGGTAACCGTGCGGCGCATAATATCGAGGAGGCGATCGCGACTGCGGGGAGAGACCAGTTCCCCTTGGCCAATCTTCAGCATTAGGGTAGCTAAATCCCGAGGGCTGGTGGTGTTGGTGCCCTCCATATCCGGCAGCAGATTATTGATCACTGTATTCTTTAAGCCCCACTCCTGAAACTGTTGGTTGAGCACGGCGGCACCCCCTAGGCGATCGATCAGCATATTGGTGGCGGTGTTGTCACTGATGGTAATCATCAAGTCGGCCACTTCTAGGGCTGGATACTGGGAGTTGGGTTTTTGGTACTGTAAGGTTCCTGCCTCCGGCGCAATTAAATCGGGTCGCATGGTCAGGCGCTCACTCAGGCTAATGCGGTTCTCATCCACTGCTTTGAAAAAGGCCACCAGAATTGGAATCTTAATGGTTGAGGCGGCAGGAAAGACATCGTCACCACCGACGTTCAGTGCTGCACCGGAGTCAAGGTTGAAAAAGTACAACCCAGCACTGAGTTTGGGTTGACGGGTCACTAACTGCTGAATCTTTTGCTGCAAATTCCCTAAGGGGCGCTCCGGCGGTAGATCAGCGTTGGTCACATCGGGGGCGATCGCCTGCGCAGCAACCGTGTCTAAGGAGAGTTCCCGCGGTTGCAGGATGGACAGCAGCGTGCCAACAATAGCCGCAAGGGCAACGACGCTCACCCCAAAGCGAAAGCTGATCAGCAATAGGTTAGGGCGAGGATGGGGTGGCGACGACGGTGCAGAAGTATAACGGGGGAGTGAGGAAAGGTTAGACTGTTGAACCATCGATCGATACCGTGCAACCATGCCACTACTGTAAAGGGAATGTGTCTGATTTTGTGGGGGAAGGCTGACCAATCGCCCATTCCAATTGCCGTACCATCCCCCGCAGCAGAGCCACTTCTGCCTCTGTTGGGTAAGCACGGCCCAGGAGCGATCGCACCTTTTCCATGCGACGGGCTGCCGTATGGGGGTACAAAAAACCAACCCTGAGCAATAGCTGCTCTAAGTGGTCGTAGAACCCTTGCAACCGCTCAAATGTGACGGCAGACTCCTGATCGGAAGTTCCCGCTGGGTTGCTGGCAGCGCACCACAATTCATAGCAACATACGGCCACAGCCTGGGCCAGATTCAAAGATGGGTAGAGGGTTGCTGTGGGAATGCGAATGAGTCCTTGGGCTAAGGCGAGTTCCTGATTCGTTAAGCCGCGATCCTCGCGACCAAAGATGAGCGCAGCGGTACCGGTACCTAACAGTTGCGGTGCGCCCTCGCGCGGTGGCCAGCAGGGAAGGGCTAAATCGGCAACATCACGGCCAACGGTAGCAAAAATCCGCTGGCACCCTTTTAAGGCAGTGTCTAGGCGATCGGTAATCGTAGCTTGGGTGAGCACCTCTTTTCCATGCACTGCCCAGCGATAGGCCAGCTCACTGTGGGGGCAGCAGCGGGGACTCACAATCCATAACTGCTGTAACCCCATATTTTTCATTACCCGAGCTACGCTGCCGATATTGATATCACCGTTGGGTTCGACAAGAACAATGCGCACCCCAGCAAGCCGCTGGACAGCAGAAGAGTTCAACAAAATATTGCTTCCCTTGGCATCGATTTTTACCAAGCAGCGCCGTAAAGACCTGCCCTTTAGGGCGGGGATATAAGGCGCTTTTGCTTTGATGAAAGACTTGCACGCAAAGCGAGATCGTGGTACACCGCCATTATAGCGGGAGGGTAGTCAACCGCTCTAAAAACCCAACAGTCAAACGACTGAATACAACCTCAATAGGTTTGTGTTTGTTTGCAACGAAGCCCACGACGTGGGCTACGGTACCTTAGGGCATAAGGGAACCGCTCCGAAAGGAGGAACGGTTGGGGAGAGATGTACCTCTGCTTTAGAGGGGCAACCTGATGAAGTAAGTGCGCTCGTGGAACCAAGAACAAGAATCCTCAGCCTTTAGGCTGGGGAGTATGTCAAAATCCTGATGGTACACGGACAGCGAGGCCGACTGTCTTAGTCTTTTGCGAGCCACATTCAGCAACACTCCACTAGAACACCGAGAATGTCCCCAAATTAGCTACAATGGGTTCTTGTTCACTAGAGCCTTGCAATCCTATGGCAGAAGAAATTTTTAACACCGCAGTCATTTCCTTCACCCTTGTTCTTGTCGGCCTAGGGGCGGGCTACCTGCTACTGCGCCTAACCCCCGACGATTAGCTGTTCTAGACGGGAAGCCCCGCGCTGTACGTGCTAGGGTCAGCGTCGGGATGAGAGTCGCGTGAGCCGTAGGCGAACAATTTGATTGATGACATGGCAAAACCATCTAACCGTCTTATCATGGTCGTATTACTGCGATAAAGGTTCATGTTAAGAGCGTCAAGGTTAGACTCTATTCCGCGATTGAACAGCAGACGCATCTAGCTCAAGCGTTCGGTTGCGCGCGATGGGTTTGGAATCAGTCCCTTGCAACACTCTCTCAGACCTACAACGAGACAGGGAAAGGTCTTTCTGCTTACGACATGAAAAAGCAGATTCCGCTCTGGAAGTTGGAGCACCCGTGGCTCAAGGAATGCTACTCGCAATGCCTCCAGTCCGCGGTGCTGAAAATGAAGGCTTGCGGATGTTGGCATTGGGAACCAGTGCTGCTGCCCTTGGAGGCAATGTAAGACCAAAGCGGTATGGGCGAACGTCCACTACGGCAGAGGCGGTTGCCTGTGAAAAGGGAAGCCCACGCTCTATCTGAAGGATGAGCGTTGGGTAGTTCACTTCCTTGCAAGGGTCATACGAGTGATAGTTCATGCGACCAAGGGACGTCTCCTGCCACAGTCAGTTGCCTAGGAACCAAATAGCAGTAGCCATAGGGGTAATAGTGGCACTAACACCAGCAGACTCACCATGATCAGACTCGCGGCAAACGGGCGGTCTAAACGATAGACATCTGCCAGCACAAGGGTCATAAAGGCAGGGGGCATACCCGCTTGCAAGACGATCCCCAAACGAGGTAAACCATTAACCCCTACAAGGGTCAGCCCTATCCCTAACAGTAGGGGCACCAGAAACATCTTGATACTTAAACAGGGAATAATACGCCGCCAGTCCATGTGTAGGTTTGTTTCCCCAAGGCACATTCCCATATAGACCAGTCCCGCCAAAACCATGAGCCACGCCACGGCCAGCAGTCCTTGATGGGCGATCGCCAGTAAGGGATACTCCCGTAGCGCCAACCCCAACCCCACACACCAAAGCGTTGGATTGCGGCCAATATGCCAAAGCAGCTTCGGCACGGACACATGCGTTTGACCAAAGCTAGCGGCCAAGCCAATACCGGCACTGTAAGAAATTAGCAAAGAACCCATCAGATCGTAAAATAAAGCCCAACTAAAATGACTGCTCCCCAGTAGTTGCCATGTAATTGGATAACCAATAAAACCGGTATTACCGACCATCGTTGCCAACAGAAAACTGCCTGACCCTTGGCGAGTGTGGCAGGGGTGCCACCGTAACCATAGCCACGCCAGCCCAACACCTAGACCCATCCCTGCCCATGCCATTAAGGGAGCCAAGCTACTACTTCCGGTCAATGGGGTTGTGAGAATGAAACTTAAGGCACAGAGGGGAGCACCCACCCAAAACAACCCTTGAGCCAGCCAACCTGTTGTTGTGGCAGGCATAAACCGCACACCGATGTAGCCCACCCCCATGCAGAAGAAAATCAAGCCATAGAGTTGGGCAAGGGTAGGTAACAAGACTGAATCGACTATAGCCTAAAGGTCGCGCTATAATTAAAGAATAACTATAATACCAAATTTAGAATGACCGGTTCTGCCGAGCGGCCTGTTAATTCCTTAGATGCCCATGGTTTTCTGAACCGCTATGCCCCCGCAATTATTAACCAAAAGAAAGCGGCGGAACTGATCAAGGAGTATGCTACTGGTCGTCGTGACTTTCGCCGCTACGATCTACGGGGGGTGACCCTCGAGGATGTCAACCTTTCAGGGATTGATCTGAGCGGAGCAGATTTATCTACTGCTAGTTTGACTAATGTTGACCTGAGTGATGCAAAACTCATTGAAGCAAAATTGATTAATGCTGAGCTAACAAATGTCCAATTGCGGCAAGCCAACCTCAGCCGTGCCAGTTTCAGAGGGGCAACCCTAACCCATACCTCCCTATTAACCGCCACCCTGCGAGGTACTGTGCTGCCGAATGGTCGCACCTCAGGGTAAGCCTCTAGGCAAGGCTCCACAAACCAACTTTAAGCAAGGTTTTTTGCTAGAAGTGTGTGGTACGCATCAAGCATATACTGAAACCCGTCATAGGGAACTAGCCGCAAAAGGAGTTGCCCTAGGGGCGATCGGGGGCTAAACTAGTAGCAACTGTTACCTTAAATCTACGGACGCCGACCTACCATGAGTGCTAAGCCCGTTGTGATTGCGCCCTCAATTCTATCTGCTGACTTTAGCCGTTTGGGCGAAGAAATTGAAGCCGTCGATCGCGCGGGTGCCGACTGGATTCATGTGGATGTGATGGACGGTCGCTTTGTTCCGAATATTACCATTGGGCCGTTAATTGTCGAAGCAATTCGTCCCCTCACCCAGAAGCCCCTCGATGTGCACTTGATGATTGTTGAGCCGGAAAAATACGTGGCTGACTTTGCCAAGGCCGGTGCTGACATTATCTCTGTGCACGCAGAGCACAACGCTTCGCCCCACTTGCACCGCACCCTGTGCCAAATTCGTGAATTAGGTAAGCAAGCTGGGGTGGTTCTCAATCCCTCTAGCCCGCTAGACCTCATTGAGTATGTCCTTGAGGTGTGCGATCTCATCTTGATTATGAGTGTGAACCCAGGGTTTGGCGGCCAGAAGTTTATTCCAGCGGTTCTGCCGAAAATTCAACGGTTGCGGCAAATGTGTGAAGACCGGGGCTTAGATCCATGGATTGAGGTCGATGGCGGTCTGAAGGTTGATAATACATGGCAGGTGCTAGAGGCGGGAGCCAATGCCATTGTGGCAGGTTCAGCCGTGTTTAATGCTCCAGATTATGCGGCGGCGATCGCCGGCATTCGCAATAGCAAACGTCCTAGCCTTGAAAATATTCCAGTACTGCAGTGACATACTCCCGACTCCGACCGCACAGCGGTGCGGACTCTAAGCCATGCTCATCGGCGAATTTGAACATTTTACAGAGCTACTGGTCAACTACACAGATGATCTGATTTGTCTGCACGAACCCAACGGCTGCTATCTCTACGTTACGCCCTCCAGTGAACGGCTCTTGGGGTATCGTCCCGATGAACTCGTTGGTCAAAGTCCTTACCGGTTTTTCCATCCCGATGACGTGGAGCGCATTCGCAGTGGTGCCCATGCCTTGGCGCTGCAGGGGACAACAGAGCTAGTTGAGACCTACCGGATGCGCAAAAAAAATGGCTCCTACATCTGGCTTGAAACCCTGACTCATCCCATCTGCGATGAACAGGGAACACCCCTATTTTTGGTGACAACCTCCCGAGATGTGAGCCGCCGCAAGCAACTGGAACTCCAACTGCAAAGGAATCAGGAACTTCTTGAAACCTTTTTTGAGCAATCCCTCGAAGCCTGCTTTTTTATGATGCTGGATCAGCCCGTGCGCTGGGATGACACGGTGGACAAAGAGGCCATCCTTGAGTACGTCTTTGACCATCAACGCATTACGAAGGTGAATGCTGCTCTGGCTCAGCAATACCGCTGCTCTGAAGACCAACTGATTGGCTTGACCCCCCGTGACTGCTTTGGCCACGATCTGGAACTGGGAAAACGCCTGTGGCGTGCTTTGTTTGACTTGGGCAACTTCCACGCGGAGCTGGAGCTGTTTCGTCAGGATGGCTCATCCTTTTGGATTGAGGGGAATTATGTCTGTCTGTACAACGAACGGCAGGAAATTACGGGTCATTTTGCGGTGCAGCGGGACATTAGCGATCGCGTCCGGATGCAGGCGGAGCTAGCTCAAAAAACGGCGGAACTGGAATACTTCTTTAGTTCGTCGCTGGAACTATTTATGATTGCTGATACCGAGGGACGATTGCGGCGAGTCAATCACCACTGGTACACGCATCTGGGCTATGGCTTGAATACACTGCTGGGAGCTAGTTTTGAGCAGTTTATTCACCCCGCGGATCGCCCAAGGCACCGTGCTGTCGTGGCACAACTGTTGCAGGGAGAGTCTGTTTCTAAGCATCTTATTCGCCTGCGTACCGAGCAGGGGGAATATCGCTGGTATGAATGGGAAGGGGTATTGGGGCAACATCGCCTCTATGCTGCGGCGCGGGATGTGACGGAGGAACGCCAGTTTAACGATCGCCTGCAAGCGGCCTATAACCAACTCACCGATATTCTCGAAAGTATGTCGGATTACTTTTTTGAGGTGGATCACGACTTCCGCATCATCTACGTCAATGGTCGCTTTTGCCGTCTGCTGGCCAAGTCAGCGTCAGAGATTCTGGGGCAGTCTCTGTGGCAGGTGTGTCCCGATTGCCTGAATACACTTGTTGAAGAGCACTATCGTACTGCTGTGCGCCAGCAAACCCCCGTGCAGTTTGAGGCCTTCTACAGCAGTCTGAACCAGTGGCATATGGTGCGCGCCTTTCCTACCCGTCGGGGTCTGGCCGTCTTTCTTCAAGATATTACAACCCAAGTGACCTCCAGCCTCTCGCTACAACGGCGACAAACCCAAGCCGAGCTATTGCACCGCCTCACCCTGAAAATCCGCCAATCCCTTGATTTAGACACTGTACTCACGACTGCTCTGGCCGAAATCCGCGAATTACTGCGCATTGACCGCACGCTGATCTTTCAGTTTCACGCTGATGGCAGTGGCACCGTGGTGGCCGAATCGGTAGCCAAGCCAGAGTTTTCTTTGCACAACTGCGCCTTTCACGATCCCTGTTTTCACAAGAGCCACGCCCAGGCGTATCTAGAGGGACGTGTACTGGCGATCGCCGACATCGACACCGCCACCCTCACCCCCTGTCACCATGAATTCCTGAAAAGTCTCTCAGTACAGGCCAATTTAGTAGTGCCCATTATTCAGGAAGAGACCCTTTGGGGGCTGCTGCTGTGCCACCATTGCTCGGAGACCCGCCCTTGGGCACTTGATGAAATAGAACTGGTTCGGCAGTTGGGGGAACAGTTGGGGCTGGGGATCCATCGTGCTGAACTGGTGAGCGCCCTGCACCAGGAAAAAGATCGCTACCGCCGGGTGCTCGAGGCACAAACCGAACTCCTCTACCGCTGTACGCCGGCGGGGCGGCTCACCTTTGCCAATCCTGCGTTTTTCCGCTACTTGGCTCGATTTGATCTGAGCTGTGATTTGGGGGACGTGCTCCGCCACCCATTTGCTCCAGAGACTCAGCAGCGCTTTGAACACCACCTTGAGGCACTCACGCCCGATCAGCCCATCAGTACCCTTGAGTGTGCTGTCAACCACACGGATGGTGGGGTGGAATGGTTTGAGTGGACAACTCGGGCGTTTTTTGATAGCCATGGTCAATGCTTAGAGTATCAGTGCGTGGGTCGAGATATTAGTCGCCGTAAGTTAATGGAGGAGCGGTTGATTCATGATGCCCTCCACGATCGCCTTACGGGACTCCCGAACCGCGCCCTACTCAACGATCGCCTATTGCACTGCTGTCGCCAGTACCAACGCCATCGCGATCGCCCCTTTGCAGTCATTTTCATCGACGTGGATCGCTTCAAGCGGGTGAACGATAGCCTAGGGCATGCGGCGGGTGATCAGGTACTTATCACCCTTGCCCAGCGCATGCAAGCCGTCGTGCCGCAAGAGAATACCCTAGCACACCTAAGTGGCGACGAGTTTGTGGTGCTCTGCGAAGACCTTGACCCTAAACAAATGCACACCCAAGTGAACGAGCAGGTGCTGGCTCTGGAGCGGGTGATCCAAGAACCGTTGGTGATTGATGGCCATGTCCTGAGCCTCAGCGCCAGTATTGGTGTAGCGTTTAGCGATCGCGCCGATGCCTCCGCGGCCATGCTGCTGCGGGATGCCGATATCGCTATGTACCACGCCAAAAAACAGGGGCTAGGTCAATACCGGGTCTTTGCGCCGGAAATGCATCTGCAAGCCCAAAGCTGCTTTACCCTTGAAAGTCAACTCCAACAGGCGATCGCCAACAGTGAACTGCAGGTCTATTTCCAGCCCATTGTGCACCTAGACACCGGCAACATTATTGGGCTGGAAGCCCTCAGTCGGTGGTTTGATCCCGAAAAAGGCGAAATTCCAGCGGCAGAGTTCATTACCTTAGCGGAGCAAGCGGGGTTAATTGTTGGCCTTGGCCGTCAGATTCTCGAGCGCGCCATCAGTGAATTTAGCCAGTGGCAGCAGGCAGACCCGCGGCGCCATGCACTCACCCTAGGGGTCAATCTTTCGCCGCAGCAACTGGTTGATCCTGACTTTGTTAAGGATGTTACCCATGCCTTGAGCAAGGCGAACTTAGCGCCGCAACAGTTGCACCTAGAAATTACCGAAACGACGATGATTCGCAATTTAGAAGCAACCCTAGCGGTGGCAGAGCAACTCCAACAGTTAGGGGTAGCGCTCAACATTGATGACTTTGGCACCGGTTACTCATCCCTGAGTCGGCTGCACCAGTTGCCTATTTACGCCCTGAAAATTGACCGCTCCTTTGTCGTGAGTCTTGGACAGACCCCCGCCGCTGCCGACATCATTGGCGCAGTCGTGGCTCTAGGGAAAAGCCTCAACCTAAGAGTCGTTGCCGAAGGGGTGGAAACCCCCGCCCAAGCCGAACAACTGCTGGCTCTGGGGTGCTGCTGTGGTCAAGGCTACGCCTTCTACCCCCCCATGCCCCTAGGTGACATCCCCCAAGTTTGAGTCCCCTCTTGCTATTGGGGTGCACAATTAACCAGTTTGATCAGTTCCAACACAATGGCATCAAGGCCATTGCGCAGCTGAGGGGTTGGGGTTCCGGCTTGATTGAGAACAATGCTAAAGGCCAAGGGCGGATGATGGGGAGGGTCGGCATAACCTGCCAAGGCCACCACGCCCCGCAGGGTGCCGGTTTTTGCCCAGACTCGTCCTTGGGCAGCGGTACCCTGAAAGCGATTGCGTAGGGTGCCTGACGTTGCGGCTAGGGGGAGCGATCGCCGCCAGAGGGGATAATCTGGCCTGCGATAGACCCCTTGCAAAAGGGTCGTTAAGGCGTGCGGGGTCAGCCAGTTTTGGCGCGAGAGCCCGGAGCCATCCACTAAAACCACAGTGCCAAGCCCCTGTTGGTCCAGATACTGTTGGCGATACCCAGAACGCGCCTGCTCAAGGGCAGCGTAAAGCATCTCGGCATAGAAGTTATCGCTATCTTGGTTGATGGGGACAATGAGTTCGCCGATAGGAGGTGAGCCATGGCGCAGCAATACCTCTGGCAGATGATCCGTGGCCTCAATGAGAGTGGTGCCCTCAACGGTGATGCCCGCCGCCTGAAGTGCCTGTTCAATTTGCCCTTGGATGTAGGGAGCTGGCTGGGGGAGGGGCACGCGAATATCGCCCGCGGCACTGCCCACATGCAGTTGACCGCGAATCGTGATCTGGCGATCGCCCACCTCCGCCTCAAGAAACTCTGGCTCACTGGTGGCGACGGTGCGGGTTTGATTCACAAGCTGCCACGAGCGGGCGGCAGTAGGTTGCCGCCATACTAAGGTCAGGGGTTGCCCCAACTGCTGGGGCAACGCATCCACCTCTAGGGCGTTTTGATTCACACTCAAGCGGGTGACCGCTGCTGCGTCGCCCATCTTCAGGTCTTCCAGCGCCCACGTTGGCTCAATCCATGTCTTCTGTGCTCCGGCAATTTCTAGAGTTTGAATGCGTTGCACCCCCTGCTGCGCTAAGGTACGGGCAATTTGCTGTAGGTCTTGGTCACTGAGGCTGGGGTCAAAGCCCCCTTGAACCCGCAACCGCTCAAGCTGGGGCGATCGCCCCGTGGCACTGATCACTGTTTCTAGGCGATAATTTGCGCCCCAATAGGCAAGAGCCGCCGCAGTCGTTGTCAGTTTGACGTTCGAGGCCACTAAAAACAGCTTGTCCGCTTGGTGGCTGTAGAGCACTGCCCCTGTCCCCAACACTTGCACCGCAATCCCCCACTGCCCGGGTTGCCACTGGGGCTGCTGCAGATGGCGCTCAATGGCAGTCCCTAACTCGGCAGGACAGATCGCCCTCGCCAGAGCGGGAGACCCTAGCCCCAGGGCGATCGCGGCAATTAGCCCCCTAGCAAGATACCGGTGCAATGGACACCACGGTATGGGAGCGCACATCCTTGACATAGACGCGATCGCAGCGTTGGGTTTCAACACCACTGGTGGGTTGGTAGCCTGCTTTCTCGTAAAGGTGCACTGCTGTGGTCATCACAGAGGCGGTTTCAATCCAAATGGTGCGATATCCCGCCCCTAGAATGGCCTGCTCGATATGGTGCAGCAAAAACGTGCCTAACCCCTGACCCCGTACCCGTGGATGGAGATACATTTTGCGAATTTCCACCGCCGCCTCCCCGCGCTCAATAGGGTAAAAGGCAATGGTGCCCACAATCTCCTGAGCCTGCTCCACAACCCAAAACTGCCCCCCACGACGCTGGTAGTAGTCTTCAACATGTATGACATCACAGTCCGCACCCTCCGGCTGCCAAGTGAGGCCAAATTCTGTGAGGACGCTTTGGATTAATTGAATCACCGCGGGGCGATCGTCCGACTGCCAGTGCCGCACCCTGCAGCCATTGCCATACTCGAGAAAAAACGGACTCAAGGAACGCTGCCTCCCGCTCAATGTTGAAAGTTTAACGATTCGCCGCAAGGCTCGCAAGTTGGTTTTGCTACAGTTTTACCCCCATCCCGCCAAAAACCAACCTAGTATAGATAGAGATAAGCTGCCTTGAAGGAACTGGGGATGCAAGACTTTGCGGTAGTTATTGTCGGTGGTGGCCTAGCCGGCTGTCGAGCTGCACTGGAAATCTGCCGCCTTGCCCCACATACACCCATTGCCCTTGTGGCTAAAACCCATCCCATCCGCTCCCACTCCGTTGCTGCCCAAGGCGGAATTGCCGCCACCCTCAAAAACGTCGATCATCAAGACTCTTGGGAGAGCCATGCCTTTGATACCGTCAAAGGATCCGATTTTTTAGCGGATCAAGATGCTGTCGCCATCCTAGCCCAAGATGCCCCCGATGTGGTGATTGACCTAGAACACTTGGGGGTGCTCTTTTCACGGCTGCCGGATGGTCGCATCGCCCAGCGCCCCTTTGGCGGCCACAGCCATCAACGCACCTGCTATGCCGCTGACAAAACTGGCCACGCCATTCTCCACGAGTTGTACTGCAACCTGCTGAAGTATAACGTCACCTTTTTTAGCGAGTGGTATGTGCTGCAGCTCATTGTTGAAGATCAGCAAGCCAAGGGGGTGGTGGCCTACCACATTGAAACGGGTCGGCTTGAGGTGCTGCGCGCCAAGGCTATCCTCTTTGCCACCGGCGGCTATGGGCGAGTCTTCAATACCACCTCCAATGACTTTGCCTCAACGGGGGATGGCCTAGCCATGACCGCACGGGCGGGGCTGCCCCTCGAAGATATGGAATTTGTGCAGTTTCATCCCACCGGCTTGTATCCCGCAGGGGTGCTCATTTCCGAAGCTGTGCGCGGCGAAGGCGCCTACCTGATCAATGCGGCGGGAGAGCGTTTTATGGCGCATTATGCCCCTAGCCGCATGGAGCTTGCCCCCCGGGACATTACCTCCCGTGCCATTGCTACTGAAATCCGTCTAGGCCGCGGCATTCACCCCGATGGCACTGCAGGTGGCCCGTTTGTCTATCTAGACCTGCGCCATATGGGACGAGACACGATCATGAGCCGCATTCCCTTCTGCTGGGAGGAAGCCCACCGCCTAGCAGGGGTTGATGCAGTGGTGGAGCCAATTCCCGTGCGTCCCACCGTGCACTATTCCATGGGGGGAATTCCCGTTACCCTCAGGGGGCAAGTGCGAGCCAATGCTGCCACCACTGTCACCGGATTTTATGCAGCGGGGGAATGTGCCTGTGTCTCGGTGCATGGTGCTAACCGCTTGGGCAGTAACTCCTTACTGGAATGCGTGGTTTATGGGCGGCGTACCGGTGCCGCCATCGCCACGGATTTAGCCCATCTGGCTTGGCCAGACCTCAATCCCCAGCCCTATCGTCAGGCAGCCGAACAACACCTTGAGCAACTGTTTGCTCAGCAAGGAGACTTGCGCATTGCCCACCTCCGGCAGCAGGTGCAAGACTGCATGACCAACTATTGCGGTGTGTTCCGAACAGCAGAATTGATGCAACAAGGCTTGCAAGAATTACAGACATTAAAATCTCGCTATCAGCAGATCCGTTTAGGAGATCACAGCCGGTATTGGAACACCGAACTCCTTGAAGCCCTAGAACTGGCGAACCTGCTGGTGGTTGCCGAGATTATTTTAGCGGGTGCCTTAGCCCGCCAAGAAAGCCGCGGTGCCCACTTCCGCGAGGACTATCCCCAGCGAGATGACACTAACTTTTTGCGCCACACGTTGGCTTTCTATCGCCCGGATGGTGTTGCCATTGATTACTTCCCCGTTACGATGACGCTATTTGCCCCCCAAGAACGGACGTACTAAGGACGTTAGCTATAGGTATGAGTTCGGAACGCCGCCCCCTGACTCCCGCTCTGAAGCGTGTTGTTGTTGGCATTGGCTTTTTTTTATTGACGATGGCTGTGGCGGTGATTGGGTATATCAGTTTTGGCTGGAACTGGCTGGATGCGTTTTATATGTACGTAATCACCGTTTTTGGGGTAGGCTACGGGGAGGTGCGCCCCCTCATCACCCCAGAGCAGCGCATCTTTAACATGGTTGTGATTGTGGCGGGCAGTGCCTCAGCTATCTATACTGTCGGTGCAATTCTGCAAATGTTTACTGAGGGTGAAATCAAGCGTCTCTTGGATGTGCAGCGGGCGGCGCGGGACATTAGCAAGCTCAATCGCCATGTGATTGTTTGCGGGTTTGGTCGTATTGGTCAGGTGATGGCTCAAGAACTCACCCAGGCCAAAACTCCCTTTGTGATTTTAGATGTGGATGAGCAACGCATTAGTTTGGCAGAGAAGCTGGGCTATTTGGCCTACCTTGGCAGTGCTACGGAAGAAGCGGCCTTGCGGGTGGTGGGAATTGACCGGGCGATCGCCCTTGCTACGGTGCTGCCCAACGATACGATGAATGTGTTTATTACCTTAACGGCACGGCATATTAACGCCGAATTGCTGATTCTCTCGCGGGCCAATCTACCGGCAACGGAGGCAAAGCTACGCATGGCCGGTGCTGATCATGTGGTGCTACCCACTCGCATTGGTGCGACCCAAATGGCTAACCTCATTCGTCGCCCGCGGGGGATTGATTTCCTCGAACAAACCAGCGATCGCCAAGGACTAAACCAACTCTTAAACCAAATTGATGTCCAATTGGCCGAACTAGACATTACCCCTGAGTATCCCTATGTGGGGTGGCGGCTAGCCAGTTTAGAGGTGCGCGGTCAAGGGGAGTTTATTATTATCGGTTTGCGTAAACGGAGCGGCCAGTTGTTTCCGGTACGTGTCAATCCCATCATGGAAGTGGGAGATACCCTAATTTTGCTCGGTCACTCCCATGACACACCTAAACTAGTGCGCGAAGTTAGCTCTCGTGGGCAAGTGCAGTATCGGGGGGCACGGGGTTAACGATGGCACCCCCGGAACTGCGGAATCACGTCATTATTTGTGGTTACGGCTTTCTTGGTCGCAGTTTAGCCGCCGACTTAACCAGTGCTAGGCTGCCGTTTATTGTCATTGATAACCAGCGGGAGCACGTCCGTCTGGCGCAACAGATGGGGCATCCTCTCTACCGTGGCGATGACTTGATGGATGAGAACGAGTTGCTAGCGGTGGGCATTGAACAGGCGCAAACCTTAGTGGCGGTGCTTCCCGATGATGCCAGTAATGTGTTTATTACCCTCACGGCTCGCCGCCTCAACCATAAGCTGCAAATTTTAGCGCGGGGTGACTTACCGGCCACAGAATCAAAACTGCGCTTTGCTGGGGCAGATCACATCGGGTATGGCTGGAAGCCCCGTACTTCAGTGCGGGGAGGAAAGCTCCTTTAGCAACTTTAGTTGCCTTAGGTTATAATTGTACTGCGGACACCAGAAACGGTTGTTTAAGGCACTGGTAACGGTCGATTGGGGGTGTTGTAAACCACCCCAGAGGCTCGTGGTTGGCTTGCTAACTGCAGGGCTACTAAAAGCTCCCTGCTTTAGCTGGGAGTAGTTTACGCTCATATCCATCACCCTGAAGCGGATTCTCATCACCAACAGGTGCACACCCACTTCGGCAAAACGCACTCGTCCCACGCTGACTACAACCTGCGAGCTGCGTATATCCATGTTCTGGCAGATGCGTTAACCTCAGTGCTAGCGATCGCTGCCCTATTGGCTGCTAAGGTTGCTGGGTGGACTTGGCTCGATCCACTGATGGGAATCCTTGGCGCACTGGTCATTACCCGATGGGCCTATGGTTTAGTTCGCGAAACAGCACCTATTTTGTTAGATAGTGCAACCGATAACAGCCTGCGACTACGCATTATCCATGCCATCGAAGCCGATGCGGATAACCGCGTTGTCGATTTGCATGTTTGGCATGTAAGTCCTATGCATCTGGCTGCGGCTCTTTCCTTAGTGACTCACACTCCCCAGCCGCCGGAACATTACAAAAATCTTCTGCGGCACCTTCCTGCCCTCACTCATGTGACTGTAGAAGTCAATCCCTGCTTGAGCCTCTACTTGGAGTGTTGTGAATGCACCGGCTCATGACGCTATGCGTACAAGAGCAGCTTACCTATCCCATAGCAGAAACAGGGCAACAGGCATGCTCTGCTTGCCCGTCTGGAACGTTGCCAAGTGGAGTTGTGCTTGCTTCGTGTTACCTGCCCAGAACCGTCAAACGCCCATGATGAAGTTCCTCTAGGATAGACCAAGTGGATGGAGAGTAGGGAACTCGAATCCCTGACCTTCGCGGTGCGATCGCGACGCTCTACCAACTGAGCTAACTCCCCTTCAGTATTCCTAATATACGGTAAATGAGGCAACAATTGCCTTAAATTGGTCTTCAACCTTCGGCCAGCGCTCCTCTGGCGCAGAGACGCTGAGGGTATAAACGTTACCTCGGCTCAGGGTAATACTCGAGAGGTTATGGCGCTGCCGTGCGGTTTGAGCGTCTCCCGGCAAGGTGACGGCATACTCAAGGATGTAGTAGGTTTTGCCATCAGCTTTCTGAGAACTGGCGCCAATGAGGGCAGAACTGCGCCCGCTTTCGCTGGGGGCAATGATGTTGCGCAAGAGACGATCGCCTACCTCTTCCGGGGAACCCAAGTCTTCAAGGGATTGAGTGCTAGAGACACTGTTGACCACAACACTCACATTTTCTGTCGTTTGAATAATATCGTGGAAAACCACGTCTGCCGGACCATCCACCTGTACCTGTACCCATCCCCGCGGATAGAGGAATTCATAGCCGTCATAGCTATCGACAAAGGCTTGCAGACCACTGGTGGCGCTACACCCGGTCAAAAGCACCACAACGATCGCCACCACCGTGGCAAGAAAACGCTGTACCATAACATCCTTCTGCTGTGTTCTTTCCTATTGTGGCACCGATGTTGCAGCAGCGGGTCGCCGTAATTCTTCGGGATGGGAGGGGGGAATCCCCTCAATCGTAATCAGAGACTCAGTGACCGCTTTCACAATGGGAATTGCCACAGTAGAGCCGTAGGCATCATCCCCTTGGGGTTCATCCACAACCGCTAAAATCACGTACTGCGGCTGCTCAAGGGGAAACACCGCTGCAAAACTGGTAATACGCTGATTTCCGTAGGTGCCGCCAACGGCTTTTTGCGCTGTCCCTGTTTTGCCGCCTAAGCGATAACCAGGAATATGGGCAGGCTTGCCGGTGCCTGAGCGCACCACCTCCCCCAGCATGTTGATTACCTCAGTGCTAGTACGCTCAGAAAAGACTCGTCGGGGTTCGGCGCGCCTTGGCTGCCGTTGCAGATGACCATTTTCATCGTAAAGCCCCTCAATGACGTGGGGAACCACCAGTTCGCCGCCGTTGGCGATCGCCCCCAGTAATTGCACTAAATGCAGAGGGGTCAGGGATAATCCTTGGCCAAAGGCAGCCGTGGCCGACTCAATGGGATAGTGAATAAACTGCTCCGCTGGCTTGAGTTGGGCGGCAGTTTCAAAGGGGAGATCGCTGCCCACTTTTTGGGTTAACCCCAACCGATGCAGATAGCGATAGTAATGGCGCCTGGGAATGCGGTTCATCATGTGAACCATTGCCACATTGCTCGAATAGCCCAAGACTTGGCTAATCGTCAGCGCACCACGCCCCCCCCGCTGGCTAAAGTCACTATTTTGGATCGGCCACCCACCCACCATAATTCGCCCCTCATCCGGAAGCACAGTATTGGGGGTAATGGCATTGAGTTCAAGGGCGATCGCCGTATTGATGGGCTTAAAGGTCGATCCCGGCTCATACAAATCTGAAACCGCCCAATTACGGAATAACGCTGGATCCGCACGGTAGTACTGATTGGGGTTGTAGGAGGGTTCAGACACCAGTGCCCGCAGTGCCCCCGAGGCTACCTCTAGAACCAAAACAGTGCCCCGCTTGGCATTAAATTTCCGCAACTGTTGCCGCAGGGCTTGGCGAGCCGTCTGCTGTAAGCGGCTATCCACCGTCAGGCGCACATGATAGCCCTGAGTGAGCACCTGAGGATCCGTGGGGGCAAGGGCTGGTAACCACTGCCCCAAGCCATTCATGGAGAGCAACGGTTGGGGGTTGCGCACTTGTAAAAAGTCATTTTGGCTAAACTCAATCCCCGCTTGTCCCTTGTGCTCCCGATCCACATAGCCAACGATGCCTGCCATTAACTCTTGCTGGGGGTAAATGCGCTGCCATGCCTGATTCAGTTCTAAGCCGTCGTAATTGAGGGCGCGAATTTTAGCTGCAACCTCCTCGCTCACCTCGTAGGCAATAGGCACGCCGGTGGGATAGGTGCCAAACTTCGCCAGCAGTTGAGTGGGGGACTGTCCTAGGAGTGGGGCTAGGGCATGGGCGATCGCCGTTGGCTCCACCTTAAAGTGAGATGGATGGGCAAAAAGGGTAAAAACAGGTCGATCTAGGGCAACAACCGTATCCCGGCGATCGGTGATCGGGTAGCGTGCCAAAGTTGGGGGGGTGTAGTGTTGCTGTTGCTGGCGGGCTTTTTCTGCTAGGGTGTCTCGTTCGAGAACCTGTAGATAGACTAGCCGTGCTGCGACACCGGCCATGGCACCCAGTAAAAAGATCAGAATCAGCCAAATACGACCAGCGGCGATGGGCTTTGGCGTGGCAACTGCTTTGGCCGTCGTCATCGGCACCCTCCCAGCAACACAACCACTAGTAACTAACCCGACGGTGGGGAGCAACTGCGACAGAGGGAATCTGGACGGGGAGCGTTGCCCCTGTTGAGGCTTGATTGGGAACAAACAAGACGCGCTGCGGATTCTGGGGAACTAGACCCTGCGGGGCTTGCTGCACCTGCTGAGTAACGCGGTAGCGTAGCGTTTCATGACTGACCAACAATTCGCGTTCCTGACGCTTTAGCTGCTCCAGTTGATGGTAGGCACGGCTCCACTGCTGCTCGCAAAGCGCTAGCCAACCGTACAAAGGCAGTAGTGCCACCATTGAGCTGGCTGCCGCCACCCCAGAGACCCATTGCAGACCCACCAAGGTTTTTTGCCATAGAGGCATGTGAGTCTTGGGAAGAGGGCGAATTTCGGTGAGGATCGGGGATGAGCCACTGCGCGATCGCAGCGAGCCAATCGAAGACTTTAGTTTAGGAGCAGCAACCATACACTCAAGCACTCCTCAGCATGTTAACGCCATGAATGATAGATGCATTGTAAAGATACCCACAAATAAAGCACTAATGCGGCGGTTCATGCAAAARTGCGCGCTGCAATTCGCAACTTTGCCGATCGTGAGCGGGGGTTGCTCGCAACTTCTGTATCGTCGGCAACAATAGGTTTACGATTCAGCGCCGTCAATAGGGGGGTCTGCCGCCATGCTTGCTTTACCCGCCGATCTTCCAGACTGTGGAAGCTAATGATTGCAAGGCGACCTTGGGGAACCAACCAGCGGGGAGACAGCGCTAAGAACTGATCCAGCACCTCCAATTCCCGATTTACGTAAATGCGCAGCGCCTGAAACACCCGCGTGGCCGGATGAATGCGTTGGCGGGGCGACGATTTCAGGGTTCGTGCCACCAATTGTGCCAGTTCTTGGGTGGTGTGGAGGGGACGACGTGCCACAATGTGGCGGGCAATACGGCGGGAAAAGCGCTCTTCGCCATACTCGTAGAAAATATCGGCTAGATCCTGCTCACTGTAGTGGTTAATCACAGTGGCTGCAGTAAGGGACTGATTCGGGTTCATGCGCATATCCAACGGAGCGTCAAAACGGAAACTAAAGCCGCGATCGCCACGATCTAGCTGGGCTGAACTCACCCCCAAATCCGCTAAAATGCCATCAAACATGGGTTCAGTCACCCTAAAATCGGCAAAATTCCCCTGCCAAAACTGGACGCGATCGCCAAACGGCCTGAGGAACTCCTGGGCTGCCGCCAAGGCCATGGGGTCTTGATCGATCGCCACTACCCGACAGGTTGGTGCAGCGCTCAGTAGTAGCGCAGTATGCCCACCTCCCCCCACCGTCGCATCTAGGTATAACCCACCCGCCTTAGGTTGAAGGGCATCGAGCACCGCAGCGGCCAGTACTGGCTGATGATAGCCTGAAAACTCTAGATTTTGCATGGTTGTCTATCAGTCTGCGTAGGATTTACCACAGCGTATCCCCTTGGAGAGCAGCATCCGTGAACGATCATCCCCTGAGCGCCCCCTCCCTCAACGTAGCCGATGAACTGCTGGTACGGGATCAGCTAGTGCAGCAGCTTTCAGAGGAACTGTATCAGTTAATGGTGCAGCACCCTGAGTTGTTTGTGCGCTTTTATCAAGCTCGCAAAGCAGAAGCAGCCAATGCTGAAGCACTACAGCGCCTACAGCAGCAAATTCAAGACGTTGAAGCGCGTATTGCCACCTACCAAGAGCAAATCCTTGCCTATCAGCAGCAAGCCCAGGAGCGGGAGTCGGAAGTCACTGCTCTGAAACAGCAAGTCATTGAACTGGGCGATCGCAACCAAATGCTAGAGCGAGTGATTCAGGAGATGCCCGAAGTCTATCGTCAAAAATTCAGTGAACGCCTGAAGCAAGTCCAACTGAAAGTCGAGCATCTACAAAAAGAAAATGATCAACTGCGCAGTGAACTGCGGCATATGCAAGCACTACTTCCAGCACAATCGCGCCAGCAGCAGCACGGTCTTCCCTCCTTACAACCAGCTCGCGTGAGCCTGATTCCCAGCTTTGGCAATGCCTGATCCTCAAGCGCCGCTATGAGTGAGGCTACCGATTTAACTCGAGATTTATCAATTTTTGGTCAAGCCACGTATCTGAACGTACCTCGTTGTCAGTCTTATTGTAGGGATTTCAGAGATAGTTTACTGAATCATTAACATTTATGGCAGCTGGACACAGGATACACGACGATATGAAGAATATATTTATATTGATTTATTATTTATTTATATTGATTTATTATTTATTGATTTAGTGCAGCGATTGCCTCATTTGACTGTCTTTGGCGGCTGCTGTGGCACAGATCACCGTCATGTGGCAGAAATTTGTCGCTTAGTTTTGCCCACCCCACGACCAATCCCCACTCCTAAGGGTTGAGGGCTGGTTGACTGACAAAATGTTGCCCTCTCATCCCCTCTCCCCTTGTGACAGTAGGAAGGCAACAGAGGTAACGCTGGGTGCGAAGCCCCTCTCCCCCTCTGCCAGAGGGGTTGGGGTGAGGGGTCTGCTGGATGAGCCTTAGGGCAGACGTTGAATTTCTGCCCGAAAGCCATTGACTTCCATGTAGGCTCGCAGTTCGCTGGCTTGAATTTCATTTTGGAAGCTGCCAACTTGGAGTGCCCGCTGCTGACCTGTGTTAATAGGTAAGACTTCTGGCACGAGCGATCGCAACCGTTCTTGATTGGCGATATCCCCCTCCCGCACGTCAAAAACAATCACTCGGAAGCGTCCGCCGGTGGTTAAAGATTGCCCTGACGGGGCTGTATCTATGCCAGTTGTATCCGGTGGTGGCGGTAACTGGTTCATGGTGACATCTGCCCCCACATACCCTATGGGAATTGGGGTACTGGGGACGGGCAAGCGCTCTAGGCGAGTATCAACGCTTTGTGGCTCTGGCGGCGAAATTGGAGCCAGTGTTGTCACTTCTGGCGGGGGCACGGGAATCGGAATCGGCTCTGCTGCCTGCACGCTAGTGCCCCAACCCAGTAGGATCAAACATAGGGAGCCAGCCCATGGCCATTGCTGGCGACAGGAGGAATGGTGGATTGTGTTAGCCGACGGTTTCATTGTGATTCAGACAACGCGTAACGATGGGTGTTGCTTATCCCTTTCTGCGGGGATGTGACAGGGTATGCAAGATTTAGCTCCCATTCTTTGCCACGCTAGGGTGTGCCGGATTTTGGATGCCAACCTCGATCGCGCCCGCGAAGGCCTACGGGTGATTGAGGAATGGTGTCGCTTGGGGTGTGAAGATGCCGAACTCACCGCCACCTGTAAAGAGTTACGGCAAACGCTGGCGGGTTACCATACGCCGGAATTGCGCTCAGCACGGCAAACCGATCACGATCCGGGTACAGCGTTGACGCATCCCCAGGAGCGCGATCGCCAGACGCTACAGGACGTCCTCACTGCTAACTTTGCCCGGGTTCAAGAGGCGCTGCGCGTCATCGAAGAGTATGCCAAACTCACTCACGCTGACCTAAGTGCGGCAGCAAAAACATTGCGCTATCGGGTGTATATCCTTGAACAAGCGTTATCCCCCCAGTCTCGGCAGGGACGTTTGCGACGCTTGCACCACGCACGGCTATACCTAGTGACCTCCCCAAGCGATCGCCTGCTTGAGCGTGTTGAAGCTGCCCTCAAAGGTGGGTTGCGACTGGTGCAGTACCGCGATAAAACGAATGATGACCAAACCCGCTTGAAGATCGCACAGCAGCTACAGGCTCTGTGCCAGCGTTATGGTGCCCTGTTTCTGGTGAACGATCGCGTCGATATTGCCGTGGGTGCCAATGCCGATGGGGTGCATTTGGGACAAACGGATCTTCCTATTGCCCTTGCTCGACAGATTCTAGGGGGCGATCGCCTAGTGGGATGCTCCACCACCAACCCCCAAGAACTCGAGCGCGCCTTGCAGGAGGGTGCAGACTACGTCGGTGTTGGCCCCGTTTTTGCCACCCCTACTAAACCTGGAAAAGCTGCGGTGGGGTTTGACTATCTTCAGTACGCCCGCCACCACTGCTCGATCCCCCAGTTTGCCATTGGCGGTATCGATGCCAGTACTATTGGCGAGGTTATTGCGGCGGGTGCCACCCATGTCGCAGTGGTACGCGCCATTATGGACGCTGCTGATCCACAACAGGCCACCCAAGACCTACTTCAACACTTGCACGAGGGGAACCAACCATGACATCTGCCGCTGAGATTACCGCTGCGGTACGGCAATTGTATAACACCTATCCGTTTCCGCCGGAACCCATTCTCGATGAGCCACCTCCGGGCTACAACTGGCGGTGGTCATGGCCAGCTGCCTATAGCTTTTGTACAGGACGCTATCCCTCCCGCTTAGATGTAGCGATTTTGGATGCGGGATGTGGCACAGGAGTGGGAACGGAGTACTTGGCGCATTTGAACCCCCACGCCCAAGTTATGGCAATTGATCTGAGTGAAGGAGCACTGGAGATTGCTCAGGAGCGTTGTCGGCGATCGCGCGCCCACAACGTGCAGTTTCAGCACCGCAGTCTTTACGATGTGGCTCACTTGGGGCAAACCTTTGACATGATTAACTGTGTGGGGGTGCTGCACCACCTGCCAGACCCCGCAAGAGGAATTCAAGCCCTAGCGAACGTGCTGGCACCCGGTGGGATTCTCCATGTTTTTGTCTATGGCGAACTGGGACGCTGGGAAATTAAGCTGATGCAGCGTGCCATTGCCTTGCTCCAAGGGAGCGATCGCAGCAACTATCCCCAAGGGGTTGCCATTGGTCGGCAGATCTTTGCTGCCCTGCCGGRGGGGAACCGCCTCAAAAAACGCGAACAGGAACGCTGGAGCCTAGACAATCAGCGGGATGAATGCTTTGCAGATATGTACGTTCATCCGCAGGAAATTGACTACACCATTGCCAGTCTCTTTGAGCTGATTGCCGCGTCGGGGCTAGAATTTGTGGGGTTTTCTAACCCGCGTCTGTGGCAGTTGGAGCGACTGTTGGGCACTCAGCCGGACTTACTAGCGCGAGCACAACACCTATCCCCCCTGGAGCAGTACCAACTAATTGAAGCCCTTGATCCGGAGGCCATGACCCACTACGAATTCTTCTTGGCGAAGCCACCCCTCGTGCGTCAGGACTGGTCAGCCGATGCTCAGGTCTTGGCAGCAATTCCTTACCGTCACCCCTGCTTAGATGGCTGGCCGGGGGGCTGTGTGTTTAATTGCCACTACGATGTCATTTACCTGAATGCAGCGGAGCAGCAGTTTCTGGCAGCGGCTAATGGCCAAGCTACCGTTGCCGATCTGTTGGCACAGCAGCCTGAGGTTTCCCTTGAACAGGTGCGATCGCTCCTTGAGCGGCAGTTGATTCTCTTGGCACCCGGAGGGGCATCATGGCCGACCTATTAACGACACTCACTACCCAAGGTGCTGTTTATGACTGCTCCCACTGGGGGCGGCTGCGCTTAACGGGGGGCGATCGCCTCAAATTTCTGCACAACCAAACCTCCAATAACTGCCTAATCCTCAAACCGGGTCAAGGGGCAGATACGGTCTTTCTCACGTCCACTGCGCGCACTCTAGACTTGGCAACCGTCTTGGTGCATCAGGAGTGGGTCGATCTACTCGTCTCCCCCCAACGGCGGGCGTTTTTACTGCAATGGTTGGATAAATACATCTTCTTTGGCGATGACGTCCAAGTGAGCGATCTGACCGCCAGTAGCTATTGCTATCGGCTGTTTGGGGAGGTTGCCCACACCATTCGGCACACCCTTGGCCTGCCTGAGTTCACCACCCCTTACCAACACGTTACTGTGGCGCAGGGGGGCCGTTCCCTAACGGTGGCCGCCACGAGTGGCCTTGCCCTGCCGGGGTTCACCCTCTGGAGCGATCGCCCCCTCACAGATTGGCTTGGCACCTATCCCCAACTGCAAGACCCTGAATGGGAGCACATCCGCATTCGCCAAGGCCGACCTGCGGCAGATGCCGAACTCACCGAAGACTACAACCCCCTTGAAGCTCGCCTCGGCCATACCCTGTCTTTTGACAAGGGCTGCTACATTGGCCAGGAAACCATTGCTCGCCTTAACACCTACCAAGGGGTGAAGCAACACCTGTGGGGACTCGACCTCAACGGTTGCGTGACGGTACCCACCCCTCTATTTCTTGCGGGGGAAAAGGTTGGCCTACTAACCAGTTGCACCCCCCTAGGGAGCGGTGCTTTTGGCTTGGGCTATGTCCGCACCAAAGTGGGAGGGGCTGGGTTGACCCTACAGGTGAGCAGTAACCGTCAGGCGCAGGTGGTCGAGGTGCCCTTCTTAAGAACTGTTGCTTAAAAATACTCTGAACAGAGAATGTTATAATCCAATCGGTTCGTCCAGATATTCTACTCACCTTAGTGATCGTAAGGAAGGGAGCCTATGGCAACGGCACAGGTATTAGCGTTTATGCAAAAAACTGCCGAGGATGCTTCATTGCGGGATGAGTTAGAAGCCCTTTTAGGGGTTGGCGACGGCAACATTAGTGGTGCTGCTGAACTCGATACCGAGGAATTAGCCGCCCTCAAAGGAGAACTGGCGCCCAAGGTCGTTGACTTTGCCAATCAGCATGGCTTTGAATTTTCGACAACCGAACTGATTGACGTTGTGGACTCCTTCGCCCAGCACCAAGCAGGAGAGCTCAGTGACGATGAATTTTCGGGTATTTTGGGAGTGCCGATCAACAGCAATAAAGCGGATCACAAGGCCAATATAGCAAACCCATTGCAACGGCTGACCCGCTATCTCAGCAAGACCTATCTTGGCATCGGTGCGGATGAGGAGAGCGAATAAGGCTCGTCAACTTTCGGCAACTCTGCGACCTGCTCGCCGTAAATTGCGCCTCTGGTCTCAATGGTTGCTGCCAGGGCTACTGGTAAAGCGTTGGCTGTTAATTAGTACGGTTGGGGTACTCCTAGCGAGCCTTGGCCTAGCCATTAGCGTTAACCTAACCCCTGTTTTTTACACGCTACAGTTTATCGAGCAACTGCTGCAAACCTTGGCACGCTTTGTGCCCAGCTATGTGAGTGGTCCCCTCCTCTTTTTGGGTGGCATTGCCCTAATTTGGTGGGGCTATGCCCGTACCCTTGGCTCCATTACCCAAGTGCTGCTGCCGGACGATGACAAAGCGCTTGTGGAACGATTGCTGACCCATCGGCGGCTAGAGCGCGGACCTAAAATTGTGGCCATTGGCGGTGGCACGGGGCTATCGACCCYATTKCGGGGCTTAAAAGTGTTTAGTGCCAACATTACGGCCATTGTGACGATGGCGGACGATGGTGGCTCTTCAGGGCGACTGCGGCGGGRAATTGGGGTCTTGCCGCCAGGGGATATTCGCAACTGTTTAGCCGCCTTGGCGGATGAAGAAAAGTTAGTGACAGAGCTATTCCAGTATCGTTTTGATGCGGGGGATGGGTTGGCAGGCCATAGCTTTGGCAATTTATTTTTAACGGCCATGACCAACATTACGGGGGATCTCGAGCGGGCGATCGCCACCAGTTCTGCTGTGCTCGCCATTCGCGGTCAGGTTCTACCGGCCACTCTGACGGACATGACCCTTTGGGCACGCCTTGCGGATGGTCGTTTAATCCATGGCGAATCGAACATCACCGCAGCCAAAGGACAAATTGTTGAAATTGGCTGCTCGCCGCCTGCGCCGACTGCACTGCCGCGTGCGCTCCAAGCGATTCGCGATGCCGACTACATCATCCTTGGTCCGGGCAGCCTCTATACCAGTGTTATCCCCAACTTGCTGGTGCCGGATATTGCCCAAGCTCTTGCCGAGCGTCGCTGTCCCTGTGTTTATGTGTGTAACATCATGACACAGCCGGGGGAAACCGATGGGTATCGGGTGAGCGATCACGTGCGAGCCTTAGATAAGGTAACGGGCGATCGCCTCTTTGATGCCATTCTCGTCCAAAAATATCCCCCCAGTTCCGCCCACCTTAGCCACTATAGGCAACAAGGCAGCGACGTTGTAGCCATCGATCGCGACGAACTGGCACGCCTCAACTGCCGCTTAATTTTGGCGGATGTGATGGATGAAACCACCCCCACAGTGCGCCATGACTCGCAAAAGCTAGCGACGATCTTGATGCGTTGGTATGGTCGGGTGCAATCCCTGTAAACTACTCCCAGCTAAAGCAGGGAGCTTTTAGTAGCCCTGCAGTTAGCAAGCCAACCGCGAGCCTCTGGGGTGGTTTACAACACCCCCAATCGACCGTTACCAGTGCCTTGAACAACCGTTTCTGGTGTCCGCAGTACAATTATAACCTAAAACAACTGAAGTTGCTAAAGGAGCTTTCCTCCCCGCACTGAAGTACGGGGCTTCCAGCCCTACCCGATGTGAAACAGTGGCTAGAGGATAAGGTGCTGCCCCCCGATGTTGAGGAGCGAGTCATCTCCCGGAATGTCTGAGCGACTATGGCATTCGGGCGCTGTCGCGCTATCATTACGACCATCCCTACACCTTTCAACTCGGACGGGAAGCCTACCGCGTGACCTACGAGCCGGGGGAATCCTCCACTGGCTTATTTGGCGGGAATTCCAACTGGCGCGGCCCCATTTGGATGCCGGTAAATGCCCTACTGGTGCAGTCATTGCGGAAAATGTACGGCTATTATGGCAATGATTTTACGATTGAGTGCCCAACGGGGTCGGGGCGGTGGTTGAACTTGTGGGATGTTGCGACAGAAATTTCGCAGCGGCTGGCCAATATTTTCCTGCGGGATGAGTCTGGCCGCCGTCCGCTTTACGGGGCAACTGAAACCTTCCAACAGAACCCCCACTGGCGGGATTTAATTCTCTTTTATGAGTACTTCCACGGCGATAATGGTGCGGGGTTGGGGGCAAGTCACCAAACCGGTTGGACGGGGCTGATTGCACGGATCCTGATGGCACCCAATGTTATGGAGGCCAATGCCGTACTGGAGCAAGGATACCTGTCTGTTGTCTCTAAGGGGCTGGCAGCCTTAACTCGCACCCCATAAGAAATGCTCAGGCGACTGCACCATTAAGCCCATGTGGACGTTCCTAAATTGGGTGGTACGTCCTGCCAGCGACCTTGACCCACGGCGCGGAGAGCCTCTTTGAGGTCAACGGCTCCTGTATAGAGGGCTTTGCCGACGATCGCTCCCGTCAAGCCTTGCGGTTCTAGCGCCAGCAAACTCAAAATATCGGTGAGGGAGCTAACGCCACCGGAGGCAATCACTGGGCGATCGCTGGCGGCCAATAACTGGCGCAGGGCATCGATGTTTGGGCCTTGGAGGGTGCCATCTCGCTGAATATCGGTGTAGATAAAGCCGGCCACCCCCACAGCAGCCATCTGTTGCGCTAAATCTGTCGCCAGAATGGTGGAGGTGTCTAGCCAGCCGCGAGTGGCTACGTAGCCTTGACGAGCATCTAGACCTACCCAAATGCGCTCTGGAAATTCAGTGGCAACCTCAGCGACCAGATGGGGGTCTTCAAGGGCAATGGTGCCCAAAATGACGCGATCCACACCGAGGGAGAGCAAGTCTGTAACAGTTTGGCGCGATCGCACCCCACCCCCCACTTGCACCGGAATCTCTAGGGCTGCAACGATGGCGGCCATGATTGGGTAGTTGGTGGGTTCACCGGTTTTGGCACCATCGAGATCCACGACGTGCAGGCGAGGGGCACCCAAGGCTTGCCAGTGCTGTGCCATGCGCACTGGATCGGTCTCAAAGACCTCTACTTGGTTGTAGTCTCCCTGAAAGAGGCGAACGCACTGCCCTCCCAGCAGATCAATGGCGGGAATGACATCCATAGGTCACTGTTGCTCAAATCAATGCCTATCAATCGTAGCAGTCGCGGGGGTGATACTCTTGGCAGGTCTCACAAGGCCCTTTGGGGTTGACTGCACATCGCAGCAGGGGAGACTGGGCATTCCAACGGCAGGAGACATCCCCAATCMCCCACTGCCCCGCCACAAGGTGGCGATCGCCTGCGTCATTGTTACAGAGCTGTACGTAGAGGGCAAYTTTGTGCAGGTGGTMCCGCCCGCCGCGAAACTGGTAGCGGTGACGGCGTTCGAGAACGGTGTAGGTTTCGCCGTCGTGATCCACGCGACAACCGGGCTGTGGCACCCAGTCTAGCTGCACCTGCCCCAGCGATCGCTCGGGGTGAATTAAATGCAATTCTGCGGGTAAATCGGTCGGCGAGGCCATGACACAACGGCGTGAATCCCCTCGGTGGGGTGTTCTAGACTACACTCCCCCTATGCTAACCTTGCTCTTTTCTTTATATCAATGCTGCATCGATCTGTTGTACCAGTGTTGCGCGGCTGTTTCCTAGGAGGGCACTAACCACTGGGCAAGGGCAAGCCCCAATTCCACGCAGCCCAACCCCAGCAGCGGACTGCCCAACCAATAGAGCCATGCCTGTAGTTTTTTGCGCTCTCGCCAGAGGATAGCCGACTCAAGGGTAAAGGTAGAAAACGTCGTCAGGGCACCGAGAAAACCAACGGTCACCCCTTGGCTAAACCATCGCGCCATGCCAAGGTGTGTCAAACTATAGCTCAAGACTCCCATCAAAAATGCGCCGCCGAGATTCACAGTGAGGGTGCCAAAAATTGGGGTATTAAAGCGGCGATCGCTCCACAGAGCAATGTAGTAACGGCCTAAGGCACCCGGCACAGCACCGATGCTAATGGCAATGACACTCTCAAGGGGTGGCATTGGGATTCTCCCAGCGATCTAAGCACCACAGGGTTAGCCCAGTGCCCAACTGCAGTGCCCCTAACCCCAACCCCGTACTGCCGAGCCAGTAGAGCATCTCACCGATGAAGTTCCGTGCCGCCACTAGCTGGGTCTGGTCTAGCTCGTAGGAGGAGAAGGTGGTGTAAGACCCTAAAAAACCGGTGGTCAACAGCAGCCGCAGATCTGGGTGCAGGGTAAAGGTACGGGCAAACCCCAGCGGGGCGATCGCCCCCATGAGAAAACAGCCGGTGACATTGACGATGAGGGTGGGCACCGGTAACCCAGACGGGAAAAGAGGCTCTAAATACGCTTCCACAAGAAACCGGCTTAACGCCCCTGGAATTGCGCCCAAGGCCACCGCCAAGGCTGGGCGCAGCACGGGATGAATCGTGATCACGATCTCGCCTCCTCCACAATCAGTACCGGACGGGTGGATGCCTCAAGAATACTCTGGCACACCGACCCCATCAATACCCGCTTGAACGCGCCTTGGCCATGCTTACCGAGAATAATCTCTGCCACATTGTACAGTTGGGCTGTAGCTAGGATGGCTTCGGTCACCGGCCCTGCAGTGACAATCAGCCGGTGGCGAATATCCGCAAGGAACTGGTTGGCGTAGGCTTCAATGGTGGCAACCGCCTTGGGGTCAGGGACATCCTGCACATGGAGGACAATCACTTCCGCATCGGCGCGCCGCGCTAATTCCGCCGTCTTTTGCAGCACTGTCGCTGTAACGCTGGAAGTATCCACCGGTGCCAGCAGGACAATACGCGGCTGCAGCAGCACTTTCGTCGGATCCACCTCCCCCTTTTGCAGTAGTTTGGGGGCAAAGGTGGGAATCGCCCACGCCCCCAAAGGCGCAGTCACAAGGATGGAGAGAACGGCGATCGCCAACATTGTCTCGCCCCCGGCGATACCGGCACTCAAGGGAAGCGCACCAATCGCCGCTTGCACCGTTGCCTTGGCGGAATTACCAGGAAGTAAAAATAATCGTTCCGCAGGTGTCCAATTACTGCCCAAGGTGGAGAGATACCAGCCAAGCCCCCGGCCAATCAACGTYCCCGCCAGCAAAATCAGTAACCCTATCCCCAGCGACTGCTCCAAAACCCCCAACTGAACACTAGCGCCCAGGAGCACAAACAGAAAAATTTCTGCCMCCTGCCACAGCACATCAAAGCCCCCCCGCAACTGCCGTGCTAAGGGAGCATCCATGTCGATAAGGAAAAAGCCTGCACTCATCACCGCCAAATAGCCCGAAAATAGGGGAAGTCGAGGAGCCAAGCCCACCGCTGCCAAGGCCACCCCTGCGGTCACTAGAGTCGTTTGCACGCGGTTCTGCGCCCAATGTTGCCGCACCAGCAAGAGCACCAGTGCCCGTGCCAACCCGTAGCCCACAATCAACCCGCCGCCAATTTCCAAGAGGGCTTGCACCCCTAGGGCGATCGCCGGTGGTACCCCATTCAGAGGCAGCCCCCCCTGTTCCGTTCCCATAAGTAAGCTAAACAGCAGCAACACCAGCACATCCGACAGGGCACTGCCAGAGAGGATGGCATCACTAATCCCCTTGTCCACACCCCAACCCAAACTCTTGAGCCGCAGCATCCCCGGCACAATGACTGCGGGGGACTCCGGTGCCACGATCGCCCCCAACAATAATCCCTGCCGCAGATCGAAACCCAGTAGCACCATCGCCACAAGAGCCACCACCGCCATTTCACACAATGCCGGTAAAATTCCTAGGCGCAGTGCTACCGTTCCCTGCTGTGCCAACTTCTGACGGTCGAGACCCAGCCCCGCCTTCATCAAAATCACCATCACCGCAACAGCGCGGAACACCGGTGCTGCCGTCAGCACATCCGGGTGCAATAGGTTCATCACCGCGGGGCCTAGGAGAATGCCAACCAAAATCATGCCAATCAGAGCCGGTGCGCCTAGCCGCCGTACCAATTGACCACTAAAAAAGCCCAACACCAAGATCAGGGCAAGGGTTTCGAGGGGAGTTGACATGGTAGTAAGCTTAGTCTTAGCAGCAATTCCTACCATACTGGATAGCAGAACGGTGACGAATCCAAGAGCCGCTAGCATTCACCGTCAATCCCTTATAGACGGTGTGGGCGGGCTAAAACCCCTCCGCTTTAGCGAGGGGATACAGCCAACTCAGGGGGCTTTAGCCCTCTCTATGTGTTAACCTAAAAACGTGGAAAGTAGGCGTATCAACTACGCGAAGAGACATCCTAGTACGGAGAAATCCCGGCAAGTAAGTCACTACCGCTTTAGCGGCAAGCCTAAACCACTGCAAGCAATGGCAGGATGTTGAGCGTATCGAATTGGCTAGTGTTGAAAAGCGCGAAACCACGAACCGAAACATAAACGTAGTCCCAATAGCAGAAATGCTTGAGGTGAGTAGGGGGTCTTTGACTGCTCCCACCCGCATTAAGTTGTGGGTGACAGCTCAAGGGAAAAGCGAAGCAACGCGGCTTCAGCCCGTTGCGTAGCATCCTTTGGGAATCCCCTCTCTTTCAAGGAGGGGAGAAGTCAAATAAAGTCTGACGCGTCAGCCAGCGGTACGCTAAACCAGAAGCATGCCCCTTGAGGCGGGATACTCTCAACGCCAATGTCGCCGCCATGGGCAGTGATAATTTGCCGACACAGGTAAAGCCCTAGGCCAATGCCTGTGCGATGGTGAACCTCGGCACCTCGGTAATACAGGTCAAAGAGATGGGGACGCTGTTCGGGCTGAATGCCGACCCCATTATCTGCAACGGTGCAGTAGAGCATCCCGTCCTTGGCGATCGCCCCAAAGCTGAGGGTCAGTCCCGGAGGATTATGCTTGAGGGCATTGGTAATCAGGTTTTCATAGACCCGGCGCAATTGCTCAGGATCCACCTTGGCAGGCGGTAGGGTGTCACTGACCTGCTGCTGAACTTGGGTATTATTTTTTTCCAATAACGGTTTTAAGTCAATTAACACCTGCTCCAGCAGGGTGGCCACAGAGGTCGGGGTGCATTGCAGCGGCAGTGACTGGTTGTTGTCTAGGTGGATGTGTAAAAGGGTTTCTACAAGGTTAAGTTGCCGTTGTTGGCTCTGGTGAATGCGCTCAATCGTCGCGCGGGGCACAACCACACTATCGCCAGTTTGGGAGTGCAACAGGTGGTTCAGTAGCATCATCGTTCCCATGACGGGGGTGCGCAAATCGTGGGACACCGCGTGCAAAAACACATCTTTGAGGTGGTTGAGTTCCTCCAGTTCGCGCATCTTTTGCTGTAACTGCTCTGTGCGCTCCGCCACTTGGTATTCCAAATTGGCATTCAGTGCCGCAAGCTGTTGGTACAGTTCTGCCTGTTGCAGGGCGATCGCCACTTGGGTAGCCAATTGCTCTAGAAACTGCTGTTCGTAGGGTTGCCATTGTCGGGGTGCACTGCACTGATGCACCCCCAAAAGCACGCGATCGCCCAAATAATCGTGTTGAATTGGAATTAATAGACACGACTGAATATGATGCTGACGATGCAGCTCTCTTAGGGCGGGATCATCCTCGGGGAGGGGCTGGCAAGAAATCGATTGACTGGTGTGCAACAGCCACGTGCGGTAGTGACCATTGTGCAGCAGTAATTCTAAATGAGTCTCCCACTCCGGTGCCATGGCCGCAGCGACAATGCGAATTTGGCCGGAGCCAAGGTTGAGGCAGGCAATAAAGACGCGATCGCTTTGGAGGTAATTGCGGACTTCGAGCACCGTTGTCCGCAAAATATCTGGCAGGTCGAGGGTTTTGCGAATACGCAGGGCAATTTCCGCAAGGAGATGTTGGCGTTGTGCCGCCATTTGCACACTCTGCTCCGCCCGTTTCCGTTGGGTAATATCGCGCACCCCCACCACCCGCGCTCGGCGACCTTGGTAGGTAATCCATTTGCCCTGTACTTCCACAATCAGGGTTTCACCGCTTTTTGTGCGAGCCAATGCTTCAAAGGGCTGATCAAGGGGGTCGCGGATTCGATCTAAAATCAATTGCTGCGACGTGGGATGGGTTAGCACCAAGACCGACTGCCCCACCAACTCAGCACTGGTGTAGCCAAACAGTTGTTCCGCCGCCGTGTTGAGATCCACAATTTGCCCCTGCTCGTGGATAATCACCGCCTCAGAGGTGGCCTGAAAGAAACTTGCGAGGCGGGCTTCGCTTTGCTCTAGTGCCGCAAGGGTGCGATGACGCTCGCGGGTTTCAATGGCAAGGGACACCAAATCAGCAAGGGAGGCAGCAAACTGCTCTTCGGCCACTGTCCATTGGCGGGCAGTACCAATATGCTCATGGCAGAGAATACCCACCATTCTGCCTTCAACCCAAATGGGCACATCCAAGAGGGAGGTAATGCCCAAAGGGTCTAAGTACGCTGTGCAAAACTCCTGTGTACGGGGATCACTCCTTGCATCGTCTGCGGTAATGGTGCGCTCCTGCTGCAGTGCTGTGAAATACTGCGGATAGTCCGCTGCCGCCAGCGTCATGCCTGCTGTAAACACGTGGGCAGAGTGTTGAAATAACTGGACACACTCAATCTCTTGGCGATCGCCTGTATAAAACCACAGGCTCACCCGCTCCACATTCAGGCTACGGGCACTGGTACTCAGGACATCTTGGAGCAATTGCTCGAAGCTATCCTCTTGGAACTGCTGTCGCCGCGCCAGTTGCACTAAAATGCGGTTTAGACGTTGCAGTTGCTCCAGCCCCTTGCTCATCAGTGGAGAACTCCAGCAGCCAAGAACGGTCTAGCTAGAAGCACCGGCTGATTCAGCAACAAACTCTAGGGAGGCTGAATTAATGCAGTAACGCAACCCTGTAGGGGGCGGACCATCCTCAAACACATGGCCAAGGTGCGCATCACAGGTATTGCACAACACTTCAGTACGCACCATCCCATGGGACAGATCCTGCTCCAGACGAATTGACTGGGGATCAACAGGCTGCCAAAAGCTCGGCCAACCACTCCCAGAATCATACTTGGTATCAGAGCGAAATAGCGGGGTACCACAACAGACGCAGCGGTAAAGACCCGGCTGTTTGTTGTTCCAATAGCAGCCCGTAAAGGCGCGCTCAGTCCCTTTTTTGCGGGTTACGTAAAATTGCTCAGGGGTTAACTGAGCCTGCCATTGCGCATCGGTTTTTATCACCTTAGCCATTATTTCCTCATGAGCGATAACGTTCGGCGAATGCTGATCTCAATCTCTAGGATAATCAGCAGACGGTTCTCCGTCTAGGACACCGGTAGGAGTAAGCCGGCAAGCTGTTGCCAAGAACTTTGCCAAAGGTTCCCTGCCAAGGGGAAAATGTAAGGGCAATCCTGCCGTTTTTGTCTGGTTATGCCCGTTTCGCTGCCACCCACCTTTGACGTATGGTCTGAGCATGACTTTTGTACCTATGTCAGTGGGGTGATAGCGGCTGCCCAGCAAGCCGGATGTCAGTTCCTTAGCGTTGGGGCAGCATTACCGGCCATTGATCCCCTGAGGGTTATGGCCGCACTGATGCACGCAAGTGGCCAAACGGATCACTTTTACATTGAGCAACCTCACCCCGGAGAGATTGTTGCCGCCTGTGGGCGAGTTGCGGCTACTGTAGCCACTGGAGAGCAGCGGTTTCAAGCCCTCCAAGGCTTTAGTGAACAGACCCTCAACCATATTTGGGCGGCTGCCCCTGCGGAACCACGGGTGTTCTGCCAGTTCGCCTTCCGGGATGCTGCGACCACCGCCATGAACCGAGCTTTTTTACCCCGCTGGCAAATTATTCAACGCCAAGGCCACGCCTTCCTAACGCTAAACGGTCGCCTCGACGGGTTGAGCAGCTCTGAGGTATCCCTGTGGCAGGACTGGCAATTGCTGTGGAGCACGCTGGCCAGTGTCCTTGAAACACCTGTATCGTCCCCCCCGCCACTGGCGATCGCCCTTCCCTCCCTAGCAGAGCAATCACAGTCCTTCATCACCGGCGTCAACCGTGCCCTCAAACTCTTAGACGAGGGGCTGCTAGAAAAACTGGTTCTTGCCTGTACCACAACCATTGAGCACCCTACTGGCTTTAACTGGCTAGGCACCCTGCAAAACCTACGCCAGCAGTACCGCAATTGTTACGTCTTTAGCGTCGGCTCCAATTGGCAGGATGTTTTTTTAGGGGCCAGCCCAGAGCGACTGGTGAGCATCGGGGATGGCTTGCTTTGGGCAGATGCCCTTGCAGGGTCGCGCCCTCGCGGACAAACCGATCACGAAGACCAAACCCTACGCCACGGACTGTACCATAGCCCCAAAGAGCGACATGAGCATCAGGTCATTGTTGAGTTTCTCTGCCAAACCCTAGATCAGATGGGGATGACCTGTGAATTTTCCACAGAGCCACGGATCTTAGAATTGAGCAATATTCAGCATCTACAAACGCTGATTCAGGCACGGGTTTGCCAACCCATCCATATCCTAGAGATTGTTGCGGCTCTGCACCCCACGCCCGCAGTGGCGGGCTACCCCCGCGCCACGGCACGATACTGGCTAAGCCATTTAGAACAGTTTGACCGTCATGGCTATGCCGCTCCCCTCGGCTGGGTAACCCCTCAAGGGGAAGGTGAATTTATTGTGGGGATTCGCTCCGCCCACCTCCAGGGACAGTACGCCCATTTATTTGCAGGAGCGGGAATTGTCAAAGGCTCCGAGCCAGAGCGAGAGTGGCAGGAAATCCTCCTAAAGCTACAGGCAATGATATCGGCTCTTGCCTAGCGGTGTGGCGGCGGTTTCTTAGTCATCGTCAGCATTGGCAGGGGTTGCGATGACTGGGGCGGCAGGGCATACTGTGCCACTTTCTCCGGTAAGGAACGCTGCCGTGGAGATTGCAACCAACGGTACACAAGTGCACTGCCCATGAGTCCAACCCCCACAACCAGCAACCCGCCATATCCCCCCSCCCCTCCAATGGCCAAATCGACACTCCCCATCACCACCAGAAAGGCAGAAATGGGTTCTTTGCGATAGGCGGTACGCAGAAAACGCGGATAAATCATAGGTTGTTGTGCGGTTGAGTCAACATCAGCATACTAAAGAGATTGCGATCGCAGTGCAGATGAAGTAGCAATTTTTGTATTGGGGCACCACAGATGCAGAATCTCTCAACCCTTCTAACTCCTATCCTGACAAATTTGCGCGAGCCTGTGCACAGGGCTGAGGCAGATACTTCTACCCCAACCCCTAGGTGGCTCAAGGCGGCAGAACGTCTAGTAGGTCTCGACGTGCCAGCGACCTTCTTTTTTCAGGGTGCCTTTGAGGAAGTCTTGCCAGTCAGCGCCGTTTTTCGCGGCGGCAGCGGTCATGGCTTCATCAATGCCCGGCTCCATGCCCTTTAGACCACACATATAAACGTGGGTATTCTTCTTCTGAAGCAGTTGCCATAGTTCGTCGGCGTGTTCGGCAATACGGTTCTGGATGTACATTTTGCCGCCATCGGCGGTTTTTTGCTCGCGACTAATGGCGTAGGTGAGCCGGAAGTGATCGGGATACTGCTGTTGTAACTCTTCGAGTTGCTCTTTGTAGAGAATGTTAGCTGTGTAGGCAACGCCAAAGAAGAGCCACGCTAAGCCTTTAAACTGATAGTCTGCATGCTGCTCTTTRAACATCCGCCACAGGAAGGCGCGGAAGGGGGCAATCCCTGTACCGGTGGCCAGCATGATAATGGTTGCTTCGGGATCATCGGGGAGGAGCATTTCCTTACCGACAGGGCCGGTGATTTTGACTTCGTCTCCGGGTTGCAGCTTGTTCAGGTAGGAGGAGCACACACCATAGACGGTTTCCCCCGTTTCCTTGTCTTTGTACTCTAATTGGCGCACGCACAACGAGACGGTTTTATCGTCTAGGTAATCGCCATGGCGGGTGGAGGCAATGGAGTAGAGGCGCAGTTTGTGGGGTTTGCCGTTGGCATCGGTGCCCGCTGGAATAATGCCAATACTCTGACCCTCTAGATAGCGTAAATCGGTGTTGGAAATGTCAAAGACAATGTGCTTGACGGTGCCTTCACCGCCTTCTTTGACTAATTCTTCGTTAGAGATGACTTTGCCGATACAGGGATTGTTGGGGCGGTAAATATTGACGGGAATATCAACTTTCTTTTCTTTTGCTGGTTGAGGTGCAGCGGCTTCAGGAGTGCTAGGAGGGGTTGGCTGGGTATTAGCCTGTAAAGGAGCAGAGCCATCAAGGGGTTGAATGCTGATGATTTTGCCTCCCCAGCGGCTAATTTGCTGCATAAACTGGTTCATGCGCTCATAGGGGACGTTAAAAAATTGGCTGCCACTGTTGCGAATGGAATGATTCGTTTTATCGGTTTCAGCATTTTGCCGCAGTCCTACCACTTCATAGCGGAACACCCGACTGCCAAAGTTGGTCGCGTTATACATTGGTTACACCATCTCCAAAAATCATTAACTCAGCTTTACATTCTGCAACAGAACGTCCCAACCGCGATACTCAATTACGTTTCGGCGACAGGAATGACCCTTTTTACTGCTACCGCAGATTTTTGGCCACACATATTATACCGACCTCAGGCAACGGCTAGGGGTGCTGATCCGCTTGCTGGCGGTACCTGAGGGGKTGGTTGAGGTCATTCACGGCAGTGGGGTAGGTTTGAATACTGTAGCGATCGCGCCCGGAGCGTTTGGCATGGTACAGAGCCGCATCTGCACTGGCGATCAGCTCAGCAATGGGGCAATCGATAGAGCTGGCGGTGGCAATACAAATTCCTGCGCTGAGGGTGAGGTAGGGTTGCACTGGGGAGGCCGCGTGGGGAATGTTGAGACTGCGAATGTAGTTAAAAATGCGCTGCAGGACGCAGATAGCGACATCATGGTGGGTTTGCCGCAACAGGAGAACAAATTCTTCGCCGCCATAGCGCGCCACCAGATCTGCCTCGCGCACTTGGGATTGGATGGCTTTGGCAACCCGCTGCAAGGCGCGATCGCCCGCCAGATGCCCATAGGTGTCGTTGTAGAGCTTAAAGTGATCGATATCGAGCATGGCAACTGCTAGGGGCGTAGAGTGGCTGTAGGCTTCGTGCCATCCATGGCGTAACCCAGCTTCAAAGGCGCGCCGATTGGCTAATTGGGTAAGGCTGTCGCGATGGGACATACTCTGGAGGTAGCGGTTCTCGGCCTCTAGGGCGTGCTGTCGTTGCTCTAGTTCAACGATCAGGGCTGTTTGTCGAGCCATCTGTTGTTGCAGTTTTTCAAATTGATACCGCTGTTGAATAAACGCTTGGAGGAACTGCCGCTGTTTGCGCACCCGTAATAGAATGAGGGGAGACTTTAGAAAGTGAATGCCAACGGCTTCGACTTCAATTTTCTGCGCCTGATTTGCTGCTTGCTTCAGAACTAAACTACCGGGTACCATTGTGGTGGCCTGCTGCCAAAGTTTTAGGTTCTTCTGCAATTGCTCTATTGGAGTGGCCACCAAAGTTGCAATGGATTGACCGAGGAACGGATCGCCACTGCACCGATGGTTGTCTTCAATACGACCAAAAAATTCGCGGGCAGCGCTATTGATCGCTAGAATCTTGCCTGCGCTATCGAGCACAAGGATTGGCTCTGGCAGCAGCTCAATCCATAGCGCTAAGCCTGACGTGCTATCCATCATTGCCCCTGCTGTTAACGACTTTGCAAACTATCACTCGTCTTTTGGCTGCTCTAGTTTGTAGTACTCTCGGCCTGTTGCTGCTTGAGCGGCTGCTGAGGGGCGGGTATAAACCACGACGCGACAGCCCTGATCACCGTTCGCGATCGCCCCTTCAATGCAAACTTTGGCATAGCCTAGGTGGTGGGCGGTAATCACGCCAAAGACATTGGAGGTCATCATGCATAGGGATGGATGCCCCACAACCCCACTGCCCAAAGGACAGCGGTGATTGCCAAGAACAATGCGATCGGCATCTTGCTCGACAATAAAAAACTGTCCTTCAATGCGCTTTTTCAGATCAACAAGAATTTTGGCGACAACTTCCGGCGGCATGAGGCGATCGCCCATTGCCTCTTGGTAAATTTGATTGATCTCATTGCCCATCTGCTGCCCCACAAGGGCAATGAACCCCGAGGCATCGTCAACTCCCACAACTTCCTCAAGGGTACCGGCGAGATAGCTCAGCAAACTTTGCATGAAACTAGAGAGCTTCAGGTTCACCTCAAGGGTGTTAGCATTAAAATTGGCCTCAGAAGAGGTGGTACCCGCAGTAGCCATAAGCGCCTATAACGTGTTTTGTGGTGTTTTTGGTTATGAAAAATTTATAGGAGTGATGTGGGCGGGCTAAAACCCCTCCGCTTTAGCGAGGGGATACAGCCAACTCAGGGGGCTTTAGCCCTCTCTATGTGTTAAACTAGAGACGTGGAAAGTAGGCGTATCAACTACGCGAAGAAACATCCTAGTACGGAGAAATCCCGGCAAGTAAGTCACTACAGCTTTGGCGGCAAGCCTAAACCACTGCAAGCAATGGCAGGATGTTGAGCGTATCGAATTGGCTAGTGTTGAAAAGCGCGAAACCACGAACCGAAACATAAACGTAGTCCCAATAGCAGGAATGCTTGAGGTGAGTAGGGGGTCTTTGACTGCCCCCACCCGCATTAAGTTGTGGGTGACAGCTCAAGGGAAAAGCGAAGCAATGCGGCTTCAGCCCGTTGCGTAGCATCCTTTGGGAATCCCCTCTCTTTCAAGGAGGAGAGAAGTCAAGGCAGAGCAAAGCGGGATGTGAGTGCCTAATTGTCCCACATAGGAATAGGGCAACAAGCGAGGCAGCGCAACAGCGGGGAGTATGTTACAACTGTAGCTAGCGCTTTCCTTGAAGTTTTTAGAACGTTCTCTTGAGATGGCTAACTGATTTCTCGGAGCACCGGATCATTTCTGGGTGCATAGGTTATTGCAAATAAAATTCCGTCTCAATTCCTTAACCCCCTGTTTTTGCCCCCTTGGAAGACTACCTTGGATAGCCCAGCCCTCTTCCCTTCTGAAGCACCCAAACGCAAGCCAGTTGTCATTTGTGTGGATGATGAACCAGCCGTATTGGAAAGTTTGCGCATTGAGCTGCGGCGAGCCTTGGGTGAAGACTGTCTCATTGAAACGGCAGAAGATGGCGAGGATGCTCTTGCTCTGATGAGCGAGCTTCAGGAAGACGATCACGAAATTGCGCTTGTGCTGTCGGACTATATCATGCCCAATATCAAAGGGGATGAATTATTGGCACGGATGCATCAGATGTCTCCCAATACTCTAAAAATTATGCTCACCGGCCAAGCCAACCTAGAAGCTGTGGGCAATGCTCTCAAGCTGGCAAAACTCTATCGTTACATGGCAAAGCCGTGGACTCCTGAAGACTTAAAGGTAACGGTGTTAGAGGCTGTGCATAGTTACCTCCAAGATCGGAAGCTAGACGAGCAAAACTATCGCCTACAACTCCTCAATGAGCAACTGCGGCAGGCCAATATTGAACTAGAGCGGGTTGTGAATGAGCAAGCAGCCATCATTGCTGCCCGTACCGCAGAGCTACAAGCAGCCAATAAGGAGTTGATGCACTTGTCGGTGACCGATCCCCTCACTGAGTTGCCCAATCGGCGTTATTTTGATGCTTACCTGCGCCAAGAGTGGCTTGCAGCGATTCGCGATCGCCAGTTCCTGTCTCTGATTCTGGCGGATGTGGATTATTTCAAAGCCTACAATGATCACTATGGGCACCATGCCGGGGATCTGTGTCTTCAACAAGTAGCACAAGTGCTGCAGCAGACAGTGCAACGCCCGCGGGATTGTGTGGCTCGCTACGGCGGTGAAGAGTTTGTGATAGTGTTGCCTCATACTGACCTTAGCGGCGCAGAGCTGATTTGCCGTCAGATACAGCACGCCCTTCAACAGTGCCACATTGTCCATGAACATTCGCAGGTGAGCCACTGTGTGACCCTCAGTTTCGGTGTGGCTTCCCTCATCCCCCTTGGGGTCGCTTCCCCCCTAGAGTTGTTTAATGCTGCGGATAAGGCGCTTTACGATGCCAAACGCCAAGGGCGTAACTGCATTGTTGTGAATTCAATCAATAATTCTCCTACAATCCCTTGCTAATGCTTATGCAAACCCGTCTTCTTGGCCGCACAAACCTGCAGATCACGCCCCTGATTCTGGGCACGTGGCAAGCCGGTAAACGCTGGTGGGTCGGCATTGACGACCAAGAGTCCATCCGCGCGATTCGTGCTGCGGTTGAGGCGGGGATGACCACCATTGATACCGCAGAGGTGTATGGGGATGGTCACTCGGAGCAGATCGTGGCTGCTGCGGTTGGCGACTTGCGCGATCGCTGTGTGTATGCCACCAAGGTTTTTGCCAATCATCTGCGCTACCCAGAGGTGATTGCTGCCTGTGAGCGATCGCTACGCAACCTCAACACTGACTACATTGACCTGTATCAAATTCACTGGCCCTCAGGTTCCTTTGGCACTGAAGTTGTGCCCATTAGTGAAACCATGCAAGCCATGGTGGAGCTACAGCAAGCGGGCAAAATTCGAGCAATTGGGGTATCTAACTTTTCCCGTGCCCAACTCCTTGAAGCCATGCAGTATGGCCGCATTGACAGTGTTCAACCACCTTACTCTCTCTTTTGGCGCTGGGCAGAGACGGAATTAGTGCCCTTTTGTATTGAGCACGACATTACTATCTTGGCTTACTCCGCCCTAGCCCAAGGGTTACTGACCGGGCGTTTCGGTGCCGAGCACCGCTTTGCTCCTGAGGACAACCGTGCCAAAAATCAACTGTTCCAAGGGGAAACCTATGCCCGTGCCCTTGAAGCCATTGAACTGATGAAACCCATTGCGGCCAGTCTTGGCACAACGGTCGGTAACTTAGCCTTGGCATGGCTATTGCATCAACCGCAAACCTGTGCCATTGTGGGTGCTCGCCATCCAGAGCAGGTGCTCGAAAATCTCAAGGCAGCGGAACTGAGCCTCGATCCCTCAATTCTAGAGATGCTCGATGATCTGAGCCAGCCAGTGATCGCCACCCTCGACCCCAGCAATCCGGTAATGTGGAAGTGGTAACGTCGCAAAGGCTGAGTGTCTATGGGAACTATGCTCACAGTCGGGGCGATCGCCCTGTATCTGTTTATTGCAATTCGCTTTTGGCAACGCTTTGATCGCACTTACTATAGTCAATCGCGTTTTCTGCTCAGTGCCCTGTGGTTACCTCTGTTACTCAATGCCTCTTACCGCGAAAACTTTCGTCGCGCCTTACTGAGTTAGAGTGGCCACGTGCATTTGGCTGATTGGTGGCACCAGTGACAGCCGCTGGTTGGCCAACAACCTGCTCAAGGCTGGTTATACCTGCTGGGTAACCGTCACCACCGACGAGGCGTGTACCCTATACCCCCCCCATCCCCGCCTCATCTGCCATGGGGAGCGCTTAACGCCAGACACAGCTCGGCAGTTGGTTCAGCAGCAACAGGTTCAGGCAATTGTGGATGCCTCCCATCCCTTTGCCACAGCGATTTCCACCCTAGCCATGGGGCTGAGCCGGGACTTGCACCTCCCCTACCTACGATTTGAACGTCCCGATTACAGCCTTGAGCGACCCAACTGTATCGATGTCGAAACCTTGATCCAGAGCCATTCCCTTGTGGGTGAGCGGGTGCTGCTGACTATTGGCAGCCAACTCCTTGCTGCGTTTGCCCCTTTACAAAAAAGCGCCACCCTGTTTGCGCGCATTTTACCCACCCCTAATGCCCTAAACCTTGCCCTAGAAGCGGGGTTTGCGCGGCAGCAACTGGTGGCCATATTTCCACCGGTTTCGCGGGAGCTAGAGCGCGCCCTCTGGCAGCACTGGCAGATTACCACGGTTGTCACCAAAGCCTCGGGCACCGAGAGTGAACAGATCAAACAGGAACTCGCGCAAGAGCTAGGGGTCACTCTCATTACCTTGCAGCGGCCAGCGATCGCCTATCCCCAGCAAACGGCGGACTGGGCGGGGGTAGTGGCCTTTCTAGAGCAGCTAACGTGATGCTCGCTCTGCCATGGGCACGTAGGTCTGCTGATGGGCACCGGTATAGATTTGGGTGGGACGGTAGATGCGATTAGTTTCCAATTGTTCTTTCCAGTGAGCTAGCCAGCCAGCCACCCGGGCGATCGCAAACACCGGCGTAAACAAATCACTGGGAATCCCGAGGCGACGATAGACCAAGCCAGAGTAAAAGTCCACATTGGGATAAATCCCCTTATAGCTCAGGTACTCGCCCACCACCTCCTCCAGCTTCAGGGCAATCTCGTAGTAGCGATCGCCACCAAACTTATCAAACAACTGCTCCGCTAACTTTTGTAAAATCGTTGCCCGCGGATCCTTCACCTTATAGACACGATGGCCAAAGCCAGCAATTTTAATTTTATTGTCCACACACTTTTGCACATAGGGACGGACATTCTCAACACTGCCAATTTCCTCAAGCATATTGATCACATCCTCATTTGCCCCCCCATGCAACGGCCCTGCTAGCGTACCCACCGCCGATGCCACCACAGCGTATGGATCGGTGAGGGTTGAAGCCGTCACCCGCGCCGAAAAGGTTGAGGCATTCATCGTATGCTCAGCATGGAGAATTAAGCAGATATCAAACACCCGCGCCGCAAACGGATCAGGCCGTTGCTCATTGAGCATATAGAGAAAATTAGCCGCATAATCTAGCTCATCGCAGGGCATCACCGGGTCATTTCCCTTGCGGATCAACTGGAAAGCCGCCACCATCGTTGGGATTTTAGCTAACAGACGAATAACTGCCGCGCGGATATAGGCCGGATCATCCAGTGCCCGCCGCGAGTAAAACAGCCCTAAAGCTCCCGCTGACGCTTGCAGGGCATCCATCGGGTGGCCACTATCTGGAAAGCACTTCATCATATCGCGGATGCGGTACTTAACCCGGCGATGGTAGGTAATATCGTGCTCAAACGCCGCCAACTCCTCCTGAGTCGGCCAATACCCCCAGATCAACAGGAAAGAGGTTTCCAGAAACGTACTTTTTTCCGCCAGTTCTTCAATAGGGACACCGCGATATTCAAGAATACCCGCTTGGCCATCCACATAGCTAATAGCCGATTGGGCAACGGGAATACCGTCAAGACCGGGACTAAATTCACAAGCAACCATGCTGGGGTGTCCTTAGTGGCAACAAATCTCTATCAATTCTAGGAGACAGTGGGGAAATGATGTTTGTATGTTAAGCTGCACCCCCCCCATTCCTCCAAACTTTTGCTAAGTTTTGCAGCGGACGAAAACGTCACTGTTACGATCGCTAGTCAGAGGCTCGTTGCCCCTGCCTACCCTCACACCAAGGACTGTCACCTATGAAACTTGCCTACTGGATGTACGCTGGGCCTGCTCACATCGGCACCCTCCGCATTGCCAGTTCATTTCAGAACGTCCATGGCATTATGCACGCCCCCCTTGGTGACGACTACTTCAACGTCATGCGATCCATGCTCGAGCGGGAGCGCGACTTTMCCCCCGTTACCGCCAGTATCGTAGATCGCCACGTCTTAGCCCGCGGCTCCCAAGAAAAAGTCGTCGATAACATTACCCGCAAAGACAGCGAAGAGCATCCTGATTTAATTGTTTTAACCCCCACCTGTACCTCCAGCATTCTTCAAGAAGACTTACAAAACTTTGTCCAGCGCGCCAGCCTCAGTACCACTGCCGATGTCATTTTGGCGGATGTTAACCACTACCGCGTCAATGAACTCCAAGCCGCCGATCGCACCCTCGATCAGATTGTTCAGTTCTATATCGAAAAAGCCCGCCGTCAGGGTACCCTCAGCACAACCAAAACCCCAACCCCCAGCGTTAATATTATTGGCCTCACCACCCTAGGCTTCCACAACCAGCACGACTGCCGCGAACTCAAACACCTCATGGCCGATTTGGGGATTCAAGTGAACCTTGTCCTGCCAGCCGGTGCCTCGGTACACGACTTAGCGCGGCTGCCTCAGGCCTGGTTTAACCTTGTGCCCTACCGAGAAATTGGCGGCCTCAGTGCCCAGTACCTTGCCAATGAATTTGGGATGCCCAGCGTCACCATCACACCGATGGGCGTGATAGAAACCGCTCGCTGCATTCGCGCCATCCAATCCGTCCTCAACGAGCAAGGGGCAGATGTCAACTATGAACCCCTGATTGAGCACCAGACCCGTGACGTTTCCCAAGCTGCTTGGTTTTCTCGCTCCATTGACTGCCAAAATCTCACCGGCAAAAAAGCCGTCGTCTTTGGGGACAACACCCATGCGGCTGCCATGACCAAAATCCTGACCCGAGAAATGGGAATTCATGTGGTGTGGGCAGGCACCTACTGCAAGTACGATGCCGACTGGTTTCGCGCAGAAGTGACTGGCCTGTGCGACGAGGTGCTGATTACCGACGACCACACCGTTGTGGGTGATGCCATTGCCCGCGTTGAACCGGCTGCCATCTTTGGCACCCAAATGGAACGCCACGTTGGCAAACGCCTCAATATTCCCTGCGGAGTCATTGCCGCGCCCATCCATATTCAGGACTTTCCAGTGGGCTATCGTCCCTTTTTGGGGTACGAAGGCACCAATCAACTGGTGGACTTAATTTATAACTCCTTTACCCTCGGCATGGAAGACCACCTCTTAGAAATCTTTGGCGGTCACGACACCAAAGAAGTGATTCATAAAGGCTTGTCGGCAGCAACAGATTTGACTTGGACAACGGATGGCTTAGCGGAACTGAATAAAATCCCCGGATTTGTTCGCGGTAAAGTCAAGCGCAACACCGAAAAATTTGCCAGGGAGCAGGGCATCACCGAGATCACCGTGGAGGTACTCTATGCGGCCAAGGAAGCGGTTGGCGCGTAGCCTGCCCACAAGCTAGTCTTTAGGGCGTATGTTCCCTCGGTAGTCCTGCAAAGAAGGGAGATGACCTAGCCTTGCCCTTTGTAGCAGAACAGTGTCACCATGATCGGTAATAGAACCGTAAAAGATAAGTACTATGGCCATCAAAAACTCTCCCGAAGTTCCCCGTAGCCGTTGGATTGGCAATGTACTGCTCCTACTGGGGTTTGGTTTTTTATTGATTAATCTGTTCTTCCCACAACTATTTTCACCGCGCCCTCCCCAAGTGCCCTACAGCATGTTCATCCATCAGGTCCAAGAAGGGGAGGTGCAACGCGCCTACGTTAGTCAAAACGAGATTCTCTACCAATTAAAGCCTGAGGGAGACAAGCCACCCCAAGTTTTGTCCACCACACCCATCTTTGATTTAGAACTGCCAAAACTTCTGGAGTCTCAAGGGGTAGAATTTGCTGCTGCACCGCCACCAAAAAACAACTGGATTTTTAACATCTTGGGGTGGGTGATTCCACCAATTGTGTTTGTGCTAATTTTTCAGTTTTTTGCCAATCGGCAAGCGGGGGGAGGTGCCCAAGGTGTGCTCTCCATCAGCAAAAGTCGCGCCAAAGTCTATGTACAGGGGGATAACGTCAAGATTGGCTTCGACGATGTGGCGGGTGTTGAAGAGGCAAAAACAGAACTGGTGGAAATCGTTGATTTCCTCAAAAATCCCCAGCGCTACATCCAGATCGGTGCCCGGATTCCCAAGGGGGTATTGCTGGTAGGACCACCGGGAACGGGTAAAACCCTGTTGGCCAAAGCCGTTGCGGGGGAGGCTAATGTACCCTTTTTCTCGATTTCTGGCTCTGAATTTGTGGAATTATTTGTGGGTGTGGGGTCAGCGCGGGTGCGGGATTTGTTTGAGCAGGCCAAGAAACAAGCCCCTTGTATTGTCTTCATTGATGAACTGGATGCCATTGGTAAGTCCCGCTCCAGCAGCGGTTTCTATGGTGGCAACGATGAGCGCGAGCAAACCCTCAACCAGTTACTAACGGAAATGGATGGCTTTAATGCTGCGGAGGCGACGGTCATTGTGCTGGCGGCAACGAACCGACCTGAAAGCTTAGACCCAGCGTTGCTGCGCCCGGGTCGCTTTGATCGTCAAGTACTCGTCGATCGCCCCGATCTCAGTGGCCGGGAAGCAATTCTCAAAATCCATGCCAAAAAAGTCAAATTATCCCCCAGTGTTGATCTACGGGCTATTGCCACCCGGACACCGGGCTTTGCGGGGGCAGACTTGGCCAACCTAGTGAATGAAGCTGCCTTGCTGGCGGCTCGCAATCACCGCGAATATGTTGAGCAACAGGACTTTGCTGAAGCCATTGAACGCATTGTTGCGGGCTTAGAGAAGAAAAGTCGCGTCCTCAGTGACAAAGAAAAAGAAATTGTTGCCTACCATGAAGTGGGGCATGCCTTGGTGGGCTATGTCTTGCCGGGGAGTGGTCGGGTTGAAAAAATCTCTATTGTGCCGCGGGGGATGGCAGCCTTGGGCTATACCTTACAGCTGCCGACGGAAGACCGGTTCTTACTCGACGAGAAAGAGCTTCGCGGTCAAATTGCTACACTGCTGGGGGGGCGATCGGCAGAGGAAATTATCTTTGGCAGTGTGACAACCGGAGCAGCCAACGATCTCCAACGTGCCACCGACCTCGCCGAGCGCATGGTTCGTAGCTATGGCATGAGTAAAGTATTAGGTCCCCTTGCCTTTGAAGAGCAGCGGGCCAACTTTCTTGGGAACGGGGCAATGCTGCGTACTGTCAGTGAGGAAACAGCCCGAGCCATTGACCGGGAAGTCAAAGATATTGTGGAAACGGCTCATCAGCAGGCTCTAGAGATCCTAAAGGCAAACCGCGATCTCCTAGAACGAATTGCTAAGGTACTCCTTGAAAAAGAGGTTGTTGAGGGGGCAGAACTCCACGAGCTACTCGCAGAGGTCAAAAACCCGGTTGCAGCCTAAGGGCAGGGAGCATCAGGTGACGCTGAAACCATCCTACTGGCCTTATCAGGGTATTTTTCAATGATCAAATAAAAAACTCGCCCCTTGTGAATCGCGTCAAATTAGCTTAGGGTGGGTAAGCGTAGCGATATGAGTATGCATAAATACCTAATTCGCTCTCCTAGAGCATTGCCGCTGCATAGTCTCTGGTCTGGCTCGATACCATCTTGTAGTCATTCCCTGCTGCTGGCAGGGCTAACGTTGGAGTTGTCGAGGAATGAACCGTGCCACCGCTCCCTGTATTCCTCTAATGAGGGGTAAGACCAAGATTGAACTAAACCAATAGGAGACAGTATGAAAACATTAGCACGCTTGGGCGTTTTGGCAGGGCTGATGAGTAGTTTGTGGCTGGCACCAGCCATGGGCGGTTACCACGTGGCCACTGCCTTGCCCGAAGAACAAGTGCTGCGGATTTTAAATAATGTTCCCGTTTTCATGATTACCAACGATAAAGGGGAACCCCTCACCTTTGAGATTCCTAATCCTCAGGATCAAAGTAAAAAAGTTCAGGTGTTTACTTTCTTTATTAATCAACAGGATGCTCAAACGGCACTCAATACCATCAAGACCCAGCAACCGGACGTGGGTCGTGTCGCCCGGGTTTCAGCAGCAGCGCTCAGTGGCGCTCTGAAAATTGCGATTGAAAGCCAAAAGAACCCTGCGGTCGGGGTGGATATTATTCCCTCCAGTCAGCAACTTCAAGCCGCTGTGGATATGCTCAAAAAAAGTGGTGATCTGGTCGAGCGGGATGGGCGTATTCTCACCAAGAATGGGCAGCCGTTTGCTGGGGGAACACCGTTATTCTTTTTAGCCGATACCAAGACTGGCAACCCAATTGCAGTGGAAGCTCAGGTGCGGGAAAATGGCCAAACCCGCACGCAGCGGTTTATTCCCTTTTACTTTGATAATGCTCAACTGCAACGAGAGGTGGATCAAGCGCGGCAGAAACGACCCGAGCTTGCGCGGGATACAGGCATTCGGGTGATTATGCTAGACAGCTTGGTCTCGACGATGCTCTCGAGTAATGATCCGGTGGCGGGGCAAATTCAACTGATTCAAACCCCTGATGCGATCCAGTTTGCGGTGCAACAGCAAGGGGGCAGCAACCAAGCGGGAAATCGCTAGGACAAGCTCATGCCCTTGCCGCGCTTTTGGCTAGGTTGTATTGGTTGCGTCCTTTTGGTCAGTCTGCTGTGGGGGTGTGCATTGCCCCAGGTGCGGGCTGAAGATCGGCTCTTTTTGAATGTTAGTGTTGAGTACCGTGGCGAACTTAGCCTGCCTGCGGGTACCCTCGTTGACGGTACTGTGGTGGGGGGGATATCAGGGTTGACCTATGACCCCCAGCAACAGCAGTTTTATGCCATTAGCGACGATCGCCAGCAGCCACGCTTTTATGGGCTGGCGCTCTCCTTGCCGTCAGCGGTTTCTACCTACGAGGGAGCCATTGAGCCAAAGTTCGTGACCTTTTTGACGCAGGCCAACGGTGATCTGTATCCTGCCAATACGGCGGATACGGAGGGGATTGGCCTTACCCCTGACGGTCGTCTGATGATCAGTAGTGAAGGGGTGACTGCCACGAGCAGTTTGCCGTGGATTAAGGAGTTTGTCCTAAACGGTCAGCAAGAGCGGGCGTTACCGATTCCGGCCTATTATTTACCAGAGGAGACAGGGCAAAAGGGCATTCGTAATAATCTTGGTTTTGAGGCACTCACCCTCTCCCCGACGGGCGATCGCCTCTTTGTCGGGGTCGAGTCTGCCCTTAGCCAAGACCTTCGCCCCAATCAGCCAATCTATTGTCGGCTGCTGCACTATTTGCGGGGGGATGTGCTGCCAGTGCTGTTAGCGGAGCATGTGTACCCCCTTGATCCGGCTCCAGCGGGGTCAATTGCCAATGGCTTGGTGGAGCTGCTGGCACTGGATAATGGTGGCCATTTTCTCAGCTTGGAGCGCACCTACAGCCCCCAGAATGGCTATGGCATCAAACTCTTTGAAATGTCCCTTGCGGGAGCCACCGATACCCTCGGCATGGCCATATTGCCTGTAGATTTACCATCGCTGCAGCCGGTGCGCAAACGCTTAATCCTAGACTTGACGACCTTGGGAATACCATTAACCAATCTTGAAGGGATGGCCTTGGGATATCCCTTTGCCGATGGATCGCGATCGCTATGGATCATTGGCGACAATAATTTTGATGCTCAGATTCCTACCCAAGCATTGGTATTTCGAGTGCAATTTTGAAAAGCCATTTGAACACCGAGGCAGCAGTTTCCTGTGGCTGTTAATTCAGCTCAAGTTGAACAATTGTAACGTTTGCGCCCACTCCCTGAGAGCGATCGCTAGAATTAGAAGTAATTTTTGGTGTTTTCCATTTAGGGGCTGCCTGATACCCAAACGACGTGCGGTCGCGGGTAGCGATGCCTGACCTAGGGTAGCCTGAAATCCCATATTGGTTACGCTTTTGGTGTCTCATGTGGTAACGAGGGGTTGGAATTATGCTACGTTTTATGAGTCTTCACTGGTCTAAACTCAGTGCTTTAGGCATTCTTTACTGTGTTTTGGCCGCTGGCCTAGGGTATCTTACGAACATGCAACTTGATGCTATGCAAGATCAAGCAACGGCCTTGCAATTGACCCACAGCCTGAACACCCTCGAGTAACAGCCCGATCCAAGCTGTGGGGGCTACGGTTGCTTTCAAGACGCTTTGGCTTGCAGTGTTAAATCCTCAGTTAAGCCAATTTCCCGTTTGAGCAACTCCACGGATCGTGGATCAATGTAACTCTCACAGCAGATCAGGCGTGGAATACGAATCAAATCATTCCGGGCAGCAGCAATGGCTTCCTTGACGCGATCCCCGCTGGCGCGATCGCTAATGATCGTATGCGCACGGTGGACAAGGGCATTCAATTTATAGCTATCGTTGACTTGGGCAGTGACCAGCAGTAGCTCTTCACCGCGAAGGCTATGAATCATCACCTCCGCCACGCCGAGGGTGCCGGAACTGAGGCTGACCAAGCCAAGGCAGGATCCCTTGGGCAATTGCCGCACCACCTCAAGCTCCCGCTGATAGCTATAGATGTCAATGAAGAACACGCGCACATCCTTGTCGCGGGTAATGGCTTCCGTCATGCTGGCAAAATAGCGAACGGTAACTAGGGTTGCGGTATTCTCCGGTTGCAATGCCGTATCCAGTTCCTCTAGAAACACTAACTCCACAGGGATAGGCAGCAGTTGTTGTAGCTCCTGCACAATTAACTCCCCTGCCCCTTGGTCATGGCGGGGGACGGTGACAATAACCCGCACTCCCGCTTTCTGGCGGGCATCAATTTCTGCTAAGAATAGCTCCCGAATTTGGCCGAGGGAGTAGCCCATGCCCAGAAGCGTGTCCATACTTTCTTGGACAATGCGGTGAACGGGCACCACTGCGGGTCGCCGCTGCCGGGGGCGGGTTTCTTCTTGGCCAAGGGCGCGCACATAAATGCCGGAACCCACTTGGGGAACAACCAGACCGGCGGCTTCAAGGCGTTCATAGACCTTGCTGATCGTATTACGGTGCAACCCAGTTTGCATGGCTAATTGTCGCGTGCTGGGCAGACGATACCCTGGCGGAAACTGGCGAGCGGCGATCGCAAAACTAATTTGGTTAAAAAGTTGGGTTGACGCAGGAATTTCGCTATCTGGTTGGATGTGGAACTGAATCATAATCTCCCTTCCGCCGTTCAAGAACTGTCCTACGAGGATACGCACCCCGTGCTAGAGCTATGCCAGATGCAAAACCTACCCCTAATGGCTGCATAAACCGTCACAATCGATAAGTAATTTTACCGCACGTTCTGCCGCGGTTTTGACTCCTGATCGAACCCTGTAATCCCAATGTAACAATTCTTTACCGATTGTGCAATATCTCTTAATATATTTTTCTCTATTGCTAGCCAAGAGGCGATCGCCCTTAGGCTTAGTCAATCATGGCAGCAGTTTTCACAGTTTCTAGCTTGGTGAGAATTTGCGGCTTGTAGTTCTCAAACTCTGCCTTGAGCAGGTTGCGGCTAATGACCGCTGAGGCTGACGAGGGTAGGTTTTTACTGGTTTCCACCCAATCGCGCAGCAGTTGTCGTTGAAAGGTGGCAATGGTAAAGTTCCGCACATTGATGCAGTGCAAGGGATCTTCAAGGGAGAAGAACAGCAGCGGATAGTACCCCGTTTCCGAGAGCAGTAGGCATAGCTCTTGGTTGCGGGGCAGCTTCATATCGAGATAGCAGGGGAGCCAACGGGGGCCTTGCTTTGGATCGTAGATAGCGGTAATCCAGAGGATCATCGGATGCGGGCTAGTTGTAAACAGAAATTGGTTATAGCGAATATTAAGCATCCGCCGATCAATTTCTGCCCGCGGGAGCATCACCCAAAGGCTCGCCGCTGATTCCCGCTGGGCATACAGAGGGGCGGGAAAGACAATTTCAGCAACGGGTTTGTCACTGGGCCACGTACTTTGCCAGCACGCCTCTTCTACCGTAGCAAGGGCAATAGGTAACTCTGGGGGAGCACTAGGTTGAGAGGTTTTAGCCGCAACTGGCTCACTTCCGGGCTGGGTGATGCGGCTAATCCCAAGCTGTTCCTCAATGCTACTCACCGTTTGGATAATTTCCGCTGTGGTTTGGGGGCGCTCTCCCGGAGATTTGGCCATGCAGGACATGATCAACTCTTCGAGGGCTGGCGGTACGTAGAGTCCGGGGCTGGCCACATGAAAAGGTACGGGTTTTTGGAAATGGTGGGCTTTGAACCAACTGCCGATGGAGTGGGTTTCGGCTTGGATCGGCATTTTGCCGGTCAGTAGCTCGTACATGGTAATGCCTAGGCTATAGATGTCGGAGCGGTGATCTAATTCCCGGCCTTCAATTTGCTCAGGAGAGCAGTAAGCAAGGGTGCCCATAAAGGAGGAGGTTTGCCCCTGCTCTGAAATATCGCCTAAAAACTTGGCAATGCCAAAGTCCAGCACCTTGGCCAGTTCACCCATGGTGCCATCGTTGATGACAAGCACATTACTGGGCTTGATGTCACGGTGGATGATAGGGCATTTTTGGCCTTCGATGATGACTCCTTCGTGAGCCACCTGTAGCCCAAGGCAAATGTGCCGCGCAATACGCAGAAAGCGAGCCAGCGGCAGTGGTTCCTCCAGTAAGAGATCACTCAGGTTATCTCCTTCTAAAAATTCCATCACATAGAAGGGAACCTCTTCGTTATTCATGCCGTAGTCGAGAACGCGAACGACGTGCATGGTTTTTTGCCCCAAGAGAGCACCCGCTCGCGCTTCTTGGGCAAATCGGGTTTTCATGCGGTCGTTCAGTAGGGTTTGTGCCAAAAATTTGACGGCAACAGGCACACCGCCTAACAGCACGTCTTCAGCGCGATAAACGCGTCCCATGGAACCTTTGCCAATGAGTTCGGTAAGGCGATACCGATTCATGAGGGTTTGGCCAATGTTGTCGTCGCGGTACTGGTCTGACATAGTGTGCCTCAGTGGTGGTGCCGTCTGGGTTGCCCTATTTTGGTTGTACTTGATTTGGCGAGGCGATCGCCAACGGTGGCTGCCCCTACCCTAGATTAAGGGACTAAGTCACTGGCACGGCTAACCACGACATCAGGGTAGAACCGGTGATCTGGAGTTCGCTGTTGAGTTCGGGGATCGGGATAAAGACAACGCCGCCACTACAGGAGATTGCACCAACAGAGCGCCACGCCCCCGCCGTGTAAACTAGCACCTGATCCACTGCTTGACGGCGCCAACTTCGCCACATATCGCTAGCGGTGCAATCGTAGAGTTGCCATCCGGCAGGAATATCAACCGCCCTAAAGGCAACCAATTGGGCGTTGTTGTCTGCTAGGTCTGGAAAAAACGAGGCGGCAATCAAGGCTTGACGCAAGGGTTCCCATGCCTCGGAGTATCGCTTCACAATGAGTTGAAGATCTTGGCGATCGCCCGCTTGACGCTTGGCGGTGGCAATAACCCCCGCCTTATTATCCACCAGTTGCAGTGTGCCAAAGGCAGACTCCACCCGATAGTTGGCATTAGAGAGCAGACTTGGAATTCCCTTGAGGGCATCGGCAATGAAAGCCGCAAAGAGTTCTGCATCATCCATAGGTTACCCCTTCTCCACCGCAGTTTGCCGCAATTCCCGCTTAGTAACCAGTGTACCCACTTTGCAGGGAGGCGCAGACGCCCACCTCTGCCAACGGATGGTATTTGGTATTTTATTGCTGGMAAATTAAAACCCGCCAAGAAATTTCTTTTCTGAGGCGATCGCAAACCTCCGTATAATCATGGATTGAAAGGGAGTCGTAACACTGCCTTCACTGGACTCTTAACCGGGGGTATCTCCCAACTCTGACTGCTTTGAGATGCTTTGACTTCTGAGGTTAACCATGAAATATCGCATTTTAATGGCGACTCTATTGGCGGTATGCCTAGGAATAGTTTCCTGGAGTACGCCAGCTATGGCCGCAAAACAGACTTTAACCTACGATGATATTGTTGGTACGGGTCTGGCCAATACTTGCCCGACACTGGATGATTCTGCGCGGGGTTCCTATCCCATTGATAGTTCAAAATCCTATCGGGTGGTGCAACTGTGCTTACAACCTACCACGTTCCTAGTGAAAGAAGAGCCAAAGAATAAACGGCAAGAAGCTGAGTTTGTGCCAACGAAGTTGGTTACCCGCGAAACCACGAGCCTAGATCAGATTCAAGGGGAACTCAAGGTCAACAGCGATGGTAGCCTCACCTTTGTGGAAGAGGATGGGATTGACTTTCAGCCGATTACGGTGCAAATGCCTGGTGGTGAGCGGATTCCATTATTGTTTACTGTGAAAAACCTCGTGGCAACGACGCAGCCCAATATCACCAGTATCACTACCTCCACGGATTTTAGTGGCCAATTTAACGTGCCCTCCTACCGCACCTCTAATTTCCTTGATCCCAAGGGGCGGGGGCTGGCAGCGGGCTATGATTCGGCAGTCGCAATTCCCCAGTCCAGCGATGAGCAGTTGGCTCGGGCAAATGTCAAGCGCTTTTCGCTGACGAAGGGTAACATTTCCTTGAATGTTGCTAAAGTTGATGGGCGCACTGGCGAAATTGCCGGTACATTTGAGAGTGAGCAACTCTCTGACGATGATATGGGTGCCCACGAAGCGCATGAAGTAAAAATTCAAGGGGTCTTTTACGCTCGCATTGAGCCTGCTTAGGATCGACGGTTAATGGCGACTCTACTGGAACTGCACCATTTGCGGGTCGCCTATCCCCCTACTGGATCATCATCTGCTACAGGGTTTGTGGTGGATGATGTTTCTTTTGCGCTCGCAGCGGGAGAGCGGCTGGGCTTGGTAGGAGCGTCAGGCTGCGGTAAGTCCACGCTGGGTAAGGCAATTTTGCAATTGTTGCCCAAGGGGTCAATCGTTGAGGGAACGATTGTGCTGCGGGGGCGATCGCTCACCCAGTTGAGCCGTAAAGCCCTACAGCAGTTGCGAGGAGAGCAGATCGGGTTGGTCTTTCAAGACCCGATGACTCGCTTGAACCCTTTGATGAGTGTGTATGAGCATTGCGATGAACTGTTGCGCAGCCATTGGCCGCAGTTAACTCGGCGATCGCGGCAGCAGCGGATTGTGCAGACGCTAGAAATGGTGAAAATTCCTGCGAGTCGCCTGTATCAGTATCCCCATGAGTTTAGCGGTGGGATGCGGCAGCGGGTGGCGATCGCCCTAGCGCTGCTGTTAGACCCGCAGCTCATCATTGCCGATGAGCCAACAACTGCCCTGGATGTAACGGTGGCGGCTGAAATTCTCGATGAACTGACCCGCCTCTGTCAAGAGCAGCAAAAAGGGTTGTTGCTGATTTCCCACGATTTGGCCTTGATGGCGCGCTATTGCGATCGCTTGGCGGTGATGCACGCCGGTAAAATTGTTGAGATCAATACTGCCACAACCGTATTGACCCAGCCCCAGCACCCCTATACTCAATCCCTTCTTGCCGCGGCTCACCCCCACCCCTTAACCACGTCTGCTCTCCCTGAGGCTGCACCGGTGCTAGTGGAGGTACAAGGGCTACAACGACACTACCGCTTGGGTGGCTGGCTGCAACCCAAAACCATCATTCCGGCAGTGGATGGGGTCGATTTGTGCCTACGGCGGGGCGAAACCCTCGGCTTGGTCGGGGAGTCGGGCTGTGGCAAAAGTACCCTATCCCGTTTGATTTTGCAGTTAATTCCCCCTACGGCGGGGGAGGTGGTCTTTTTGGGGCAGAGCCTTGGCAAACTGTCCCCTCAAGATCTGCGAGCCGCGCGGCGCAGCTTTCAAATGGTGTTTCAAGACCCCCATGCCTGCCTAAACCCGAAAATGACAGTGGGGGAAAACCTGTTGGAACCACTGCTCATTCATCGCCTGCTTGACCGTGGGAGAGCGCAGCAGCGAGTGCTCGAGATGCTCAACCAAGTGGAACTCACCCCCAGTAGGGAGTATTACCAGCGCTATCCCTATGCGTTGTCCGGGGGACAGCGGCAGCGGGTGGCGATCGCCCGCGCCCTGATTACTCAGCCACAGTTTGTGGTCTGTGATGAACCCGTGAGTATGCTAGATGCCCATATTCAACGTCAGATTTTAGTGCTCATGCAGCAGTTGAAAGAACGCCTCCAGCTTACCTATTTGTTTATTACCCACGATTTAGCGGTGGCACGGGGGTTTTGCGATCGCATCGCGGTGATGCACGCTGGTAAAATCGTTGAAGTGGCTCCCACGGCAACCCTCTTTGCCCAACCGCAGCATCCCTACACCCAAAAGCTTTTGGCGGCAGCACCAAGCCTCTAACCTGCCCGTCTCAGTGCGCTAAATGGTTTTCAAGGGCAAAGCGCACTAGCTCGGTACGGCTACTGGTGCCCGTTTTGACAAAGAGACGGCTGACGTACTTTTCAATGTTGCGCACGCTGGTATTGAGTTGGCTGGCAATTTCTTTGTTCATCAGCCCCTGCACCACCAGTTGCAACACGCTGGCTTCACGGGGGGTTAAATCCAGTTGAATGGACGGTGGCGGTTTCGGTCGTCCCCCGTCTTGCACAAGCATGGCGCGCAGTTCAGCAATTTGTTGGGCAAGGCTGGCAAGGTTGGGTTCTGCGTCATCCCGGGCGGCGGCTTGCCGTCGTAAGAGGTTATTGATAATGGCCACCAACTCATCGGGGTCAAAGGGCTTAGAGAGGTAGGCATCGCAGCCAGCATCGTACCCCTGAATGCGATCGCGCTTCATGCCGCGGGCAGTCAAAAAGACAATGGGAATATGATTGAGATGAGGTTGTTGCCGCACCTGCTCAAGAAAGGCATAGCCATCCATTTGCGGCATCATGATATCGGTAATGATGAGATCTGGCACATGGTGTTGCAAATAGTCCAGCGCCGCTTGGCCACTGGGAACCGCCGTCACTTCAAAGCCGCTGTCTTCAAGATAGGCGGTGACCGCCTCTCGCAGCCCAGGCTCATCATCAACTAACAGTAAGGTTGCGGCCACAGGTCAGCTCCTCTATCGGGGTGGATCAGAGATGACTTCGAGTTCATCGGGGTGCAGGTGTGCGATAAATTTAGGGCTAAAGCGAACTTGACAGGGATAGTTGGGACTAATGGGGCGACCTTGCCAATCGCTGAGGATGGCGATGATTTCTCCTTCCAGCCCTTGAATGTCAAAGGGTTGATTCCGGTGGTCAGGATGGTGGTACATGATGGTTGAAGGCTTAACACGCACCCGCAACCCCACACTTAAGGTTGGTTGTTCCATGACACTCATTCAGTGTTGCTCCTCGACTGGCAGGGGTTTTATTTTTATGGTCGCATACGGATTGGCATGGGCGATCGCTCTGCCACAATTGGAAATAATCCCGTCATTGCAGCCTAAGGTTCAATGGCTCCCCTCCTGTCTCTGTGCATGATTGTTAAAAATGAAGCCCACCAGTTACGGCGCTGCTTAACCTCGGTGCAGCCGTGGGTGGACGAAATCATCCTTGTGGATACAGGGTCTGAGGATGACACGGTGGCGATCGCCGGCGAGTTTACTCCCCATGTTTATGCCGTTGAGTGGCAACAGGATTTTGCGGCAGCTCGCAACTATTCTTTACAGTGGGCAACAGGAGAGTGGATTTTTTATATCGATGCCGATGAAGAACTCATTGTTACGGATTCCCACTGGCGATCGCAGCTCCTTGATCAAGGGATTGATTGCTTTAGCGTGTTGCGGCAAGAAGCAGGCACGCACCACAACTGGAGTGACTTTGCCAACGTTCGCTTTGCCCGTCGTCAGCTAGGGCTGAGGTTTGTGGGGGCGTTACATGAACAATTGAACACTGCTCAAGGCAAGGTTGGGGCACTCAAAGGGATACATCTGTTGCACCATAACCAGCAAACGCAGGAACAATTTCTCAAAAAAATCCGCGATCGCAATATCCCGATTCTGGAGCAGATGGTACAGCGGGGCGATCGGCGGCTGATGAACTTGGTGTGCCTAGGGGATCACTATGCCGCCTGTGGCCAAACCGAGCAGTCGCGCGATTGGTACCATCAAGCCCTTGACGCGATCGCCGAGGATATTGAGCAGCAGCGGCTTCCCCAAGAGACCACTTGGCTCCGTCACCTACTGTTTTGGGCAACCTACGCAGCCTTCGAGGCGAAGGACTACGACACTGCACAGTACTATGCCAGTTATGGCCTCAGGTACTTCAATGCCTACCCGCCACTACTTTATGCAGCAGGTCTGATTGTCTTTGAACTGGGGCTACCACGAGGGGCACTGCCCTACTTTCATCGCTGCTTAGACCTTTTCAGCCGTGGTACCTACGATCGCAGCGAACCCTTTGATCGCCAGTGGATGACGACTCAGCCTGCCTATAGCCTAGGGTTTACCTATATGACCCTCCAAGAACAGGAGCGTGCTATTACGTACTTTCAGAAAACCCTTGAGTTTAATCCGCACTATCAACCAGCGCAACAGCACTTGCAGCACCTTCTATCGGCAACGGCACCTTCAGGGTAATGCGTGTGCCTGCTCCCACCGCAGACCGGATCCACATGCGCCCCCCTAAGCGCTTGGTAACAAGAAAAGCTTTGGTAAGACCAAACCCACCTCCCATGGTTCGCCGCTGCTGTACGTTTGAGCCGCGCTGGCCAAAGCCCACGACTTTAGCCAATTCATCGCTGGGAATGCCACAGCCAGTATCCTCAACCACAAATTTAAGGTGATCAGCACACTCTGCTAAACCAGCAATGATTTTCCCCCCGGGATCGGTATATTTGCGGGCATTAGCAATGAGATCCCGCATCACGTCTTCAAAAATGTGTGGCATCAATATGACCTTACCATCGGGAGAGGCAATATCAAACACCAGGTAGTAGTCTGAAGCTTTTTGGGCGGCAATATTGTGGAGGATACGATAGCGCCCCTTACTATTTTTTTCAATCGCTTGGAAAACCTGCTCAAATTGTTTCTGTAATTCATGGATAGGCATTCTAACCCATTCATCGGGGTTCGCTTCGCGAGAGAGGAGTTGCTGTACGCGAATTTCAACAATGTCAAATACAGAATGGATGTTAGCGATCGCCTCTTTAACGTCGGGTGTGTCTGCAAGGTGGGAATACTGCTGCAGCGCTGCCTCTAAATTGTCGGTTATCGTCTGCCGCAAGGCACTGATTTTCTTAAGGTAGGCCAAAATAGTTGGGCGATCGCTGAGAGCATCGAGAACCTGCTGTAAAAGCTGCAAACTAGGCTGTAACACCTCAAGGTTATCAATCTCCAAGCCCAGAAACTGAATTTCACAGAAAACCTCCGAGAAGCCCCGCACCCTTCAGGTCGGGGAGGGACAGGAGCGGCAATTGAGAGGGGTTCAATACCCCCGAAATTGCCAGGTTTAGTACGCTTGTTTTTCATAGTTACATGTGGGAATATAAGAGGATGAAACAAACTCTCACACTAGTTTGCAAACTTGCAACCACACCCGAACAAAATGCCAAGATTGAGGCAGTGCTTCAGGCGTTTGCTGCTGCTTGCAACTATGCCAATGAGCGAGTCAAACCCAAAACAACCAGCAAAACAACGATTCAGTCGTTGGTCTATAACGACCTGCGAGAACAGTTTGGGTTGAGTGCTAATCAGGCAGTCAGGGTTTGCGCCAGGGTTGGGGCGAATCGAAAAACAGCCAAAGTGAAGGGCAAACCTGTCAAAGCGTTTCGTCCAACTTCGGCAGACTACGATGCCCGAATCTTCTCTTTTCGGGAGAAGGATTGGACAGTCAGCCTGACCCTGCTGGGATGTAGAGAACACATCAAACTGGAAATAGGACACTACCAGCGCGGCCAGCTGAAGGGGTGTAAACCCACTTCGGCTCAACTGTGCAAGCACAGAGATGGAAGATACTACATCCACATTCAACTGAGCGACGAAGCTCCTGAACCCATTCGGTCGGACAAGGGGATTGGCGTTGATTTCGGTCGGCGTGAAATCGCTAAAACTAGTACCGATAAAGGTTGGGATGCTAAGCAGTTGAATCAAGTCCGAGATCATTTCGCCAAAGTGAGAGCATCGCTCCAGCAAAAAGCCTCGAAGGGCACACGGTCGAGTCGGCGTAGATGCCGACAAGTCCTGCAACGGCTGTCGGGGAGGGAGAGACGTTTTCAGCGATGGCTCAATCATTCCATCAGTGCATCGATCATTCGTGAAGCAAAACAACTCCATGCCATTGTTGCTATCGAGGATTTGACAGGCATTCGAGATAGAATCAACCAGCAACCGAGAAACACGACCGAGCGGAGACGGTCTAACAGTTGGGCGTTCTATCAGTTGCGACAATTCTTGGAATACAAGGGTATCAAGGAAGGAGTTGAGGTGGTTGCTGTACCACCTGCCTATACCAGTCAAACCTGCCATTGTTGCTTGCATATTGGGCTGAGGACTGAAAAAAAGTTCAAGTGTGGGCATTGCGGATGGATTGGTGATGCAGACCTAAATGGAGCAATCAATATTGCGCTTTTGGGGCAGTCCGTAACGCTGCCTGGAGGCTCCTGGCTGGCTTGCGAGATAGCCGGAGGGCTACAGAAAGCCTCGCCCTTCTAGGGCGGGGAAGTTTACTTGGCACAGTTGCATCCAGCCAGTGGCTATGGCCATGCCCGCTTACCGTGGGTGCTGCACTTTGCCCACAAAAGCAGCCAAGAGTTTTCGCGTATTGAACCCTTAAGCATTCTTGAGGGGCTTGATCGGGATAAGTTGATCGCTGTATAGGCAACGTGCCGCGATAGGCTAAAGGAAGACAATGATCCTGTTGTTTTTCTGGCCATGAGCCGCACCTACACCACTGTTGGAATCAATCTTAAAGCCATGCCCTTGGGGGAAAACGATCGCCTCTTGAGTGTCCTTACGCGCGATCGCGGCCTTTTGAAATTGGTAGCTCCCCACTGCCGTGGATCCCGCTCTAGGTTAGGGGGACGGGTTGATCTGTTTGTGGTCAATCAGTTATTTATTGCCAATGGTCGCAGCTTAGATCGCATCCTGCAAGCGGAAACCGTGATGACCTATCATGGGCTGACCACTCAACTGGCGAGGATTACAGCGGCTCAGTACCTTGGGGAAGTGGTGCTGTACCAAGCGGATCATCCTCAGCCGCAGCCGGAACTCTTTGATTTACTGTGCACCACCCTAGAGCAATTGCAGCAGCTATCCAGTCGGGCAGCTCTTGCTGTGTTGTTGCGAAGTCTCTGCCGTCTTCTTGACCTTAGCGGTATTGCCCCCCAATGGCACCAGTGTGGCGACGGCGGCGGAGCTATTCATGTGCCTGCGGCAGACACTGATTGGCGACTGGGCTTTAGCTTTGCGGCGGGGGGGCTGCTAACAACCGGTCGGGGCGATCGCCAGCTTACCGCCAGCGAAGTGCGTCTGGGGCAGTGGCTTGCAACCCCAGCCACCCAAGAGTGCGACCTCAAGAATTTTCTAGAGGCGTCTCAGGTCTATCCTCTAAGTGTTTGGCTGTCCTTAGAGCGGGTGTTGCGGCAGTATATGCAGTTTCATTTTGATAAAGTTCTGCGGGTGTCCCCCCTCCTTGATACCTGTTTTTCACCCCTGATGGTGCCACAGCCATGACCGTTGAGCCCGACATTCGCGTGATTTCACCTCCAGCGCCAGTACCCCCCCTCTGGCAAAATCGCAATTTCATTGCCCTGTGGCTTGCCCAAGTCTGCTCTCAGCTGGCGGACAAAATTTACCTTGTGCTTGTGATTGCCCTCACCACTCAGTTCTTTCAACCTCCCGACCAGAGTATTAGTGGCTGGGTATCTGCCATTATGGTGGCCTTTACCATTCCGGCCATTTTGCTCGGTTCGGTGGCAGGGGTATTTGTGGATCGCTGGTCCAAAAAACAAGTGCTCATTGTTACAAATCTCTACCGCGCTCTTCTAGTCTTGGCTGTCCCCTCCACAACGCTCATGGCAACGGGTCGCCTTAGCGGTTTTATGGTACTGCTGCTGCTCACCTTTGCCATCTCCAGCTTGACCCAATTCTTTGCGCCTGCGGAACAGGCAGCCATTCCCCTATTGGTCGATAAGTCTCACTTAATTTCTGCGAACTCTCTTTATACCCTCACGATGATGGCGGCTTTGGTGCTGGGATTTGCAGCGGGCGAACCGCTCCTGACCTTGGCTAGTCACTGGCAGCCGCAATGGGGCGGTGCAATCTTTGTCAGTCTTTGCTATGGCAGTGCTGCTGCCTTTTTGTTTCTGTTGCGCCCTCCGGATCACTGCCACCTGCCCCCCAGTCGCTACCGCCAAGTTTGGCAAGAGCTGCGCCAAGGGCTACACCTGTTGGGGCAATATACGGCGCTGCGCTTCGCGCTGATGCAGTTGATCCTACTGTTTTCAGTTGTTGCAGCAATGTCGGTACTTGTTGTTCGTTTGGCAGAGGTCATGCCTGCCCTTGACACCGATCAATTTGGCTTTTTGCTCGCTGCGGCCGCAGTGGGGTTAGGGCTGGGCGCATTACTGCTGAATATCGGGACAAGGTGGCTCTCCTATCGTCTGTGGAGTTTGCTCGGGTGCTGGGGGATGGGGGGAATGCTGTTGGGGCTTGCCTTTTCCCTACAGTCATTATGGCTAAGCGGAACCTTTATTGTGGGGTTTGGTTTCTTTGCGGCGTTGGTCGCTATTCCTATGCAAACCACTGTTCAGGTCATGACACCGCCGGAGCAGCGGGGCACCATCTTTGGGTTACAAAATAACCTTGTCAATATTGCCCTCAGCCTGCCCCTTGCCCTCGCGGGGATTGCCGAAACTTGGTGGGGGCTAGTTCCTGTGCTTGTGGCGCTAGCGGTGGCGATCGCCATCGGTGGTTCGTTGATTGCCACCATTCACCCGACGAGGGAAGCCTCCTAGGCGAACCTTTGACTTCTCCCCTCCTTGAAAGAGAGGGGATTCCCAACGGATGCTGCGCAACGGGCTGAAGCCGCGTTGCTTCGCTTTTCCCTTGAGCTGTCACCCACAACTTAATGCGGGTGGGGGCAGTCAAAGACCCCCTACTCACCTCAAGCATTTCTGCTATTGGGACTACGTTTATGTTTCGGTTCGTGGTTTCGCGCTTTTCAACACTAGCCAATTCGATACGCTCAACATCCTGCCATTGCTTGCAGTGGTTTAGGCTTGCCGCCAAAGCAGTAGTGACTTACTTGCCGGGATTTCTCCGTACTAGGATGTTTCTTCGCGTAGTTGATACGCCTACTTTCCACGTCTCTAGTTTAACACATAGAGAGGGCTAAAGCCCCCTGAGTTGGCTGTATCCCCTCGCTAAAGCGGAGGGGTTTTAGCCCGCCCACATCACTCCTATAATTAGAAAGAAGCCAGCAATGAGGAAAAAACTGAGGCTAATACTGATGGCGATCGCCCGACCTCTGCGGAACCCTAAGCGTTGCAAATGCAGTTGGAACCAGTTGAGGGCAGTTGCTAGTACCACCGCCAAAAAAACCAACAATAGTACTTGGCGGATCTCCCAGAGGATGTATAGGCATACCCCCAAGACCAGTAAGCCAATCCATTGGCCGAATGTCACAGTTTTGCTTCCTAACGGGGTCAACTGCTAATCATAATCTAGACCAATCTACTCTAAAGACGATGCAGCTTAGAGGCGCATCGCTCACGGCAAGATTTGCCAGCTACCGGATGGGGTAGTTCATCCATACTCTGCCTCAATAATCCGCCAGCGAACGGATACAACCCCTGGCTCAAGGCTCAGGCGACTGACGATTTGCTCTAGTCGTTCGTCGTTCCGCTCTTGAGTGGTGAGCTCGGCCTGTACCTGAACATAGTCTGGTTTATCTTCCAAATCTTCGCTAAACAGCGATCGCAGCGTGAGTTTAGTATTACCGATGGATTGCAAAAATAACGCACGGATCAAGGCTTCGCTCTGGCTATGGCAGATCACATCGCAGCGATAGCACAGTTCTAACTCTGTGCCCTTGAGGGGTTGTTGGTTAATCCGATAGCCTAGGGGACGCAATACTAAGTTAGCGGCCAAGACGGCGATCGCCCCTAACGTTGCCTGATAGAGCAAACCAGCTCCACTCAGTGATCCCACTGCCGCTGCGCACCACAGCGTTGCCGCTGTGTTTAGCCCCCGCACAGACAGTCCTTCCCGTAGGATGACACCACCGCCCAAAAAACCAATCCCCGAAACAACTTGCGCTGCCACCCGAGTGGGGCTGGCATCTCCGGGCGTGAGTGCCGAGAGCATCACAAAGAGAGCCGCCCCCGTCGCTACAAGGGTATTGGTGCGCAACCCTGCCATGCGTTGTCGCCATTGCCGCTCTAGACCTAGAGCTGCCCCTAGGCAGAACGCCACGACAAGACGCACGATAAAATCAGTAGTTGTCATGGATCAAGCCGATATGCCAAGAAATAGGCTGACAAAAATAATGCCTAGCTCTTCAGCCTCAACACTGCTATTGCGGATGGTGGCGATCGCCTCCCCCACTGTGATAGTGTCTCGTAAAGCCAAATAACGCAAGTTCATCCGGCGGCCAACGGTGCCCTCAGGGTAGCCAAGGAGTAGGTTTACCGCCTGCCGTGATTCGGGGCTGAGTTGGCTGAGTAGGCGTTTGGTCACCTTTGCTGGCAACTCTTCAAAAAGACGAACCCGTTGATCCGCTTCAAGAGCCTCTAAAACGCTAATGATTTCCGGATCGGTCATACCTTCAGTGAGGGTGGCCTGCTCATCGGGAGTCAGGGCTTCAAACACGGCAATGGCTTTGTCTTTTTCGAGGAGCCGAAACGCCAGTACTCGCTTAGCTGGGTCAATTTGCCGCAGGGCGCGCACTAGGTCAGAAGTACTCAGTTGATTTGCTGTCCGCTTGGCTGCACCTAAGCCTTGGGGGTAGGTCAGCAAATCCTCAAGGGGGTTCATAATCATGGGCGTGCTCCTTATCCGTTGTTGATACTGTCTAAGCGTCGCTGGGGCGGGAGTGCGCCAGCGGTAAATACGCATCTGCTAATTCCCACCAGAGACTAGAAATGGATGCAAAGGCCTCCTCAGAGGAGAGTTTTCCGGCAGAATGCAGCGCAGCAATGAGGCCTGAGCGCTGGGCAAATTCCTGTAGGTTGGCATCAAAGGTCAGCGTGTCAAGGGTGATCTGACCACGGTAGGGAATGTAGGGGCACAGAAACCTTTTCTTTAGCTCATCAGACATGATTTACCTCCATGGAGACATTAAGGTAAGGCGAAGACTGGAAACACTGAAACTCCAATAAGGTTGCGGATGATGGCAATGCCCACGAAAAATGCTCAGCATTAGCAGCTACAGGCTAGGCAGCGCTAAAGCATAGCCCTGCCTTTGTTGAGAGGTGTTAAACTCCAAAAGCACAATAGAAGACCACCCCCATTGCCCTGAGTCTGCCCAGAGCAGCTATGGAGAGCTTGGTTGTGTCATCTGTTGCCCGCAGAATCCTGTGAGCACAGCCTACGGAAATACTCAAAAAGCTATGGAATGGCCTGAGATTGACCAGCCAAAATACGATAACCCAAGGGAACGTACTTATCGCAGAGGATAGTGCGCATGATTCATCTCCTTATTGCAGCGAACCTGCTCTGGAACGGGCGCAGATGAATCGTAGCGCGGCACTCCTAATCCCAACGATCGAGGTTGCAAGCCAGACTCATCTGAGCGATCGCCCCGTGAACACCGCTCCACCTATGGCAGGGGTCTTCGTTAGCAGGAATGGGTTCTTGAGAAGCAACACTTTGGTTACTACTAGAATCCATACGTGGTTTCTCCTAAGGTCTAAAATGGCAGTAGTTGGCGTTAACCCCCTTAATGCCATGGCATAGTATAAATACTGTTGCCAACGTTGTCAATGTTATTTGCGCTACATTGAGTGCAGTAACCGGAACCCGTGAGTCAAAGGCAACATGGATATTGGTGAAAGTATTCGCATGGCGATCGCCMCCCTCAAGGCCAACCGCCTGCGCAGTGGTCTAACCATGCTGGGCATTATGATTGGCAATGCTGCGGTCATTGCGATGGTGGGGGTGGGGCAAGGAGCACAGCGGTATGCAGCAGGACAGTTTGAGTCCCTCGGCCCAAATACGCTATTTATTGTGCCGGGAACCCCCCAAGCCCGTAACCGTACCTTTGAAGTGCCGCAAACCCTTGTGCTAGAGGATGCCAAGGCGATCGCCACGCAAATTCCCACCGTGGCTGAAGTCGCTCCCCAAATTCAAGTGCAACAGCGCATCACCTATCGTGGGCGCAATACGAACGCCCTGATTGTGGGCACCACCCCCACCTTTCCCTCGGTACGCAACTTTACTGTTGAGCGGGGACGGTTTATTTCCGACCAAGATTTGGAGCGGCATCGGCGGGTGGTGATTTTGGGATCCGACCTAGCCAAAAAGCTATTTATTAACGAAAACCCTATTGGACAACAGGTTCGCATTAAAAATCTGTCCTTTGAAGTCATCGGGGTAATGGCAGAAAAGGGAGCCTTTCTTGGGAATAACCAAGATGAAGCCGCCTACATTCCTATTACGACGATGGCCTCACGGATTGTTGGCCAGCGATCGCCCTATGGTATTTCCTTAACCTTTATTTCTGTATCGGCGCGGGATGAGCAAAGTATTGATGCCGCAAAGTTCCAGATTACTAACCTGCTGCGCCTGCGGCACCAAATTGTGGATGAGGATGACTTTACCATCCAAACCCAAAAAGAAGCCCTGCAAATCATTGGGAACATTAGCAATGCCCTCACCCTGATGCTGGCGGCGATCGCCGGCATTTCTCTGCTGGTGGGCGGGATTGGCATTATGAACATCATGCTGGTTTCAGTGACAGAACGCACCCAAGAAATTGGCCTCCGTAAAGCCATTGGTGCCACACAGCGGGATATTCTGGCACAGTTTATGATTGAGGCCATTATCCTCTCGGCTCTAGGGGGCTTACTGGGAACCGGGCTAGGGGTGGGTGGTGTGCTCTTGGTGGCTGCCCTCACACCCCTAGAGGCAGGTGTTGCCCCCGTCGCTGTTGTCTTAGCCGTTGGCGTCTCCGGCAGTATCGGTCTATTTTTTGGGGTCGTTCCCGCCCAACGCGCCGCCCAGCTTGACCCCATTGTGGCCTTACGAAGTGCCTAGGCTCTCTATTAGAAGCCGCAAAGGAGCCGATGGTTCAGCGTAGCTAGTGTCTTGGCATAGTATTTGAGATCATCGCACTGCCTAACCTACTGCGGTAGTACCTTGCGGCTCTGAGGTCAGCATTGTCATCACGAACTTGAGAATTTTAGCCACACTCTCGTCAATACTTTCCAGATGGGTGCAGCATTCAACATCTGGATGGAGGGGGGGTTCGTAGGGATCATCAATTCCCGTAAAGTTGCGAATTTCCCCAGCCCGCGCCCGTTTGTATAGCCCTTTCACATCCCGCTGTTCACACACCATCAGGGGGGCGTTGACAAACACTTCCACAAAGCGACCAATTTTAGCCCGCACCTCCTCCCGCACCTCGCGGTAAGGGGAAATGGCCGAGACAATGACAATCACCCCATGCCGGGTGAGCAGTTCAGCCACAAAGCCAATCCGGCGAATATTTTCATCTCGGTCCTCTTTAGAAAATCCCAGCCCCTTGGTTAAGTGTTGACGGATAATATCGCCATCCAACATCTCGACAGGATAGCCTGCTTCGCAAAGATGTTTGAAAACGTAGTGGGCAAGGGTTGTCTTACCCGCCCCAGAGAGACCGGTGAACCACACCGTTAAACCTTGGCGTTGTGTCATAGGTTAGGTACAAAGTGAGATTTGAGCTATTCTACGCCAAAATATCCAGCGCAATTCTCTTAGAGCTAGGCGTGGGCTGACTCAGCACTGCCGGCAGTTGTAGCAGATGTCGCTGTTCTTGGAAAATTTGCTCAATGGGTAGCATCTCCCCTGTGGTGGTCATAAAGCGATGATCGGGGGTGGCACGGATCGTCGAGCCATTGGCGAGGGTATATTCTACAATTGGCCGGAACCCCTGAAAATGCCACTGGGCAATGGGCTGAGTATAGAGGTGACCATGGGGATCAAGGCTATAGACATGGCACTGTAAACGCTCAGTTACTAGCTGCTCAATGGGTAATGCCCCATACTCAACCGTCATCACTGCTGTGTCGCCACTGAGGCAGTACTCGGCAAAGTCCAGCATCTGCTTAAAAAGTTCCTGCGCCACGGCACTGGGCACACCATTTTTAGCGGCGCCTTCAATAAAAAGGGCTTGGTGCTTTTCCATTTCTTCTTTTTTCTTTTTGCCCATGGCGCGCCGCAGTAGATCCGCTTGGCCGAGGGAGTAGCCCGCAAGGTCTTGTGCCATCCGCATGATCTGCTCTTGATAGCAAAGAACCCCATAGGTTTCCTTGAGAATGGGCTGGAGGAGTTCGTGCTGGTAGGCGATCGGCTCACGGCCATGCTTACGGTTAATAAACTTAGGAATCAAGCCAGCATCCAACGGTCCCGGACGATAGAGCGCCAAGACCGAAGAAATGTCCTCAAGGTTGGAGGGTTTGAGATCCCGCACAATCTGGCGCATTCCTGAGGATTCAAGCTGAAAGATCCCTTCTAACTTGCCCTCGGCCAAAATTTGGTAGGTTTTAGGATCATCCAAGGGTAAGGCATCCACATCAAGGGACTGACCACGGTTTTGCTGCACCAGATCGCAGGTTTTTTGAATCATGGTCAAGTTCCTCAGCCCAAGGAAATCCATCTTGAGGAGGCCAAGGGACTCTAAATCTTCCATGAAGTATTGGGTAATGACTGCCCCATCATTGTTCCGTTGCAGAGGCACAATTTGATCTAATGGCTCGGAGGCAATGACCACGCCAGCGGCATGCACCCCATAGGTTTTGTTGGTACCCTCAATCCGCATGGCCATGTCCACCCAGCGGCGCACGTCAGGATCGCTGTCGTACTTTTCTTTGAATTCTGGCGAAGGGGTGTCATCGGAAATCATCACCGCGAGTTTGGTGGGTTTGCCACGGACAATGGGAATGAGCTTGGCCATCTGATCGGCTTGGCCGTAGGGAATATCTAACACTCGGGCAACGTCTTTGAGGACGGCTTTTGAGGTCATGCGGTTAAAGGTAATAATTTGGGCGACGCGATCGCTGCCATACTTTTGGGTCACGTACTGGATAACTTCTTCGCGGCGTTCAATGCAAAAATCAGTGTCAATATCCGGCATGGATTTGCGTTCGGGGTTAAGAAACCGCTCAAACAGCAAGCCGTGGTGGACAGGGTCAATATTGGTAATGCGCAGGGCGTAGGCAACCAAGGAGCCGGCGGCGGAGCCTCGCCCGGGGCCGACGGGAATGCCGTTATCCCGAGCGTACTTGATATAGTCCCAAACAACTAAAAAGTAGGTGGAAAAGCCCATCTGCTGAAGCATTTTCAGCTCGTACTCCAGCCGCTGCCGATAGGTGGGGTCAAGGGCATCCCGCTGTTGAACTTGGAACCGTGCCATCAGACCTTGCCAAGCGACTTGCTCGAGGTAGGTATCGGCCGTATGGCCTGAAGGAACGGGAAAGTCTGGGCTTTGGGGTTCACGGAAAATATTGTAGGACTCGACCTTGTCAGCAACCTTGAGGGTATTGGCTAGGGCGGTTTGGATCACGTCCTCTGGCAGGTGATCGCGAAACAGCCGTGCCATTTCCGCCGACGATTTTAGGTACTCTGTGCCGCTGTAGCGCAAGCGCTTCTCATCGGTGAGGAGCTTGCCGGTTTGAATGCACAGAAGGGCATCGTGGGCTTCGACATCGTAGCAGGAGATAAAGTGGGAATCGTTGGTGGCAATAATCTCGATGCCAAGTTCCTGCCCGATGCGCACCAGTTCAACGTTGACAATGCGATCTTCTTGGGAGCCATGGTCTTGAATTTCAAGGTAAAAGTCATTGCCAAAAGTTGCTTGGTACCAGCGGGCAACGCTGCGGGCAACCTCCGGCTTCCCTTGGAGGATCGCTTGGGGAATTTCACCCCCAAGGCAGGCACTGGTGACAATTAAGCCCTCCCGATACTGAGCCAATAGCTCTTTGTTAATACAGGGGCGGGCAAAAATGCCCTTGCCCTGAAACCCTTGTAAGTGGGAAATGCTAGTGAGCTTACATAGATTGTGATAACCCTGTTTATTTTTGGCTAAGACCACTTGGTGATAGCGGGGGTTGCGCTCCTGCTTGGTAATGTCGCCATTGATGACGTACATTTCATTGCCGATAATTGGCTTGAGGGGCTTGCCCCGGCAGAGTTTGAGTAACTCTACTGCGCCGTACATCACCCCATGATCCGTCAGGGCGATCGCCGGCATCCCCAGTTCTATTGCCCGTGCCACTAAGTCTGGAAGCTGACTGGCACCATCGAGGAGGCTGTAATCACTATGAATATGCAGGCCGACAAAGGACATGGGCAATGGGGATAACGCAACAGAGGTCTTTTAGGATAGCTTTGGCAAACTATTGAGGTAGGCGTTAAAGTCTGCGGTAGCATCGCGAAACCCTTCTTGGGCAAGGGGAACGCTGTTGAGATCAGCCGCTTGATCAATTTTTAGGAAGTCTTCTGTTAGGGCGCGGGTGAGGGCTGTGGGGGTAGGTTGATCTTTGGCGAGGAGATTGCGGTTCAGGGCGCGCATATCCATGAGCATTTCTCCGAGGCTGCCGCGCATAATATTGCCCGCTTCTTGCCAGTCTGCTTTAGCAATGCTTGCTTCGAGGTCGGCGAACCGCTCCGCATTTTTCTCAATGTCACTGAGGTAGTCGTTAATACGGGTGATCTGTAGGTCGCTGTAGGTGGGGGGCACAGTAGTGGTGGCACTAGGGCCGCCGCACCCCACTAGCACGACCGCTACGAGGGTGAGAATTAGTGAGATCAAGGAGGTTCGATTGAGGCACACCATAAAACCTAGGCTTCCATAGCAATTAAAAATACGCCTCTATTTTGCCATGGTTCTTAGGGCTGGCGATCGCCCTCGCCAGAGGTTACGACGGCCAAACCTATCTCGCAGCATAAATTAACACTCCCTAGGTTGATTTTTTATAAGTAGGGAATTATCATGCACTCAAAACTTTACTCTGAAATCTCCTAAAATCAGAAACACTACCCTAAGTCAATCGCAATAGTCCTCATTGCTTACTGCCTAGGGGCTTAATGGTGAATCTCAACAATTACCTACAGCGACTTGCATCGGAGTAAAGTTAAGGGGTATGGGGAATTTCGTCCCTAATGCCAATTGTGCCTACGTTATTAATGGTTTGCTGTTCACTAACCTAGCCGACCTATTGTTTAAGAACTGATTTGGGGGGCAATCTAAGGACAGTCTTGCACGCGGATCACAAAGGTTCAGGCAATGAAACTCGAAGACATCTATACGTTTTTTCGGCAGCCGCCACCGATTTACTTGAGTAAGGAAGTTGCGGTTTGCTACGTTCTCTATACCCTTGTTGAGAAGGGGGATTCCTACGGCACTGCCCTGATTCAAGCCATTGAAAACGAGTATCCCTTCTATCGGTTGTCCGATACGGTGCTCTACAGTGCCCTCAAATTTCTAGAGGACGAGGGGATTATTGATGGTTACTGGAAAAAGGTCGAAGGTCGCGGGCGGCCACGGCGAATGTACCACATCGTCAGCGACAAGGTACCGCAGGCGCGAGAGCTGTCGAAACTGTGGCTACGCTACTTACAGGAGCATCCCCGCAATCCTGATTAGCCCCACCTGCGGTACTACCCCAACTGGCGAAGGCGATCGCGCACCGTCTGTATATCCTGCCATGTCAACCACTTGGGGCTGCCGGGTTCCCGGGAATTATTGCGCAATAGGTAAGCCGGATGAAAGATCGGCATACACCAACGGCCTTGCCACTCTAGCCACTGACCACGGATTTTTGTAATTCCTTGCGGGTCTTGCAATAGCCCCCGCACGGCTGTTGCCCCCGCCAAAAGAATAATTTTCGGATCCACCAAGCGAATTTGCTCTAGCAGGTAGGGTAAACAGGCGGCAATCTCAGCCGGTTCAGGCACCCGATTCCCGGGCGGGCGGCACTTCACAATATTGCAAATGTAGGCATCTTCCTCACTGTCTAAGTTAACCGAGGCAAGAATTTTATCCAAGAGTTGCCCCGCTTTCCCCACAAAGGGGCGGCCACTTTCATCCTCTGCTTGGCCGGGGCCTTCACCAATAATCATCAGTTTTGCCTTTGGATTACCTCGGCTCACCACCACATGGGTGCGGGTTGCCCCTAAAGCACAGCGCCGGCAGGTTTGGCAGTGGCTGTTTAAGGCGGCCAGATCAGCGTAGGTGCCCGCAGGAATCGCCACGTCAGCCCGCTGGGGAATTTGGGCATAGGTATCGGCATCCAACGGCGGGCTGCTCACGGCTTCAGCCCTAGGAACCGGATCAAATAAGCTGAACTGCACAGGCTCGGTCATGGTTACAGTTACTTCCTGAGAATAATGTTAAAAAATCTTCATCAAACTTAGGAAAAACTTAGGGTGAACTGGGGCGCTTTTATGGCGATCGCCCCAAATTTAATTTATCTGAATAAAGTATTTTACAAATTAATAACTATTCCGAAACAGACTTCCCACCGCATTGTATAAGAAATACCTGAAGGGTTTAACAGCACCGTTGTTGCGTACCTCACTGAATTTCACGAGCGTTCAGCACTCAGCGGTCAGAACCGTTCCGGCGTACCTTGCTTTAGGGCTTGAGGCCGCCGTTACCCTAACTCTGCACACGAAGTCCTGACTTCTTTAATTAAGGAGAATTGATCCATGCTAGATGCATTTGCCAAAGTTGTCGCTCAGGCCGATGCCCGGGGTGAATTTCTCACCAGTGCCCAATTCGATGCCCTGTCCAACTTGGTGAAAGAAGGCAACAAGCGGCTGGATACCGTCAACCGGATCACCAGCAACGCCTCGACCATTGTTGCCAACGCAGCTCGTGCACTTTTTGCAGAGCAACCCCAACTGATTCAACCCGGTGGGAATGCTTACACCAACCGTCGTATGGCTGCTTGCCTGCGCGACATGGAAATCATCTTGCGCTATGTCACCTACGCTATTTTGGCTGGGGACTCCAGTGTGCTGGATGATCGTTGCTTAAATGGTCTGCGGGAAACCTACCAAGCCTTGGGTACCCCCGGTTCTTCCGTAGCTGTTGCTATCCAGAAAATGAAAGAGGCCGCCATTGCGATCGCCAACGATCCCAACGGGATTACTCCCGGCGATTGCAGCGCCCTGATGTCGGAAGTGGCTGGCTACTTTGATCGTGCCGCTGCTGCCGTTGCCTAGGCCACAATTGCAAACCGTATCTTTGACCGTTTTGAAACGAAAACTCTAGGGAGACATCTTATCCATGAAAACACCGATTACTGAAGCCATTGCTGCAGCCGATACTCAAGGCCGTTTCTTGAGCAATACTGAACTGCAAGCGGCTGATGGTCGCTTCAAGCGTGCCGTTGCCAGCATGGAAGCAGCTCGTGCTCTCACCAACAATGCGCAAAGCCTGATCGATGGTGCTGCCCAAGCGGTGTATCAAAAATTCCCCTACACCACCACCATGCAAGGCTCTCAGTATGCATCGACCCCCGAAGGCAAAGCCAAGTGTGCTCGGGACATCGGCTACTATCTGCGGATGGTGACCTACTGTCTTGTCGCCGGTGGTACCGGCCCAATGGATGAGTACCTGATTGCTGGTTTGGCAGAAATCAACAGCACCTTTGATCTGTCCCCCAGCTGGTACGTGGAAGCCCTGAAGTACATCAAAGCTAACCATGGGTTGAGCGGCCAGGCAGCGGTGGAAGCCAACGCCTACATCGACTACGCCATTAACGCCCTCAGCTAATTGGCGTAAGCCCTTGTCGCCCGGTGAGGTAAGCAGATGTCGGCATTTGGCTGACCCTTTGTTTACAACGCCGGGCTTGTTTGTACCCCTTGATGTTTCAGGAGTTTTGTACCGTGGCTATTACTGCTGCTGCTTCGCGCTTAGGTACCTCCGCCTTCAGTAACGCCCCGCGGGTGGAGCTACGCCCCAACTGGAGCGAGGAAGATGTGGAAACGGTGATCCGCGCCGTTTACCGTCAGGTCTTAGGCAATGACTATGTAATGGAGTCGGAACGCTTGGTAAGTGCCGAGTCGTTGTTGCGCAATGGCAAAATTAGCGTGCGCGAATTTGTGCGGGCGGTTGCCAAGTCGGAGCTATACAAAGAGAAATTTTTCTACGGCAGTTTTCAGACCCGCGTTATTGAGTTGAACTACAAGCATCTGTTGGGTCGCCCCCCCTACAACGAGACTGAGGTGATTTTTCACTTAGACCTCTATGAAAATGAAGGGTTTGATGCCGACATTGACTCCTACATTGATTCTCAGGAATACACGGATGCCTTTGGCGACTCAGTGGTTCCCTACTATCGGGATTTTGAATTTCATCCGGGGCAAGTCAGTGTTTCCTTTGGGCGGATGTTTCGCCTCTATCGCGGCTATGCCAGCAGCGATCGCTCCCAAGTGGAAGGAACCATGTCTCGGTTAGCGCGGGACTTGGCCACCAATGCCCCGACTACCGTGATCCCCCCTTCGGGCAGTGATACTGCCTTTGCGTATTATGCTGCCAGTGCCGATGTGCCACCACGTGCTTGCTTGGGTGGTTCCTTTGGTCAGAGTGGCCGCGTCTATCGCATTGAAGTCTCTGGTATTCGTCAGCCCGGTTATCCGGGGGTGCGTCGCAGCAGCACTGCTTTCTTGGTGCCCTACGAACAACTGTCGAGCAAAATGCAGCAGTTACAACGTACGGGTGCACGCATTGTCAGTGTGAAGCCTGCCTAGGGGCAGTTTGTTGTTGAGTCACGTTTGAGATTGGAGTCAGTTGCTATGTTTGGTCAAACCGCTGCTGGTAGTGCTGCCAACAGTCCTTCCGGTGCCCGTGTCTTCCGTTATGAGGTCGTGGGGTTACGACAGAATGATGAAACCGATAAAATGGGCTTTCCGATCCGTCGGAGTGGCAGTACCTTCATTACTGTGCCCTACAGCCGCATGAACGAAGAGATGCAGCGCATTGCCCGTATGGGGGGCAAAATTGTCTCCATTACGCCTATTGCCGCCTCCTAACGTTTGGGGTTCTATGGTAATGGCCTCAGTGTCGGACGCAACCTCCCTAACGGTTCCTGAGATGCTGAAACAGCTTCAAGGAGAGGATGCCAGTCTTCGCTACTATGCAGCATGGTGGTTGGGAAAGTTTGGGGTGGATGTGGCGACGGTGGCTGAGCGTCAGTCGATTGTCAGTGCCCTGATTGCAGCTCTGACAGATGAGTGCGATCGCACCGAACTGGGGGGCTACCCCCTGCGGCGCAATGCTGCCCGTGCCCTCGGCAAGCTTGGCGATCGCCGCGCCGTACCGTCCTTGGTTGCCTGTTTAGAGTGCGAGGACTTTTATGTGCGTGAAGCCGCCGCAGTCGCGCTGGGGCAGATCGGAGATACCGCTGCGGTTGATCCGCTCAAAGCCCTCCTTGCGGGCGGTGTAGCCATGGCTACTCTGGTTCCGGGGCGCCCTCACCTTGTCCAGCCCGTGGAAGCCACCATCGAGAGCCTAGGACAACTGGGGTGTCCGAGTGCCATTCCCCTGATCGAGCCGTTTTTGGCGCACGAGATGCCGCGGGTACAGTTTGCCGCTGCCCGGGCGCTGTTTCAGCTAACAGCGGCTCCGATCTATGGCGATCGCCTCATTGCCGCCCTCAGCAACGAGGATGTACAACTGCGGCGCAGCGCCTTGCTCGATCTGGGAGCCATGGGCTACTTGCCAGCAGCATCCGCCATTGTCACAGCCGCTGTGGAAACAAGCTTTAAGCTGATTGCCCTCCACGGTATTCTGAGCAAGCAATTGGCAATGGATGCGCCCACCACAGAACCCTTGTTCCAAGCCTTGGATCAACTTCTGTGAAGGGGAATGCCGATGGTTGACATTGCGCCTTACTGCCACGCCGTCACTGCTGCTACCACTGCTGAGGCGCTCACTGATGCCGTTGTCGCCCTAGCCGCACAGCAGGATGTCGCTGCTATCCCCACCCTGATTGACGTGTTGGGATACAATAACCCGGCCGCTGCTCAAGCCGCTGTCAACGGTTTGATTCAGCTTGGGGATGCGGCGGTTGAGCCTCTCCTTGGCCGGCTTGATGATTACAACTATGGTGCTCGCGCCTACGAGGTACGGGTACTGGGTGCCATTGGTCATCCTGCGGCACTCAGGGTATTGCTAGGGGCAGCACAATCAGATTTTGCGCCCAGCGTGCGGCGAGCCGCCACCAAAGCGCTTGGCACCCTGCGTTGGCATCTCATTGAGGGGGAGCAGGAGCGTCGCCTTGGCCTTGAGCAGGTTCTACAGGTACTTCAGCGGAACACGGATGCTGCGGATTGGGCCGTGCGGTATGCCGTTGCTGTTGCCCTAGAGCACCTCCGTCAACAGCCTGCTGCCGCCATAATCCAGCCCTCAGTTGTGGCGCTGTTAACTGCCCTCGGCGATCGCGACCCCGATATTGTTGTGCGTTCCCGCTGCCAACTGGCCCTCCAAAGGGACATCGTCCATCTGTCCATGCATACCTAGAGGATTTGGAAGTTATGTCGTTACCCTTGCTGGGTGTTAAACCCAAAACCCTCAACCAGCGGGTTGTTAGCTACGAAGTGCCCGCTGAGGATGATCCTGTCATTTACCGCCTCACTGATGCAACTGACGCGGCGGACGTGGATGCCCTGATTTGGGCCGCCTACCGACAAATTTTTAGCGAGCATCTGATTTTAGAGTCCTACCGTCAGCCATTTCTAGAGTCGCAACTGCGCAACCGAGCCATTTCCGTCCAAGACTTTATTCGCGGCCTCGGCAAGTCCGAGGTCTATCGCGACCAAGTGGCGGCAGTCAATTCCAACTATCGCTTAGTGGATCTCTCCTTTAAGCGATTTTTGGGTCGTCCCACCTATAGCCAGCAAGAACAAATTGCTTGGTCAATTATTCTGGCAACCCAAGGGCTAGAAGGCTTCATTGATGCCCTTATCGAAAGTGATGAGTACCAGCAGAACTTTGGGGCAGATATTGTTCCCTACCAACGGCGGCGGCGCATGGCACGACCGTTTAACCTTGTTAACCCCCGCTATAGTGACTACTGGCGCAACAAAGAAATGTCCCTCAGTGGGCGCTCTTACTATCAAGTGCGCTACTATACTGCTGGCCCGCTAGACAAAACAGTCATCCGTGGTGCCATTCCCGCCAACTTTCTCTCCATGGCTCGGTCACTGGTGGTGCCCACCCTCGACAGCCAACGCCACGTTGCCCGCGCCACCTCCAGTTTGGTAACCGTCCCCAGCACAACCCTAGAGCGAGACTTGCCCCCCACTCCTGTCAAGCCAGTTCCGGTTGCGCTGCCCTATCGTTATTTACCCTCTCAACCTACGGTGTAAGTCATGACCATTCCCTTGCTTGCCTATCCCCCCAGCTCGCAAAACCAGCGAGTTGCGGGCTACGAAGTTCCCAGTGACGAAACCCCACGGCGCTACTCCCTTGAGGACGCAACGGATCAGTCCACGATCAACGAATTAATTTGGGCTGCCTACCGCCAAGTGTTTAGTGAGCACGTCCTGCTGCAGAGTAGCCGTCAGCTTCACCTAGAGTCGCAGTTGAGCAACCGCACCATTTCAGTTCGGGACTTTATCCGTGGCTTAGCCAAGTCCGATGTCTTCCGCAAATTGGTGGTGGAAACCAATTCCAACTATCGAATTGTGGAACTTGCCTTGAAGCGTCTTTTGGGGCGGGCACCCTACAACAAGGATGAGGAACTGGCGTGGTCTATCCGTATTGCCACCGACGGCTGGCAGCAATTTGTGGATACCCTGATTGACAGTGACGAGTACACCCAAAACTTTGGTGACAATACCGTACCTTACCAGCGCCGCCGCTACAAGGATCGCCCCTTTAACTTGGTCACCCCTCGCTATAGCGACTACTGGCGCGATAAATTAGAAAGCAGTCGCTATAAGTGGGGCGATATTCGCAACTTCTTGGATATGGCGCGATCCGTCACGATTACGCCGGTGCAGTTTCGAGCGGTTTCCACTGCGAATGTGAGTATCCCTGATACCACCCGTAGCGATCGCCCGGCAGTTCCGGCCTCCATCAATCCCACGGCCACCTTTCCGCTGCGCTAGCTGTTGACCATTCACCTCTTTGACTTGGGAGAGACTCATGGATTTACCCTTACTGACGTACAAGCCGACAACTCAAAACCATCGTGTGGTGAGTTTTGGTACTGCTGATCTCAATGAAGATACCCCCTACATCTATCGCTTAGAGGATGCTGCTTCCTATCCTGAGATTCGCGACGTGATTTGGGCCTGTTATCGGCAAGTGTTTAGCGAACATGCTACCTTAGCCTTTAACCGGCAGATTACCCTTGAATCCCAGTTGGTGAACCGGGTCATAACGGTGCGGGACTTCATTCGCGGTCTGGCCAAATCCGAGCGGTTCTATAACACCGTCGTGGCGGTGAACGACAACTATCGCCTAGTCGAAGTGTGTCTGCGGCGGTTCCTCGGACGTAGTGCCTACAATCAAGATGAGAAAATTGCTTGGTCAATTAAAATTGGCACCTTGGGCTTCTCAGGGTTCGTCGATGCCTTGCTCGACAGTGAGGAATATACCCAAGCCTTTGGCGACTTCACCGTGCCCTACCAGCGCAAGCGAATGGAGGGTCGTCCCTTTAACCTAGTGACCCCCCGCTACGGCTATGAGTATCGCGATAAAGTGGGCACCACTACCACTGATTGGCGCTTTACTATCGAGAAATTCTACAACCGGAAGTTCCAAGAGCGGCGGTTGCCCGAAGGGGATCCCCGTAAATATCGTGAGCTGGCAGCGGCGATCGCGCCTAAGACGCGCTACGCCCAGCAACTGCGAGCCTCAGACCTAGACTATCTTGCCAAAGTGCCCCGTCGTCGCTAAAGGTCATACCCATTTTTGAGGTGATGACGTTGTAAGCTATAGCCGTTAGTTTTCAAGAAACTGGCGGCTTTTTTAAGCAAAACCGCCGCGCATCCTACGTCTTGCTGGTCATGACCCATTGGCAGCAAAAAACTGGTTATCCTTAGTTACATCTGGGTCAAATAAGTATCATGGTCGTGATATTTTAAGAGCGCTTGTGTTAATGATTCTGTCAATCACGCGCTTGAATGAAAACAGTAGCTTATCTCAGTATCTTAGGCAGTTTGGTGCAGGTTTGAATTCAGATTTTGTTTGACACTTGGGCACCGACGTTAGCATAGGTTGATGCTTAGATCCGTTGATGATACAGTGTACACTCTTTAGATAGTCTTCCACCATGAGACAGGTGCTAGCCTCTCACCAAATGCTGTGTTATCCGTTGGGGGTACTGCTGTCTGCTAGTGTGGCGATCGCCCCGGTTGAACCGCTTCATGCCAACGGTACTAGCAACCCTCAAGAATTACCCGTGTCCGTAGCAGCCGCGATCGCCATGCCAGTTGTGCTGAGTCGTGCAGTATTGAGCGAGGAACCTTCAGAGAGTGGCTTAACGGTTCCAAGTTTGTGGTGGGCCGTGCAGCAGTTTGGTGGCACCACCGTGCAACGATGGCAAGCCTATCCCGCCGAAGAGGGCGTTGGTGGACGGGTGGATCTCTTTATTTCACCGCCGGCGTGGGGACGCATGTCGTACCTACAACGGTTTGCCTTGGTGAACCAGTTGGGTAACTCCAGCCGCAGCTTTGGCTATAACCTGATTCTGCGCGATCGCCGGGACGTGATCTACGGTGCCTACACCTGCTCCTTTACAGCCGTAGCACAACAATATTTACCCCACGCCATTGATGCCACCGGCAATCCAGTACCCCTGTTCTTACCCCAGACCGAACTCGACTGTAGCGTTTGGATTAACCCCAACATTCCCGTAAGCGTGTTTTAAAACAAGTGTTGGCTAGGCGTTCAAGGGACTGATTTTAGGCTATAATAACTACGCTACGCGGATGTGGCGGAATTGGTATACGCGCACGTTTGAGGGGCGTGTGGCTTTGCCTTGCGAGTTCGAGTCTCGCCATCCGCATTGCTCATATTTACATAGAGCACGCTAAAAAAAGAGGCTGACCCTAACGGAGCCAGCCAGTTGTTTACTTGGGAACGCGCGCTAGACAGTACAAAGCAATTGAGAACAGGATTAGCTATGTACCACAAGTTTGACATTGGCATTCTGAAGGCCGGGGCGCTTCACCTCTGCCAAGGTTTTGTTGATGGCATACTTTTGGTTAATCGAATTAATTAGCTCAGTCTGGTTGTGCTTTTTAGCAACACCCCAGAGGTCAGCAATCAAGTCGAAGGTGCCATCCGCATTGCGAGACCAGCCCAGATCGTACTCCCCTTCGAGAACAGCGACGATGTCAGAGCGAACTCGCTGGCCATTGTAGCCACGCACATCAGCATCGGTTTTCACTGAAATGCCCAGATCCCGCAGAGACGCTTTGAGAATTTCAGCATCAGTGATTTTGGTGCGCAGAGTGCTGAAGTGAGACATAGTTGGATTTCCTCCAGATTGAGACAAAAAACAAAGAGACATTGGACTGAATGACCCACAATTTATGGAGAACCAAACCCTTGTGGCGGGGCCTTTCTTCTATCGACCGACAGAAGGAAGCTTGTTAAAACTCCAGTCGCTGGTATTCAGCCACTGAAGCAGCCGCTGGGCGAGCACGCTGCCGTGCCCAATCCCGCAGTGCGGTTACCTGTTCGTGCATCGTCTTGGAAAGAGGCTGGGTTGCACGACTGGCAGCAATAATATCGAGCTGAGTAAACTCTCGTCCTTGGGCGAAGGCCTCGTACATGGCAGCCACAATGGCCTGCTCAATTTCAGCCCCTGAGAACCCATCACAAATATTTGCTAACTGCTCTAGATCAAAGCGGTCAATGTCCCGCCGCCGCTTAGCCAAGTGAATGCGGAAAATCTCTCGCCGCTCTTCAGCATTTGGCAGATCAACAAAAAAGATTTCATCAAACCGCCCCTTGCGCAGAAACTCGCCTGGGAGTCGCTCCACGCGGTTAGCCGTTGCTAGCACAAACACCGGCGAGGTTTTTTCCTGCATCCAAGTCAAAAAGGAACCAAAAATACGGCTTGAGGTACCACCGTCAGAATCCGAAGACCCCGCCCCCCCGGCAAAGGCTTTGTCCATTTCGTCAATAAACAGAATGGCTGGGGAAATAGACTCAGCAGTCTTTAGGGCATTGCGCAAATTAGCTTCCGATCGCCCCACCATGGAGCCATCATAGACCCGCCCCATATCAAGGCGCAGCAGAGGCAGCCCCCAAAGGCGAGAGGTGGTTTTTGCAATCAGGGATTTACCACAGCCAGGCACACCCAAGATCAACATCCCCTTGGGTTGCGGCAGACCATACTCACGCGCCTTCTCGCTAAAGGCATTGTCTCGCTGCCGCAGCCACACCTTCAGTTCTTCGAGCCCGCCCACTGCGTCAATGGTCTCATCCACCTCCATGTACTCGAGAATGCCGTTGCGCCGGATAAGCTGCTTTTTCTCAGAGAGGATAATATCAACTTCCGCTTCAGTGAGGCGACCCGCCGTCACGGTGGCTTTACGGAAGACTTTTTCTGCCTCATCGCGGGTGAGACCAAGGGTGGCTTTGACGAGCTTTTCGCGAGCCTCGGGGCTAAGGCGGCGGTTACGCGGCTCAAGCTGAGCAGCTAACACCTCATCGAGTTCGCTGATACTGGGTAGCGGATAGTCAACAACAACGATTTCTTTTTCCAATTCAACGGGAATACGCTGCGCCGCCTCCGGAGACATGAGAATAATCGTCTTATTGGTATTCTTAAAACTGGCGATCGCGTCGCGCAGAGAGCGGGTGACTGGCGGTGAGTCAATGAACGGGKGTAAATCTTTGAAGACGTATATCCCCGGTTCGCGCTGATGCACCACCCACTGAATGGCTGCTTCTGGAGACACGGTATTGTGGTGACTATTGTTGCGAGCATGGCCATACTCCACCATGCCTTGGGTCACTGTCCAAAAGTAGAGCTTACGAGGGGTACGGCCTTGGCCTTGGGACTGGGCGATCGCCGCAATCGCTTGTTCTGCCCGCTCTTCTTCAGAGGTCAGGAGGTAGATCAGTGGGTACTGTGCTTGAATTAGGATACTGAGTTCTTCTTGCAAGGCAATCACCTCCTTCTTCAGTCAATCCAACGTGGACAATAGATGCGATAGAGCGAGTTTAACGCGCTGAGACTAGTTCAACAGGTAAGGAGGGAACACTCAAGCTGTCGTCATCAATCACCGTGGGTTGATTGACAAGGGCTGCTAATTCACCCCCCCGCAGCACAAGGGCACTGGCACACTCGGGGCAGCGATAAACACGATGGACATTACCGTGCTTCTGCTCGGCATACTCTGCCAGCACCTCTGGGTGCTCCAGCAAAAACTCAATGGCACGCTCCGCAAGGGTGGACATGGTTTCCTGCTCGACCACCGCGGCAATTTTTAATTGGCGATGGACATCGGCGGAGAGATACAATGTAACCTTTTGCTTGTCTTCCATAGGGGTAGGGTGAAGAAACGTACCTAGGTATGTGTGCCAGTGTAGTCATCCCATCTTTAGGGTGTCAAGGCAGTGTGCCGTCAAAATGGCAATTTTGTAATATTTAGTTACATTTTTAGTTACATTCGGTGACCTGATAGTTGATGGCATCCTATGGGTGGTTTTTGTAGATCTTGGACAAGGCAGGGGCAGCGGGTTAGCCTTATGTCGCGGAATTTCCATCCGCCCGTGCAGCGGCGTCGTGAATCGCCAGTGCTATTAGAGCTATTAGAAGAGATTACAATTATCGGAATAGACTGAATGCCCTCTAGAGAGCCGCTTGCCTTGGTCGTGTATGTCTTTTCTTGACTATCTCCATGCTGAACCCCGCCGTGTCATTGTATTTGACGGTGCCATGGGCACAAACCTACAGTACCAAAACCTGACAGCAGCGGATTTTGGTGGCAAAGAGTATGAAGGGTGCAATGAATACTTAGTTATAAGCAAGCCAGAGGCAGTTGCCAAGGTTCACCGCGACTTTTTGGCGGCAGGGGCAGATGTCATTGAAACAAATACCTTTGGCTCGTCTTCGGTGGTGTTGAGTGAGTATAACTTGGGCGATCGCGCCTACGAGATTAGTTATAAAGCAGCCGCCTTGGCAAAATCTGTGGCCGCCGAGTTTAGTACTCCCGAAAAACCTCGATTTGTTGCTGGTTCCATGGGGCCTGGCACAAAACTCCCCACCCTTGGCCACATTGACTACGACAGCCTTTACGCAGCGTTTAAGGAGCAGGCGGCTGGCCTCTTTGACGGCGGGGTTGRTTTGTTTATTATTGAGACCTGCCAAGATGTACTGCAAATTAAAGCCGCCTTGAACGGGGTGATGGCGGTGTTTGCCGAACGGGGAGAACAGCGCCCGTTGATGGTGTCGATCACGATGGAGCAGCAGGGCACCATGCTAGTAGGGTCAGACATTGGTGCTGCCCTGACGATCCTTGAACCCTACCCCATTGACATTTTAGGGTTGAACTGTGCCACTGGGCCTGACCTGATGGCAGAGCATATTCGCTACCTGTCAGCCCACTCACCCTTTGTGATTTCGTGCATTCCCAATGCAGGCTTGCCAGAAAATGTGGGAGGACACGCCCACTATAAGCTGACCCCAATGGAGTTGCGTCTGGCGCTGACGCGCTTTGTTGAAGACCTAGGGGTTCAAGTGATTGGCGGCTGTTGTGGCMCCCGCCCCGATCACATTGCTGCCCTTGCCAGCATTGCTGCCACCCTTACCCCCAAAGCACGCACGCCCCAACGTATTCCAGCGGCAGCCTCTATTTACAGTCTCCAGCCCTACGACCAAGACAATTCCTTCTTAATTATTGGCGAGCGTCTGAATGCCAGTGGCTCGAAAAARTGCCGTGATCTGCTGAATGCGGAAGACTGGGATGGTTTGGTGGCGCTCGGTCGCGCCCAAGTGCGTGAAGGTGCCCATATTCTTGATGTCAACGTCGATTATGTGGGACGCGATGGCGTGCGGGACATGCACGAGCTGGTCTCCCGCCTAGTTACCAACGTCACCCTGCCGCTGATGCTGGACTCTACTGAGTGGCAAAAGATGGAGGCGGGGKTGAAGGTTGCCGGGGGCAAGTGCTTACTCAACTCCACCAACTTTGAAGATGGTGAGCCGCGGTTTTACAAGGTTCTTGAACTGGCGAAAACCTACGGTGCGGGGGTGGTGGTGGGCACAATTGATGAAGAGGGGATGGCGCGAACGGCAGCGAAGAAGTTTGCCATTGCCAAGCGTGCCTACGATGCGGCGATCGCCTACGGTATCCCCCCTTACGAGCTATTCTTTGATCCCTTAGCCCTGCCCATTTCCACCGGCATTGAAGAGGATCGTGCCAACGGCAAGGCCACCATTGAGGCCATTCGCCAAATTCGGGCTGAACTCCCCGGCTGTCATATCCTCTTGGGGGTGTCGAATATTTCCTTTGGCCTGAATCCGGCCGCCCGTCAAGTTTTGAATTCAATGTTTTTACACGAGGCCATACAGGCGGGAATGGATGCGGCGATTGTCAGTGCGGCCAAAATTCTCCCCCTTGCTAAAATTGACCCAGAGCACCAAGACCTTTGCCGGGATCTCATTGAGGATCGACGGCGGTTTGAGGGAGGGGTCTGTGTCTATGACCCCCTCGCCGAACTCACGCGCCTATTTGCTGATAAAACCACCAAACACGATCGCGCCGACGTTGCTAACCTGCCGATTGAGGAGCGGTTAAAGCGGCATATTATCGATGGCGATCGCCAAGGATTAGACGAGACCCTTGCCAAAGCCCTTGAGACCTATGCCCCCCTTGACATCATCAATACCTTTTTACTGGAAGGCATGAAGGTGGTGGGGGAACTATTTGGGTCTGGGCAAATGCAACTCCCCTTTGTGCTCCAGTCCGCTGAAACCATGAAAGCCGCCGTGGCCTACCTTGAACCCTTTATGGAAAAGTCTGAAACCGGCAGCAATGCGAAGGGGACGGTGATTATTGCCACAGTCAAAGGGGATGTTCACGACATCGGTAAAAACCTAGTGGATATTATCCTCACCAACAACGGCTATCGGGTGATTAACCTTGGCATTAAGCAGCCGGTGGAAAACATTATCCAAGCCTACGAAGAACACAAGGCCGATTGCATTGCCATGAGTGGCCTGCTGGTTAAGTCCACGGCGTTTATGAAAGAGAACCTCGAACGCTTTAATGAGCGGGGGATTACGGTGCCTGTCATTTTGGGAGGGGCTGCCCTAACGCCTAAGTTTGTGTACGAGGACTGTCAGGCCACCTATCAGGGGCAAGTCATCTACGGTAAAGATGCCTTTGCGGATCTTCATTTTATGGATCGCTTGATGCCTGCCAAAGCGGCTGGCAAATGGAGCGATCGCCATGGCTTTTTAGATCAGGATGCCCCCCGCCAAGAATCATTATCGCCGCCTGACGAGCCACCCGTTGCCCCAGACAACAGTGGGCAGCCATCAGAACTGAGTTCACCGGTGGTGGATACGCGCCGCTCCGATGCTGTGGCCATCGATATTCCTCGACCCAAGCCGCCTTTTTGGGGCATTCGCCATCTCAAAGCCGATCAGATTCCCCTATCAGAGGTCTTTGCCTACTTGGATCTGCAGGCTCTGATTGCCGGACAGTGGCAGTTTCGCAAGCCGAAGGAGCAGTCCCGTGCTGAGTACGATAGCTTCTTAGCGCAGACCGTGTACCCCATTTTGGAGTCTTGGAAGCAGCGCATCTTAGACGAGAACTTACTGCACCCTGAACTGATCTACGGGTACTTTCCCTGCCAAAGCCAAGGGAATACGCTGTACCTCTACGATCCAGCAGCAATGGCAGATGCCGCAGCCTTCACTCCAGAAGGGGCAATCGCCCAGTTCACGTTTCCCCGTCAAGCCAAGGGGCGACGGCTGTGTATTGCCGACTTCTTTGCGCCCGTTGAATCAGGTATTATCGATGTCTTTCCCATGCAAGCAGTAACCGTCGGTGAGATTGCCACGGAAGTCGCTCAGCGCCTCTTTGCTGCCAACCACTACACCGACTACCTCTACTTCCACGGCATGGCTGTTCAAACTGCCGAAGCCTTGGCGGAATGGTGTCATGCCCGCATTCGCCGCGAGTTAGGCTGCACCCCGGATCCGACATCCATTCGCGACATTCTTGCCCAACGCTATCAAGGATCCCGCTATAGCTTTGGCTATCCCGCCTGCCCCAATATGCAGGATCAATATACGCAATTGCGGCTCTTGCAAGCCGAGCGCATGGGGATGTACATGGATGACAGCGAGCAACTCTATCCTGAGCAGTCAACAACTGCGATTATTTGCTACCATCCGGCTGCCAAATATTTCAGTGTTTGATGATGATAAAAGGCTTTTGACCCCTTAGTGGCCGATGACCTTGCCCTAGTAGCGCGATCGCGGTCGGTGGTTGGCCACGGAAAGCACCAGACCCAAGCCAATGTAGGTTGCCAACAACGCCGATCGCCCATAACTGAGAAAAGGAAGGGGAATACCAGTCACCGGAAACAGATTGACGGTCATGCCAATATTGACAACCACTTGAAACACCAGCATCGAAAACAACCCGATCGCCAACAGCGACCCAAAATCAGTGCGAGCACTGTTAGCAATTTGCAGCAGCCGTAGGCCAATAAACCAGAAGAGAAAAAGAATCAGCAGGCCGCCAGCAAACCCCAATTCCTCACCAATCGCCGAAAAAATAAAGTCAGTATGCTGCTCTGGAATAAAGCCCAACTGGGTTTGGGTGCCCTGAAAAATCCCGCGTCCCCATAGACCCCCCGCACCGATAGCAATCCGCGACTGAATCAAGTGATACCCCGCCCCCAATGGATCTTTATCGGGGTCTAAAAACATCAAAAGACGGTTTTTCTGGTACTCCTTAAGAACACTCCACAGCAGTTGCCCCAGTCCAGCTCCCGATAAATTGAGCACAATGCCACCAATGGCACCAATCCACCCTAAAGGTAAGCTGCGCCATGCCACAATCCCCATCGCTAACGTCCACAGTACCCAGACCCATAGGTTCAATTCGTAAGGCAGGGGAAGGGCAAATAAAATGGCCGCCACCAAGGGCGAGAGCATGAGGATAATCCAGCCGAGGCGGGCATTGGCCCAGTAGAGCATTCCTAGGGTGATGGCACCAAACACTAGGGAGGTGCCCAGATCCGGCTCGGTTAAAATGAGCAACAACGGCGGAGCCGTAGCGATAAAGACGCGCAGGATGCCCGCCAGTCCATTGGCCGGTACCCGATGCAGCAGAGCCGCTTGGGTAAGAATAATTGAAATTTTGGCAAACTCTGAGGGTTGTAAGTTAAAGCCAGCGATGGGCAGCCAACTCTGAGCACCGTTGGCCTCAACGCCGAATAAACTCACGGCCAGCAGCAGCGCACAGCTTAGGCCATAGACAAACCAGTGGACACCTATAAATGCTGACTCCGGAATACGCGCCAAGGTGAGGGCAAGAACCGTTCCCACGATTGCCACGGCCACGTGTTGGAAGCCATCTTTGTCGCCGATGTGCAGTTCAGCACTGTGAATAAACAGAGCACCGATCAGTGTAATGAGCCACACCGCAATTAGCAGTGACCAATCGACCCCCCGCCATGGATACAACCATGCGTGCCAGCGACGTTGGCGCAGGAGCGTTGTCCAAAACATAGTCAATATCCCTCGTTTCGCACTAGGCTGGAACAAAGCCAACAGATTCAAGCCCTCATTGTATCCCTATCGAGGAAGTTCATGTTCGATTGGCAGCAGCGGTTTTCTAAACTCCTATGGTCTATTTCCGGCCGGTTATTGGTCGTCATGCTGCTGACCTCGCTGCTCCCCATGGGGGCAGTGGTTCTCTACAACCAGTCGGAAAGTAGCTTGATGATGGAGGATGCCGAAATCCAAGCCTTGAAACTACTAGCCATTGGCAAAGCTCGTTCCCTTGATCAGTTGATTAATGATGTGCTCAGTGATGCCAGGCTAGTGGCGGAAGACTATGAAATTCAGCGGTTTCTGAGGGATGCGATTGACTTTCCTAGCGATCACACCTCTATCCAGAGCCTGCTGCGCAGTGTGAACAATCTCAGCCACACCTACAACGACGTGATCCTCTTAAACCGTGAGGGGCGCTCCATCCAAGCAACTGACCCTGCCTTGATTGGCGATGACTATTCGCAAACGGAGCTTTGGCAGCAGGGCGTTCAAGAGAATAATTTCGTCTCGACGGTGAAGATCAAAAGCACGATCGCCAATGAACCAGTATTTGTTGTCTTTCAGCGCATTCGGGACAACAATCAAAGATTGCTAGGGGCGGTCTTACTAACGCTGCGTGCCGCTGCCATTAAAGACATCATTACCTATCTGGTGCCGGATATTCGCGGCGAGTCGTTTCTAATTGATCATCATGGCCTGATGCTCAGCAGCACCAACCCCAATATTGATTTGCACAGTTTAGAACCACTGTCCGAGCCAGTTATCCGCTCTTATTTCCTCTTTGTGCCGCCCCAACCCATTCCTACCTTGAGCGATCGCTCCAATAAGCGGCTGCGGGACGTGATTTTCGGCTCGAATCGTCCCGGAACGTTAGCCTATTCAGAAAATGACGATCGCCGCCCAGACCATGTGTTAGCCTATGCGCCACTGGCTCGAAAACAAGCAGCAGTGGTGGTTAGTGTGCGCCTACAGGAGTTTCTCGCTCCCCTCGATGCCTTAGCGATGCGGGGCTTAGTGAGTTTGCTATTTGTGGGCGGCGGGGTTATTGTCATCTCCTTAGTTGTGGCGCAATCCATTACGAGACCGATTCGGGCGATCGCCACAGCTGCTCGCAACCTCAAAAACGATCGATTTGACGCCAGCGTTCTTACGCCCTATACCCACTCTCAGGATGATATGGGGGAACTCGCACAAACATTTTTAGAAATGGCTCTAGAAGTAGAGCACCGCCACCACCAATTGCAACAGCAGCTCAGTGATCTCAAGATTGAAATTGATCAAGAGAAACGCAAAAAAGCAGTTGCAGAAATTACCGAAACAGATTACTTCCAAACCTTGCGCGATCGCGCCCATGCCCTACGGCAACAGGCAAAATCTGCCACAACTCATCCTAGCGCAGCGGGCAATAACCCCCAGTCTCAGGAGACCCCCAACCATGAGTCCTAGCTCGAACCCAACACCCACCATCCCTGCCTTAGCCACCTTGCCGCGCCATCCCTACATTGACGCTGCTGGCCAAGTGGCACCCAACCTACAGAGCTGCATTGGGGTCTATGCCATTTTTGATGCTGCCGAGGTATTGCAGTACATTGGCTATTCCCGGGATATACGGCTGAGCCTCCAGCAGCACCTTGTCCGCTGCCCCAACGAGTGCGTGAGCTACGCCGTCGTTAGCATCGATCGCCCCGATCGCCCGTGGTTGCAAGCCATTCAAGCGCAATGGATAGCTGAAGTAGGGGCAATTCCCATTGGCAATGCCCAAGAGCGAGCGCGCTGGGAGCAGGCCATTGATGTGCGCCCCCTGATGAGCGTCGCTGAGGCAGAGGCTCTCGCCACCGCAGACCCATTGCAGCAACCAAAACTCCTGAAACAGGTTGCACGGCGGGTTGAGGCCGACATTCTTAAGCAGTTGCACCAGCGATCGCTGCGAGAAACCGTAGTGTTTAACCCAAAACTCAAGGAGAGCGGACGACTAGACCTCAAGTAATAGACATTCTCTAAAGAAAGCATTAGCCTGAAACAGGCACACATTAGCCTTTAGGAGACGTCTATGGCGGAAACACCCGTCCCCCCTGAAACCGTCCTGCACCAGTTACAATGGCGGTACGCCACAAAAAAATTTGATCCCAGCCGACCCATTCCCGATAGTCTTTGGCAGGTTCTCTGTCAAAGCTTAGTTTTGGCTCCCTCATCCTTTGGCTTGCAGCCGTGGAAGTTTTTTGTGATTACCACCCCTGACCTTCGGCAGGCGCTTTTACCCCATACCTGGAATCAACGCCAAGTAGTTGATGCCTCTCATTTAGTAGTGTTTGCCATTAAAACAGGGATTAACGCCGCAGATGTGGATCGCTACTTGGCTCGCCAAGCCGAAGTGCACAACACCAGCGTAGAAAACTTACAAAAGTACGGCGACATCGTCAAAGGATTTCTGCAATCGCCGCCCTACCCTCTCAACCTCGATGAGTGGTCAACTCGCCAAGTGTATATTGCCCTGAGCCAGTTTATGGTCACCGCCGCCATGCTGGGCATAGATACCTGCCCCATGGAAGGATTCCTACCGCAGGAATACGACCGCGTGCTAGGCTTACCCGATCAGGGCTACCATGCCGTTGTGGTTTGCGCTGCTGGCTATCGCGCCGCCGATGACAAGTATGCCACCTTACCTAAGGTGCGCTATCCCCTTGAGGCCGTGATAGAAGTTCGTTAACTTAGGTGCAAAAAAGGGCAGCTCCGTAGAACTGCCCTCAATCAATTGAGAATTAAATCAAGTATCGGCAAACCTTAGAACGTGAAGGTTGTCCGAATGACGCCCTGAAGAATTGGCTGACCAGAAATAATCCCAGCACCATTGGTGTTGTTGGGGTTAATGATCGCCGTGAAGATAGGCGTAATGCTGATGTTGTCGCTGATGGGGAACTTGTAGAAGGCTTCAACGTTAACTTGGTTAGCATTGTTGATAAAGCCAGCGGAAGGAGCACTGTTAATAAACGGTGCGCCCGCAGCAGCCGCCAACACAGACCCCGGAACCAACAAGTCTTTATAGCCAATCCCCGCCATGAAGGAGTAGGCCATCATGCCAGAGGCTGGGAACCCTAGGAACGAGTAGGGCAAGGGAGACATCCGTGGATTATAGCTCGCCGGAATACCGGCAACACCAGCACGACCAAAGATACCCAAGCGGCCGAGGTTGAGCTCAAAGTTAAGACCACCGGCACGGCTTTCGACCCCATAGGTTTTGGAGTAGGTGCCTTGCAGTTTAACAGCATAGCTGTTGCGGCCATTGCCAAAGGTGTTGGCATACTCTAACTCAAGCGATCCTTGGAAGGGATCACCTGCAAAGCCACCGCTGGGAAGAACGCCAGAGAAGGGGTTACCTGCATTGGCAGCAATGTAGAGCGCCCGAGCAGTAAATGGTCCTTCATTGGGGTTCCACTGAATCGCAGCACCCGCACCACCCAAGAAGTTCAAGGCATAGGGCACGATGAAGGGGTTGTTGATGAAGAAGTAGGTGCCAAAGTCACTGGCTGGGGAGTTGGCCCAACTATTGGTGTCGATGATGTCGCTAGGATAGAACTGCGGACCGGCGGTAATCGTAACGTCCTGCGTAGGCTTGAAGCTATAGGCCAAGCGGTACAAGTTTACACCAGGACCAAAACCGGACCAGTAGTACTGGCTAGGGCTGAAGTAGGGCAAGGGAGCACCAAAGGTAGCAGTTGGATTACTCCCAAGATTGTAGGCGCCGGGGTTCTGGTTGAGACCAACCCCATAGGTACTGATAGCATCCAACCCACCATTCCCTGTCGAAAGACTGGTTTGCAGCAGGTCAGTGCCTGTGAAGCTGGTATTCAAGTTAAGAATAACCGCCGCAATAACTGTTGGATTAGTTTGGGTTGGTGTAAAAGAGACAGGAGCACCTCCTATATTAACCGGACCGGTACTGCCAGGAACGGTACTGCTGGGAACACCCGAACCAAGGCTAAAGGGTGGGTTGGCGGTAAGCGCACTGCTGCTAAAGCGGCCACCGTATTGCACCGACATCACGGCAGTACCGGTGAGTTTAGTAGTGGTCGAAAATTGAGTCGCTTCGAGGGCAGCAGTCCGTGCTTCAAGGTTATCGACACGACCGCGTAGGGTGGCCAGTTCAGCAGCGAACTCATCCATCAGTTTTTGCAGGGTGGCGAGTTCTTCTTTGGTGGCAAAGCGATCGCTAATAACGTCCAAGCAGGCGTTCAGGGCAGCAGCCATTTCGTAACGGGTGGCGGCACGGTTGCCACGGAAGGTGCCATCGGGATAACCCGCAATACAACCATATTTTTCAACGAGGGATGCCAAGGCTTGGTACGCCCAGTCCGTTGGGCGAACATCTGACAACTGAGATACCGAGGTCACCTGACCCATGGATTCTTCGTTTGCCAATAGCTGGTTGACTGAAGTGATGGCACCAGAGGCATCCGCAATGGCATTGGGGGCAGGCAACGATTCGGAAACTTGTAGATTTTGGGGTTCGGCCGCAATCAGATTTTCAAAGGAAGCGGGTTCATTAGCTGTAGCAATGTTGGCCCCTGCAACAACACCCAGTAGGCTCAAGCTACCCGCTAAAAGGTACGTTTTTTTCACAATGTTACTCCTCACTCACGAGCATTCTGGGTAGGCAGAGCGAAAACTCAGTCTGCTATCCCCTAATACCTAGCTTACACAATATAGCTTAGTCGAGTGGCTAGCTTATTATGCAAACCTTGGTAGATTCTAGTCTCTCCGTTGGGAATTCGTCAATTGTTTTTTTACTTTTCTAGAATTGTTTTCTAGAATTCTTTTTTTGTACAGGGGCGGTGTTCCATACAATTAGTTTCAGCGCCAGACTAAAGCAACAATGTGGAGTGTGCCTTGAACAATCTCCCCCTAAGTGCAATGGAGGTGTTAGCTCGCTACCGCCGTGGCGATCGCCAGTTTATGGGGGCGAACCTCACCGGTATCGACCTCGAAGGCGCGGATCTGCGGGGTGTGAACTTGCAGGGTGCGAATCTGAGCCAAGCGAACCTTGCCCATGCCAACCTTGAAGGAGCGAACCTGAGTGCGGCTAACTTAGATCAGGCCAATGTGGTTGGCGCACATCTGAGGGGGGCAAATCTTGAGAATGCGCTGCTGGGCACCATTATCCGTTATCCACTCCCACCAGCCCCCTTGACCCCGCCGCTCACTGTGGCAGAGATTCTCCAGCAGTACCAACGCGGGGTTCGCCAGTTCCATGGCTTAGATCTAAGTCAATTTGATTTTGAAGGGGAAGACCTGAGCGGTATTGATTTTGCAGGCTGCTGCTTAGAGGGCAGTAACTTTAAGTTGGCTATTCTCCAAGACGCGAATTTTGCAGGGGCGAACTTGCGATCGGCCAGCTTGGCCATGGCGGATCTGCAGCAGGCTAACTTTGCGGGGGCAGATCTGCGGGGTTGTTCCCTCAAGGGTGCCGATCGCCGTGGGGCACGCTACGATGGCAAGACGCAATTTGATCCGGACTTTGATCCGAAAAAAGGAGGGATGCGGCAGGTTGACCAGCGCTAAGATCTCAAAGGGTTGCCGTGCCCACTTGATCCAGCACTCGAATTGGGCCTGTGACATCCCCTGTGAGAAACTGCCGCAGGTAAGGATTGTCTGTTGTTTTTGCTTCGGCGCGGCTGCCCTGCCAGCAAATACGTCCTTGATAGAGCAAGATGAGGCGATCGCCCGTGCGCTCGATGGTACTGTTTTGGTGAGTCACAATAGCGTAGGCATGACCTGTGCGTTCCTTAAGATCGCGGATGAGCTGCTCCACGACGGTTGAGGCAATGGGGTCTAAGCCTGCGGTGGGTTCGTCGTACAGCAGTAATCGCGGATCATCCTCGGTATCATCGGGATTGTCAGCAATGGCACGGGCTAAACTCACCCGCTTGCGCATACCGCCAGAGAGTTGCGCTGGATAGAGGTCTTCCATCCCCGACAACCCCACCATCGCTAGTTTTTCACTGACAATCTCGCGGATGCGTGCCTCCGGCAGTCGTGTGTGGTGATACAGATAAAAGCCGACATTTTCCCCAACTGTAAGCGAGTCAAACAGCGCCGACTGTTGGAATACCATACTCATGCGCACGTGGTGATGGCCGTCTTGCAGCAATCCTTGCCGCCGCTCCCCCGCAATGTAAATCTCGCCGCTATCCGGCTCCAGTAGCCCTGCAATAAGGCGCAAAACCGTGGACTTGCCTGTTCCCGACGGCCCTAAAATGGCCAAGGCATCATCAGGATAAATGCAAAGATCGATGTTGTCTAAGACTCGCTGGTTGCCAAAGGCTTTCGAGATGCCTCGTAGTTCGACCAATGGCTCGGGCATGGTTACTGTCCCTACCTATGCAAATGGCTCACACTCAAGGTCTTCGATGGCTTGCAGACCCCGCGCATCCCCTAGCTTAAAGAGAGCGGCTTTGGCATCTTCTTGAACCCCCATATCACTGTCGTGCAGGGCAGCAATCAGGTGATCAATAGCCTCGGTATAAAGTTGCCCTAGGGGAATTTTGCGGCAAGCGTGCCCCAGCGCCCAAGCGCAGTTACTGCGAACGGCAGCAATGGTATCCTGCGCAAGGGCAAGGGCAAGGGCAGGAATGACGGTGGCCGCTGCGTCTTCACTGGCTTCAGCGACCTGTCCGAGGGAACTAGCTGCCCACAAACGCACCGCGGAAATGTCGGTCTGCAAGGCACGAATCAAGGGTTCTAGGGTGCGGCGATAAATTTCGGGAAAGGGAAAGCGGACACCACAGTTTCCCAACGCCCAGACAATCCCTTTGCGAACATAGCCATTCCAGTCTCGCTCGAGTTGCTGAATGAGCGCGTCCACAGCGGCGGTACTCAGGTTGCGCCCTAGGGCGTAGGCTGCACTGACCCGCACGAGGGGACAGGATTCCTGCAATAGGTGAATGAGGTGGGGGGTGGCACGCTCATCCTGTAGTTCACAAAAGGCACGGGCGGCTAGCATCCGCTCAGTGACATCTTCAGAGGTCAGCAGCCCCAGCATTATTTCTGGATCGGGGCGATCGCCTTCCTCACTCGGGAGCGCCGCTAGCGCATCTTCTGTGTCTGGGGTATCGAGGAAAGGAAAATCATTGTCATCCATAGTATTCCTACTGTACAGGATGGCATTAATCCCGACTAGCCCCTAGGATGCGGGATCAAGGGCGCTGTTCACTAGGCCTCTAAACCCATAGATGTGACGGCACCCCCCATAAGCCACTAACTGTACTGAGCGCTCATCTCCCGGCTCAAAGCGAATAGCCGTGCCCGCAGGAATATCTAAGCGCATCCCCTTTGCCTGCTCGCGGTCAAAGTGCAGGGCAGCATTCACTTCATAGAAATGGTAGTGAGATCCCACTTGGATGGGGCGATCGCCCGTGTTGGCCACCGTCAAGGTCACCGTGGGGCGACCAGCATTGAGTTCAAGGGTCCCCTCAGCGGGAATCAGTTCACCAGGAATCATGATGCCTCCAACATTTGCAACGTATGCATTGACATACTCCCCTGCCTAAAGGCAGGGGATTCTTGTTCTTGGTTCTGCGAGCGCACTTACTTCATCAGGTTGCCCATCAAAAGCAGAGGTGCATCTCTCCCCAAGCGTTCCCTCTTGCGAGGTGGTTCCCTTTTGCCCAAAGGTACCGTTGAGCCACTCCATTCCCAAGATGCTTAGTCCCTTCTTGAGGATGTTCAGAGCCGCGTTCTGGTCTCTGTCCATCTCAAACCCACACCTAGGACAACTATGGGTTCTAGTGGATAAGGTTTTCACGACCCTATGCCCACAGTTACTGCAATCCTGCGTGGTGTACTGCGGCGGCACGCTGACTACTGCCTTGTCCCATACCTTACCGTAGTAGTCCAGCCATTGGGTGAACTGAGACCAACTAGCATCATGGATGGATTTGGCAAGATGATGATTCTTGACTAGGTTCTTCACCTGCAAGTCCTCATACACCACGACATCGTTAGATGCCACTACGCACCGAGCAAGCTTGATTGCCCAGTCTTTACGTTGGCGTTGAACTTTCAGATGTACTTTGCCTAGTCGCTTTCTTTGCTTGTGGTAGTTCTTGGATTGAGGTTTCGCCCCTTTCTTGAACTTCCGACTTAATCTGCGTTGGTGTTGCTTTAACCTCCGTTCACTACGTCTTAAAAACTTAGGACAATCGACCGTGTTTCCGTTCTGGTCGGTGTAGAAGTGTTTTAACCCCAAGTCAATACCGATGACATTGCCTGTGTACTCTCCCTGCTCTTTGCGCTCCACATCCAAGCAGAACTGGGCATAGTACCCATCTGCTCTGCGTACCACTCGCACTCGGTTGATTTTAGAGTTGAGGATATGCTGTCTTGCCTCTCCATTGCAGTACAGAGCAAACGAGCCAGCATTGAAGCCATCGGTGAAGGTGATGGACAGTCCATCCGCTGATAGCTTCCAACCCGATAGCTTGTACTCTACAGAGCGGCAATGCTTCTTGAATTTGGGGTATCCCTTCTTTGCCTCCTTGTTTTTGCAGTTGGTATAGAACCGAGAGATAGAAGCCCAAGCCCGTTCTGCACTTGCTTGCCTGGCTGCTGAGTTTAACTTTTTAGCAAAATCAAACTCTTGAGCCAAGGTTTTGCAGTGGGAATAGAGGTCATTCCTGCCCACACCCTTGTTGTCCATCCAGTACCGTACACACTTGTTGCGCACAAACTGTGCGGTACGGATGGCTTCGTCCAGAGACTGATATTGCTCTTGTGTGCCCTTTAGCTTGGCTTCTATGACTCTCATGGCTCCATTTTATCACAGACTCAGCTTGATAAAACAATATGCGCCTTATATCCCCATAGCTAAAGCTAGGGGCTTTACGGCGTTTTTCGGTAAGCACACTTTAGATGCTGGGTTTGGGCAGTTTCTCAGCATTTTAGAATATGTCTGCCTTAAGCGTGGTGTTGCTTTCTTAAAGGTTGATCCAAATGGTACATCTCAGATTTGCCCTAATTGCCAAACGCACACTGGCAAAAAACCGCTAAGTCTGAGAGTACATAGCTGTCCTGAGTGTGGATACGAGACTGATAGGGACGTTGCCGCCGCTCAAGTAGTGGCTCAGCGTGGACTTGCAGCCGTAGGGCATACGGTCAAGATGCTTTCTGAGGGTAAAGTCAATAGACTCCCGTAGAAGAAAGAATCCCCTGCCTTTAGGCATGGGGAGTGTCAAAAGATGCGTTCCGTGCCGGTGGTTGTTGGTTGCCATTGCATTCATCACAGGAGGCACTCATGCTGACTGAGCCACAAACAATTGCACCCACCGCCTTACTCCAGAGTCTTTTAGACTTACGCCATGAGGTGTTTAAGGAAGGGGAGGCTCGCTTTCAGCGCTGGCAACCCCACATTCGCCGTTCCCAGTTTCTGCCAAGTGCCCGGAATTTAGCTTACTATTTGGCCTTGCGCTGGCGGGATCTGCGGGCGATTCAAATGGCATTGATGCCTTGGGGGTTATCCTCCTTGGGGCGCATTGAAGCGCGGGTACTGCCTAACCTCGATGCGGTCATTAACACCTTGGGGGCACTGTGCCACTCTCAGCAGGGGTTGCCTCCGCGACCTCCCTTGGCAGCTTTTTTTGAGGGCGATCGCCAACTGCGGCAGCACACCCAAGAACTCTTCGGGGAGATCCGCGGCAAGCGCCATGTACGCATTATGGTAACACTGCCAACTATTGCTGCCACAGATCCACAGTGGAGCATTACCCTATTGCGCARGGGGATGAACTGCGCCCGTATTAACTGTGCCCACGACGMCCCCGCCACATGGCAGGCGATGATTGCCAATTTACGGGCGGCGGTACGCCTCACCAACCAGCCCTGTAAAATCCTGATGGATTTGGGCGGGCCAAAACCCCGGGTAGCAGAGGTGTTTCCTGAGGGGGCACGGATCAAGCCGGGCGATCGCCTCTACGTGCGCTACAACATTGATCGCTCCCGTGCGGGTGTTGTTCAGATCACGTGCTCCCTACCGGAAATTTTGCCCCAGCTTAAGGTGGGCGATCGGGTATGGCTGGACGATGGCCACATTGGCGGGCAGATTGTGGCAAAAAACGAGCAAGAGATTGAGCTAGTCCTCAGCCATTGCAAAAAAGGCCAACGCCTGAAACCGGATAAAGGCTTTAACTTCCCGGATAGCCAACTGTCGTTGTGTCCCCTCACCGATCGCGATCGCCAACACCTTGATCTAATTGTTCAAGAGGCTGACCTCATCGGTTACTCCTACGTGCAGTCTGCGGCTGACATTGCGCTCCTACAGTCAGAGCTTGCCCAACGCTGTGGCGATCGCGCTCAGCGGCTCGGTATGATCGCCAAAATAGAAACCCCCCAAGCCATTCGTGCCCTGCCGGATCTCATAGTGCAGGCCGCAGGGCAGCAACCCTTTGGTATTATGATTGCCCGCGGCGATCTAGCCGTTGAAATTGGCTATCAACGGCTTGCGGAAATGCAAGAAGAAATCCTCTGGTTGTGCGAAGCTGCCCACGTCCCCGTCATCTGGGCCACTCAGGTCTTAGAAAATTTGGTTAAAAAAGGGGTGCCCTCCCGCGCAGAAATGACTGATGCGGCAATGGCAGAGCGGGCGGAGTGCGTCATGCTCAACAAAGGTCCCTACGTTGGCTTAGCCGTCGATACGCTGGATGATGTGCTGGTTCGCATGGAAGCCCATCAACAGAAGAAAACGCCTCAACTGCGTGCCCTACACTCTTGGCAACCCAGTGCGCCTAGCTACTAGGATTTGGCAGGAGCCGTAGATGCTTTCAGCACGGTTTCAAACAGGTGCATCACCTGCGTCCAAGCATCGTGAGCCGCCGCTGCATCGTAACTGTCGCGCTGATCGCAAAAGAAGCCGTGATCTGCCGGATAAATAAAGATGTGATGGCGGATGCCATGGTGGTGCAGTGCCCTTTCAATCTCTTTAACCTGCTCCATGGGAATACTTTGATCGCGATCGCCAAAAAAGGCGTAGAGCGTCCCGCGAATTTTCGGGGTTATGGCCAAGGTGGGCAGGCCACCACCGGGGGTCATGGTGGTAATGCCCGCGCCATAAAATGCAGCAGTGGCCTTGATGTCGGGTAACTGAGCCACTAAGTAGGCCACATGCCCGCCAAAGCAAAAGCCGATGGTGCCAATGGCATCCCCTTTAACTGCCTCTAATCCTTGCAGGTAAGCAATGGTGGCCTGAGTGTCGCTGAGGAGTTCATCGGCCTTCGTTTGGTTTTTGTACTGCCGCCCTAAGTCAATGTCAGCAGCGGTGTAACCGGCTTCAAACTGCGGCGCAAAGCGTTGGTACAACGCCGGGGCGATCGCCACATAGCCCTCACGGGCAATTCGTTCCGTCACATCTCGGATATGGGCATTAACCCCAAAAATCTCCTGAAACACAATGACACCAGGGTAGCATCCCGGGGCGGTGGGTGCCGCCAAGTAGGCATCAATGAGCAAATCACCATTGACCACTTTTACCCAACGACTGGTAATGTCTGCCATGACTGCCGTCCTATGCAGAGATGTCTAAGTCTGGGAAGGTACGTTTAATATCGTTCACCAGTTCATCCAGTTCCGCCAAAGCAGATTGGATGTCAATACTAATGGTGCCAGTACCGGGAAGCTCCATCAGCATTTTCAGACTCTCTCGTTTACTGAGAATGATCTGTAGGCGATCGCGCAGAGTGGGCAAATCCATAGATGTATAACCTATCTCAAAGACCACTCCTACTTTAACGCCCCCTTGGGTCAATTCAGCCTCTTTGGCTGAGAAGCGAGGCAGAATAACTCATTCCCCATTGATTTCAACAGGCCAATTAACGCAGAGGCACACACTGGTGACATTTTTACGCGGGGCGGTAATATCTCGATTGCTGCTAGCAACGGCAACATTACGTCAGGCTCCCTTATCAGTGCTGGCAGTGGCGGTAATGTCAATCTTTCTGGGATCAATCTATTATTGAGTTTTATTAATGCTGGCACTGGAAACGTCGATATTTTTGCAGGTAATTCGTTGCGACTAACGGGAGCCTTTACTGTTGACGGCATTCTTACCAGCATCTATGGCAATGCCATTAATATTTTTATTAATAGTGATACCTTTTTCTTGGTTGGTAATCCAGCGGTCAATGGTACGCTTGGTGCGCTGGTGACCCCCAATTCAGTGATTGCCCCCCTAGCGAATGGCAATCCAACGATTCTTTCGGGAACGGTTGAGCGTGGCAATATTCGCTTCCAGAATTTAGGCCCTAATCTGGTCTCTAATCCTTGCTCGCAGTTGCAGTACAGTAACAGTGAGTGTACTCAGGCGGCTAACAATGTATTGCAACCTCCACCACCGGCAATAATTCCGCCGTTGCAGCCCCCTTCTGAGCTTCCACCAGTTCTGTTTCCACAAGAGATTGCCCTTGCCCTAGAGAATGATGACTTAGAAAATGCCCTAATTTTGCTCGATCAGATGGGGTGCCAAGAGGTCAGCAGTTACTTTGGGCGCACCTGTGATGCGGATGAGCTATCGCTGGCGCAAATTCAGGCCATCCTTAACGAAATTGCCAAGCAAACGGGCAAGAAACCCGCGGTCATTTACATGCTCAACCGTCCTGAGCAAACGGATCTCTTGATGGTGACTCCTGAGGGTGAGCCAATTTATCAAGCCGTGAAGGGGGTAGGGCAAGCGCAAGTTCTCAAAGCTGCTGAGGAGTTCATGAACAATGTGCGGGATCCGCGGCTCGTCAATACCCGTACCTACTTGCCAGCATCGCAACAGCTTTATCAATGGTTGATTGCGCCGCTGCGTCCGCAACTGGAGACTCAAGGGATAGAAACGCTGGTCTTTGTCCTGGATGGTGGGATGCGAGGGGTTCCTATAGCGGCACTGCACGATGGTCAAGGTTTTTTGGTGGAGCGCTTTAGCGTTGGGCTAGTACCCAGTATGAGCTTAATGGATACCCGCTACCGCAATGTTCAGCAGGGGCGCATCCTGGCTATGGGAGCCTCGGAGTTTGTGGATCAGTCGCCATTACCGGCGGTACCGATTGAATTGGCTCAGATCACAGACGATTTGGGGGGTGGGAAAGAGTTTTTGAATGAGGCGTTCACCATTTCTAATCTTCAGGCCCAACGGCGGAGTGGAGCTTATCAGGTGATCCATTTGGCCACCCACGCGGAGTTCCAGCCGGGGTCTCCAGAAAATTCCTATATTGCGTTTAGGGATAGCCGCTTGAATCTGTTGCAGTTGCGCAATTTGCAGCTCTACCGCCCAGATACTGAACTGTTGACCTTGAGTGCGTGTCGAACCGCTGTTGGCGATTTGGGGGCAGAGTTAGGCTTTGCTGGTTTGGCAGCGCAGTCAGGGATCAAGTCGGTGCTGGCCAGTTTGTGGTACGTCAGTGATGAGGGAACCTTGGCCTTGATGACTGAGTTTTATCATCAATTGAATACGGCACCGATTAAGGCTGAAGCGTTGCGGCAGGCGCAGTTAGCGATGCTGCGGGGGGACGTTCAAGTCAAGGGCAATCAACTGCAAACCCCACGGGGATCAATTCCGCTGCCGCCAGACGTGGCTCGTGGCGGGGGCGATCGCCTCCTCAGCCATCCCTACTATTGGTCTGCGTTTACGATGATTGGCAGCCCGTGGTAGCTTGTCCTAGCTAATTCAATCGGTCAATGTGCAGCACTATGGAGGGCGGTGCTTGGGCGTGAAGCTGGGCCTGTAAGGTCATGGCGGCAGCTATCAATGCTTTTAAGTCAAGGCCATAATGGGCGGGGTCGCACTGTTGCAGGCGGCGGGTTCCTTCCCCTAGAAGTAAAATTGCCCCCCGGGAGTTACTGCGGCTAGCATGGTAACAGGCAACAGCAATCTGCAGCAGACCTTGATAAAAGGTGCGATCGGGTTCGGTAGCCTCTAACCACAGCACTTCGAGGGTGTCGTGGCACGCATAGTATTGGCCGCTGTTGAATTGGGCGATCGCTTGCTGTAGGGGGTCAGATAAATGCATCGGTTATCCTGAAGATCGATTAACACGCTCACAGCTAAGTAAATAGCAGATAACACCCCATGCCTATTCGCTACACCTAGGACATACAATCACTTTGGAGCTGAACATTAACACCTTCCCCGCGCTTGCAAGCGGAGTCTCTTGGAGAACTCTCAATGATTTTTTACAAAAACATGACTGGCGATCGTTTGTTGCCCCATAGCGCGATCGCCGCGCCCTTAGCTGCGATCGTTTGTTTCACAAAACTGCTCCCATTCGCAGGATCTTAGCTTGCGGTAGGCATCAATGCACTCACTGCCTAGGCATCGCGAAAGAGGGGGTCACGATCCAGCACCTCAAGGGCAACCAAGAGGATAGGCGGCACCTCCTTAACGCTACCCTTGGGCTAGAGATCGGTGTAGCCAGCCCAGTTAGATCGTCGCTGGCTGCCCTGCTTGAGCGGTTGTCGGTTTACCTACCGGCACTCGTACCGTTTGGCCAAATTGCTCCAAAATCACTGCGGGTACGGTTTCATAGGCATCAATGGAGCGCACCAGCACTGTACCAGCAATGGTGTCCCCTACTTGCACGGTACGGGTGACATTTTCTTTGGGAGAGCGAATGACGGCCTGGAGACGACCGTTGATCGCCGCAACACCAAATACTTGGACAGCTTGGGCATCTACCGGTGGGGGCGGCGGTGGCGGCAGGGTAGCAGAACCACCCGCACCACCTGTACCACTTGTTCCACCCGTAGCACCATTGCCATTACCGTTTGGGGTGCCCGTTCTCGGCACTGGTACCGGTTCAAAGGGGTTAGAGCGACCCGTACCAGACAACCCTGCAACATACTCTTTGGGGTTGGTGGGCGGCGTTAGGGCAGTGATAGGCGAAGGGACAATGGCTGGAGTTGGCGTAGCTTCGGCCTCAGCTGCTGGTTGCTGGGGGAGGGGTTCACTGATTTCGCTCTCGCTCACAAACAAGCCGCAACCGCTGATGGCAATAGCCACAAACCCAGTGGCGATCGTGGTGGCAATGGCACGCTGTTCCGACATTTGTGTCTCACCCTATGGTTAATTGCTTAAGGAAACGTTGAAGATAGCCCTTAGTTGCCTACTATAAACATTACCCTTGGGGGCGATCGCCTATGCACAGGCAGTTACTCAAGTGTCCTGCAATATCGCGGTGGCAACCCCTAGATGAGACAGGCGGCAAACTGCTGACGTAACTGCTGTTCATCTAAATTGCGGCCAATAAACACCAGCTCGTTACGCTGATGGTTAACAGGGCGATCGAGGGGACGACCGTCAAAGAGCATATGTACCCCCTGAAATACAAAGGGGGTGGGCTGCCCCGCGAGATGCAAAATGCCTTTCATGCGGAAGATATCGGGGCCTTGGGTTTGTAATAACTGGCTCAGCCATGCCTGCAACCTTGCCCCATCTAGCTCGCCTTGGGCAACAATGGAGACGGAGCCAACGGTGTCATCGTGTTCATGGGCATCTTCACTCAGAAAATTAGGATTGATGGACACGGCTCGCTCTAAATCAAAACCACCAACATTCAAGATGTCATCCATGTTCACTGCGGCGTGTTGGGTGTAATGCACGTTGGCTAAGGGGTTCATTGCCTGAATGCGATCGGCTAGGGCTTGCAGTTCCTCGGCGCTCACTAAATCCGTCTTGTTTAAGAGAATAACATCGGCAAAGGCAATTTGTTCTTGTGCTTCGTCTGCCTCCCAGTGATGATGAATGTGCTTTGCATCCACAACGGTAACCACGGCATCGAGGTGGGTTTGCCCACGGATGTCTTCGTCCATAAAAAAGGTTTGGATGACGGGGGCTGGATCCGCTAACCCCGTTGTTTCAATCACTAAATGATCAAATTTATGCCGCCGCTTCATGAGGTTACCAATAATGCGGATCAGATCACCGCGGACGGTACAGCAAATGCAGCCATTATTCATTTCAAAAATTTCTTCGTCGGTGTTGACCACCAGCTGATGATCAATACCCACTTCGCCAAATTCATTCACAATCACAGCAACGTTCTTGCCGTGTTCGTAGGTCAAGATCCGATTCAGAAGGGTGGTTTTACCTGCTCCGAGGTACCCTGTCAGTACCGTCACGGGAACGGTGGGATTGCCGTTAGTTGTCATGTTTGGCCTCATCGAGCGCGATACACTGGTAATGTGAAGTGAAAACAACTGCCTTTACCGAGGTGGGAGTCCACCCAAATTTGGCCGTAGTGCATCCGGATGATTTGGCGACAGAGGGCAAGGCCAATGCCATAGCCTTCAATGGCGCGATCGCGATCGAGGCGCACGGTCTCACCAAAAATTTTCTCCTGATCCTCCGGCGGAATACCTGGCCCGGTATCACAGACGGTCACTTGGACTTTTTGGGTCATGCGGTGCAGCACACTCAGGTGAATGGTGCCGCCTTCTGGGGTGTATTTACAGGCGTTGTCTAGTAGATTGACTAACACTTGGCGGATGCGATCGCCATCCCCATAGACTAGGGGAATATCCAACGGTAAGTCAGTTGTAAACGTTTGTTGTTTGCGTTCAAAGTTCAGACGCACATCGTTGATGGTCTCTTGGCAGAGGCTGCGCAGATCCAGTTGGCGGGGCATAATTTGCAAGTTATCTTGCGGCCCACGGGCGGCCAATAGCAGGTCGGTAATCAATTGCCCCATGACGACGGTTTGGCTGCGAGCATGGTGAAACAGCCGCTGTGTATCCTCCCGATTGAGTTGACAACTGAGTTCGTTGTGCCAATGAGACTCTAAGGTTTCTAGGGCAATGCCAACGGCGGTGAGGGGGTTGCGTAATTCGTGGGCGAGCAGGCTAATAATGCGATCTTTAAAGTGCAGTTGCTCACTGAGGCGATCGCAGGTTTGGCGCAGTTGAAAGAGTTCTTCCTGAAGGCGCACCAGCTCCATACTACAATCGGATTGCTCAGCAGCAGTTTTTTCCATATCTGCCTGTAACACCATGGCCAGTTGCTGCTGCCAGCGTGGCCACCAGTAATCTACTTTTTCCAACAATTTGCGACCGGCTAGGGTTTGGCGGGGTTCGGGTCGCACTTTAATGAGGGCTGGGGTAGCCACCAGCTTATACTCCTCGAGCAGGTAAGGCTGCTCCCCAATGGGCACAACTTTTAACTCCACACCAAAGTTGGACGGCAGTTGCTGGATATAGGATTGGATGGCAGCCGTTTCCTCTTCATCCCCTGGTCGATCAGCCACAAACAACAGGAGGCTGAGGGGCGCTGCTGTGGGGGGGGTATGATTACAACTGGGATCAGCAAAGGCTTTCATCAAACCACCACAAACATCATTATTTCAACTGCGATCGCCCACCCTTCGCACTGCCAACAATACAGTGTAAAGTTAGCTAAATCTTAGCGGATTCTTGGCTAGAACCCAACTTAGGACTGTTGACCATTGCGGCGGCCTAGCTCGTAAATGCCACCGCCCACCATGCCCATTAAGCCCATGCTCAATGCCCAGCTTTGCCCCAACCCAAGGCTCAAAAGCAAAAAGCAGATAATGCCTAGCCCCACAAAGGGAATCACTCCAACCATCCCTGCCCAAAAGTCGGCGCGATCGCCGGCTTTAACCAGTGCTACATCCCCACTCAGCCAAGTGGACAAACGCTCAATAAAGGCTTGGCTCGTTGGGTAAAATCCCCAATACAGGGCGATCGCCCACAGCCCAGAACCGGCAATGGCGATCGGTGAGAGGGAAATCTGGTGTAGGTTTTGAATCATAACAATCCTTGGAAAATTTTGGGATCAAACATGTCCCGCAGGGCAAGATAGTACGGGATGAACACACTTGTATCATGATCTGCGGCGCGGGTTTCGATTTCTTTCCCCAGTAGGTGCACCATCTGAAAGACTAGCTCCCATGTAACGTTTAGGGACGGGTAGAGCATGAGACACAAGGGAAACAACTCCCGCTGCAACGCTTCAAGACGCTGTTCCAACAAGCACACCCACAGGTAAATCTGGAACATTTCCACATCCCGAATACTGGACACCCTGACGCTGGGCTGACTTAAAGAACCGCTAAAACAACGGTGTTTGGGGTTGAGTGCCGCCACACGCTCACAAATGCAAGTGGCGATCGCTGTGCTTTGGGGGAGTAAATGCCGAACCAGTTGTAGCGCTGGCGCGTCGTAATCATAGTTGGCGGCTGCCTCGTACGCTCGGTGTAAGGGCATATACAAATGGTCGTCAATGACCTTAAAAAAGCTACCCAAGATGCCGCGTTGGCTCTCTGGCGCTGCCTCCAGTAATAGCAAGCCGGTGTGGTGAAACTGCATACTGACAAAGCCAATAACCCGCGGATCCGCCGCCGTATAGCGAGCACGAACCTCGCTGATGGCACTGGCCACCTTGGCCGTCATCTGCTGCGTACTTTTATGATCTTGGTATAGCTTCAGGGTTCGCTGATAGATGTCGTGAATATCCTTGGAAATTGCCCACGGATCCACTAACTCTGCGGCAATTCCATGGCGGATCATTTCTGCGGCCAAAAATCCTTCGGTGCGCTGCCATGCCTTGATACTGGCATTGCGTAACTCTGAAAGCAGCCGCGGTGCTACAACTTCAGGAGCGTCCTCGGCAACCGCTGTCGTATTCAATGTGGTAATGTAGCGCTTTGCCCATGCTTGCGCCAGACTGCTTAAGGAAGACGGCGAGTCGGTGGCGATCGCCATAGCCCCCTGCGTGTTATCAAACATAGAAACCTCAGCTAACCTGCAACAGGGCAAAAGGCTTACTTATGCCTTGTATTAAGAATTGTAACGCAGCTCTCAGACTAAAGGCAACCCAATCTGACAGTATCCCAACGTAGCTAAAGACCTAGGGCTAAGCCTTAGAAAGTGGGTGAACTGAACCCCGCCCTAGAAGGGCGAGGCTTCTACCCCGGTTAGGGGCTTAATTCCGGGTTCCCCAGTAAAAGACGAACCGCCTCTTGCAGGATATTCCATGCAGCGGTCACGTCGCGAACATGCTGCCTTCCGCACGATGGGCACCTCCACTCTCGGTCACTGAGCGTCAAATTGTCGTTCAGTGACCCGCAATCCCAGCAAAGCTTGGTGGACGGGAACCAGCGCTCAATGAATTGAACGGCAGCTCCGTACCACTTGCCCTTATAGGTGGTGTAGACGTGCAGCGCTCGGATACAGATTATCTACGGCGCTTTGGAGTGACTGTGAATTGGGGTATTTCAGCCACGCAAATTGCCGCTTCAAGTCGGGCAGCATCACCTTGTACTGATTCTTCTTGAACTGGCGCGTTTCCTTGAACAGCGCCAACATCCGGTTGTAGACAAACCGCACACAGCCAAAGTGGTGAGCAAAGCATTGCTCCTGTTCCTGATTCGGGTAGATGCGAAATTTGTAGGCTTTGTTAATCAGCATGACTGTAGTGCGTCCGTCCTAAAAACTATACTATAGGTGTGCAGTTACCGGCAATATGCAGGGCAACGGTTTAACCGCTATGAGGCAAGATGGTATACAGGTCAAGTCAACGCGCCACGCCAAGTATCAATCAGGGCACCACTTTGTCTGGATACCCTTTAAGCGGCGCAAAATCTTTCGAGATGAGGCTATCATTGAGGCCACGAAGCGGTATATCCGAGAGGCGGCGGCGAACAATGACATTGAGATTGAGGCCATCGAGATTGACCGCACCCTGATAGACCACGTTCACGTTTTTGCATCATTCCCGCCTAGAATGTCAGCGTCTCAAGTCGTGAACATCCTGAAAGGCTACAGTTCACGGCATCTTAGGATGGAGTTTCCCTGGCTGAAGCAGCTCTACCAAAAAGATCCGCTTTGGGCCAGGTCGTTTTATTGGGGAACCTGTGGCCATGTGTCGGCTCAAACCGTTAAGCGCTATATCGAGGAGTGCCAGGGTTGATCAACTCTGCCGCTTTGCAGCGGCGCGGGAACCATTCTGTATCCCCGACCTGAAGCAAGGGGGTTTATCTGGTTCCCGTGCCCTCCATTTTCTATAAATCACTATCCAGCGGTTTCACATCGGGTAGGGCTGGAAGCCCCGTACTTCAGTGCGGGGAGGAAAGCCTCTTTAGCAACTTCAGTTGCCTTAGGTTATAATTGTAGTGCGGACACCAGAAACGGTTGTTCAAGGCACTGGTAACGGTCGATTGGGGGTGTCGTAAACCACCCCAGAGGCTCGCGGTTGGCTTGCTAACTGCAGGGCTACTGAAAGCTCCCTGTTTTAGCTGGGAGTAGTTTACTTCAGCACTGATATTTGCCAAACCTTGATGACTGTTATGGGCATCTTGCCGGCGATGATTGCTTGGTTCTGATCGCCAAAACCATTAAACGTTCAGCAGATTTAGTGGCGCGCTATGGCGGTGACGAGTTGCCATTTTACCGAAGAACACCGTAAAGCCCCTTGTTTTCGGCCAATCAAGGATCATAATAGATCTTGATTGCAGTACCCTCTCATCCCCACTCCGCCATTCATGACCTATAAGCGACTCAGCGAAACCGAACGCCAGCGTGTTTTCCAGCAGTACAGCCAAGGGCTAACGGTCAAAGACTTAGCGACTGAATTTGGCGTTAGCGAAAATACCATTCGTCGCATTGTTAAGCAAATGGAAACCGAGTCGCCAGCTCTGCCGCTTCTGAGTCTGGCAGCGGCTCCCTTGCCCCCCGAGGCAGACAGCACCGACGAAGAAGAGCTTGAGGGGGAAAGCCTTGCCCTAGATGAAGATGACTACGACGATAGCGACGAAGACGAACTGGATGAGGACGAACTAGGGATTGAACCAGTTCTGCCGGATGTACCAGAGATTGAGGCGGTGGAGTCCTTGGAGGTCATGCCTTTAGCGGCTGCCACCCTACCGCGCCCGTGCTATGTGGTAGTGGATCGCCGGGCTGAACTACTGACCCGTCCCCTAGAGGCGTTTCGTGGCCTAGGCCCTCTCTCTAGTGAAGAGGCTCAGCAAAGCACCCTGCCGATTTTCGATAGTCGTCCGGTGGCGCTGCGCTACTCACAGCAAAACCAACGACTCTTCAAAGCTAGCGATGTGCAATGGCGCAAAACAGTGGTCAAAGTGCCTGATGGCGAAATGCTGCGCAAGGTTACTGGCTACCTCCAGGCAAAGGGAATTACCCGCGTGTTATATCATGGGCGTGTGTATGCGCTGGATCTAGAATAAGCTAGGGGCAAGTATGCGATGTCAGGGATGCCCCTTGGAGGTCTCCTTGGTGGGAGTTAGGAGCTGGGTAAGTACAGTATGAAAGCAATGATCTTGGCCGCCGGAAAAGGCACCCGGGTACGCCCGATTACCTACACGATTCCGAAGCCAATGATCCCAATTTTGCAGAAACCCGTGATGGAGTTTTTGGTGGAGCTGCTGCGCAAGCACGGTTTTACCGAGATTATGGTGAACGTCAGCCATCTGGCCCACGAAATTGAAAACTACTTTCAGGATGGGCAGCGCTTTGGTGTTGATATTGCCTACTCGTTTGAGGGGTACATTCAAGATGGTGAGCTAGTGGGGAAGGCGCTTGGCTCGGCGGGTGGTATCAAACGGATTCAGGATTTTAACCCGTTCTTTGACGATACGTTTATTGTGTTGTGCGGTGATGCCCTCATTGACCTAGATTTGACGGCAGCCGTGCAGTGGCACCGCCAGAAAGGGGCGATCGCCACCGTCATTATGAAAACAGTTCCCCAGGATGATGTCTCCAGCTATGGTGTTGTTGTAACCGACGAGAGCGATCGCATCACGGCCTTTCAGGAAAAACCCCGTATTGAAGAGGCACTGAGCAACACCATCAATACAGGAATCTATATCTTTGAACCTGAAGTGCTAGACTACGTGCCCTCGAATCAAGAGTTTGACATCGGCAGTCAACTATTTCCCAAACTGGTAGCCATGGGGGCACCCTTCTATGGCTTGGCGATGGACTTTGAGTGGATTGATATTGGTAAGGTTCCCGACTATTGGCAAGCGGTGCGCAGTGTGCTCAACGGTACAATTACCAATGTGTCTATTCCTGGGCATGAGCGCTTTCCTGGGATTTATACGGGGTTGAATGTAGCCGTTAACTGGGATAGGGTAACGATTCAAGGACCGGTCTATATTGGCGGCATGACGAAAATAGAGGATGGCGCGACGATCATTGGGCCAACGATGATTGGGCCGAATTGCCACGTTTGTGGTGGTGCCGTGGTGGATAACTGTGTCATCTTTGAGTACTCTCGCCTTGGTTCGGATGTCCGCCTAGTGGATAAGCTCGTTTTTGGTCGCTACTGTGTGGATAAAACGGGAACCACCATTGACCTCAAAGCTGCCGCCCTCGATTGGTTAATCACGGACTCTCGGCAAACCGAGATTTTGCCTAGCCCCCTAAATCTCAAAGAAGTTGTCTCCTAGCGGGGTGGGAATTGATTATTAACCACACCTACAAGTTCATCTTCCTAAAAACTCGCAAAACAGCGGGAACGAGCCTAGAAATTGCCCTCTCGCAGTTTTGTACGGCCACGGACACCATCACGCCCATTCGCTGGCAGGATGAGCGGATTCGTCGCCAATTAGGCTACGTGGGGCCTCGTAACTATCGCGCTCCCGTGTCAGACTATACTCCCTCAGATTGGCTGGCCTTGTTTTACCGTGGTCCAAAGCGACTCCTGAGTAATCATGACCCTGCAAAGCACGTTCAGCGGGTGGTTGGCTCAGAGATCTGGCAAACGTACTTTACGTTTTGTTTTGAGCGCAACCCCTTTGATAAGGCCATCAGTCGCTATTACTGGAACACCAGTGAACCGCGCCCTCCCATTGATGAGTATCTGCAAAGTGTCCAACCGGACTTATTGTCTAACTGGGGGATTTACACCATTGCGGATCAGATTGCGGTGGACTTTGTGGGGCGCTACGAACGCCTAAATGAGGATTTGGCCATTATCCAAGAGAAACTTGGTTTGCCACGGCCATTGAACTTGCCGCGAGCTAAGGCTGGGTATCGTAAAAATCGCGATCACTATAGTCGGGTCTTAAATGCGGCGGCGCGGCAGCGGATTGAAGCGGTTTGTGCCAACGAGATCGCCCAGTTTGGCTACCACTGGGAAGCAATCTAGAGCTAAGTGAAAATACTTACGACGACTGATGATTGATGTCAACAATTGTTACAAGAGGCGGCGGGGATCATAAGACTTGTGGAGAACTCCTACGAACCGCTGACATTTCCTAGCATCCTTAGGGGCGATCGCAGTAGGTTGAGAATCAGTACAGGGCAGCAAATGACGAGCCAATGGTGTTTGTCAGATGCTAGGCGTGCCGGCTAGACTGCTTTTTCCATCACAGTATGGCAGGGCGCCGAAGATTGCCTCTGTGGATGACGCAAAATCTACCTAAAGAATGCCTATGAAAGTTGGGGTCGTTAAGGAACGCGAAGTGGGAGAGCAGCGGGTCGCCCTCATTCCCGATGTCGTAGCCAAGCTGGTACAGCAGGGGTATCACATCTGTGTGGAAGCGGGAGCGGGCGATATGGCTCACTTCAGCGATGATGACTATCGGGCAGCGGGTGCAGACATCTATCCCTCAATCGAAGACGTGTGGGGCGGGGTTGATGTTTTGCTGAAGGTTTCTCCCCTACGCGATCGGGAAGTGGAGTGGATTCGCCCAGGCACAACCCTCATTAGTTTTCTGAACCCTTTGGGGAACCCATGGCAGATGCAGCACCTTGCAGAACGCCATATTACTGCCTTTGCCCTTGAATGTATTCCCCGCAGTAGCCGTGCCCAGAGCATGGATGCCCTTTCGTCCCAAGCAGCGGTCGCGGGCTATGCTGCGGTTCTATTGGCTGCCTCAAATCTGCCGCGGTTTTTCCCTATGCTCACTACTGCCGCAGGCACGATTGCGCCAGCGAAAGTGTTTGTGATTGGGGCCGGAGTGGCAGGTCTGCAGGCGATCGCCACTGCCCGTCGCCTAGGGGCGGTGGTCGAAGCCTTTGATATTCGGCCTGCGGTCAAGGAAGAGGTGCAAAGCTTAGGGGCAAAATTTGTGGAGGTAAACCTAGACGAAGACACCGTTGCCGCGGGTGGCTATGCCAAGGACGTCTCGGAGAGTGCCAAGCACAAAACTCAAGAGGCGATCGCTGCCCATGTTCACAGTGCCGATGTCGTAATTACCACTGCTCAGGTTCCGGGTAAACCAGCCCCCCTCTTGGTGACTGAGCGGATGGTGGCCAGCATGAAACCCGGTTCAGTCATTGTGGATCTGGCGGCTGAGCAGGGGGGCAACTGCGCGTGCACCGAGCCGGGGCGATCTATCTGCCATCAGCGGGTAACGATCATTGGCGCTATTAACCTGCCGTCCTCCATGGCCATTCACGCCAGCCAAATGTACGCCAAAAATATTTCAACCCTTCTGAAGTACCTCAGCCCGAACCAAGAATTGCAGTTGAATTTTGGCGATGACATTATTGATGCAGCCTGCATTACCCACGAAGGTCAAGTGCGCAACCCACGGGTACTGCAACTTTTACATCCTGCGGACACTTTGGCAGTCAGTGTTTAAGGAAGTTTTACAGACAATCGTGCTGCCCTTTAGAGGTGTTGTTCTATGACAGATCCAATTATTGTCGGTCTGATAATTTTTGTCTTGGCCAGTTTTGTTGGCTTTGAGGTCATTAATAAGGTGCCCCCTACCCTCCACACCCCCTTGATGTCCGGGTCAAACGCCATTTCTGGAATTGCCGTCATTGGTGCACTGCTGATGGCGGGGAGCGGTCACACTACTCTGACGGTTGTCCTTGGCTTTATTGCGACGGTCTTAGCCACCGTCAATGTGGTGGGCGGCTTTTTAGTCACCGACCGGATGTTGCAAATGTTTAAGCGGTGAGGCAGAGTGCCATGGATTGGTTAACACGGATTGAAGACTTAAGCTATTTGGGGGCGGCCGCCCTATTTATTGTTGGCCTCAAACAATTAGGGTCACCCGCAACCGCCCGCCAAGGAAATCGCCTTGCTGCTTTGGGAATGCTCCTAGCCATTGTTGTGACCCTTTTAGATCGGCAAATTATTAGCTATACGGGCATTTTGGCCGCGATTGGTTTGGGGAGCATCATTGGGGCAGTGGCCGCTTACAAGGTGGAGATGACCGCTATGCCGCAGATGGTGGGGCTGCTCAACGGTTTGGGCGGTGCAGCCTCAGCCTTGGTGGGGATTGGCGAATTTTGCCGCATTGTGGCCGTTGGCGAGCCGCTCCCCCTGAGTACCCTTGTGACGATTATTTTAGGGGTGCTCATTGGCGGGGTTACCCTGACCGGCAGCTTAGTGGCCTTTGGCAAGTTGCAGGGACTCATTTCCGGAACGCCTGTGATCTTCCCTATGCAGCAGGGTATTAATTTTGGCTTACTGGTTGCGTTTTTGGCCACCAGTGTTCTCATCTGGCTGGATCCGTCCCAGATGGGTCTATTTTGGAGCTTGGTGGCGATCGCCGGTGTCTTGGGGGTTCTTTTTGTCATCCCCATTGGGGGCGCCGATATGCCCGTTGTAATTTCGCTGTTGAACTCCCTCTCTGGTTTAGCGGCAAGTGCAGCAGGGTTTATTGTTGGCAACAGTATGCTGATTATTGCCGGTGCCCTTGTTGGTGCCTCCGGCTTAATTCTGACCCAGATCATGTGCAAGGCCATGAATCGCTCCTTGGCCAATGTGCTCTTTAGTGGCTTTGGCGGCGGCGGTGCTAAAGCAGCGAGTGGCGTCACCAGTGCAGCTACTCCCAAGACGGTTCGCACCATTGACTCGGAAGAAAGCGCCATGATGCTGGGCTATGCCAAGTCGGTGGTGATTGTACCGGGCTATGGCATGGCAGTTGCCCAAGCGCAGCACAGTGTTAAGGAATTGGCGGATCAACTGGAGCGGCTAGGGGTAGAGGTCAAGTATGCCATTCATCCCGTGGCCGGACGGATGCCCGGGCACATGAACGTCCTGTTGGCAGAGGCAAATGTGCCCTACCCGCAACTCAAGGACATGGAGGACATCAACCCCGAATTTGAGAATGTGGATGTTGCCTTAGTCATTGGAGCCAATGATGTGGTCAATCCGGCAGCCCGCACCAACCCCGGCAGTCCGGTGTATGGAATGCCGATTCTGGATGTGGATCGGGCGCGGCACACCATCGTGATTAAGCGTAGTCTCAGCCCTGGTTTTGCCGGTATTGACAATGAGTTGTTCTACAAAGATAAAACCCTGATGATGTTTGGCAGTGCCAAAGATGTGCTGAATAAGCTGATTACTGAGGTGAAACAGCTCTAGCGACAACTGACTGCGGCAGTGCGGCTAAAGACTGCCGCAACCTGTTCTAGCTCAAACTGATCGAGGCGATCCAGAACCCAGTGGCAGCGGCGTTGCAGCATATGAAAGGGGTATGTGTGGGCAACGCCCATCACCCGTATGCCTGCTGCTTTTGCCGACTCAATGCCTGCAAACGTATCTTCAATGGCTAAGCAGTCGCTAGCCGCCAGAGCCAGTTCTGGAAACTGCTGCTGTAAGCGCTCTAGTGCCCGCTGATAGGGGTCAGGATAGGGTTTGCCGCGATCCACCTCTTCAGCACTGACGATACAGTCAACGGCGGATGTCATCTCTGCGCGTGCTAAGGCCAAGGTGACCTCTGATCGCAGCGCTCCCGTCACAATGGCAATTTTTAGGCCTGATCCCCGCAGGTGTTGCAATAATGGCAGGGCACCGGCGAAGAACGGCAACGGATCACTGTTAGTGAACCATTGCTGGTAGGCGACTGCTTTTTTGCGAATCAGGGTCTCTAAATAGTCAGCCGTGATGACACGACCGCGCCGACTCAGCAGGTTATCAAGGCAGGCGCGATCGCTGCGGCCAAGACAAAACTGGTCGTACTCCCCCCGCTGGGGGCGCAGGTTTTCCTGAAGGAGAATCTCATCAATAAGGGCGGCATGAATCGGCTCGTCGTCCAAGATGACGCCGTTAAAGTCGAAGAGAATGGCCTTTAGGGGCATACCTGTACAAGTTCAGGGAATAACTGCTGAATGCGCTGCTGGATCTGCGCTTCGTCACTGAGGTGGGCAGTGTCTGCAGTCTGCCGCATTAAGGATTCTCCGACTAACACGGCTTGGGCACCAGCGGCTGCCACCCGCTCAACGTGAGCCTGCTCGTGGATGCCTGACTCGCTGACCACCACAATCCCGCGATCGCACAGTTGTCCGCCATAGGTTGCCAAGAGTGCCTCTGTAGTCGCCAAATTCACACTAAAGTCCTCAAGATTACGGTTATTAATGCCCACAAGCTGTACCCCTTCAAGAGCCAAGACTCGCTCCATTTCACTGGCCGTGTGCACTTCAACGAGGGCAGTCATTCCCAAGCTGTTAGCAATGCGCAGAAAATAGTCCAAATCGCGATCGCAAAGGATGGCCGCAATCAGCAGTACCGCGTCAGCACCCCGTAACCGCGCCAGAAACATCTGGTAGGGGTAGATGATAAAGTCTTTGCACAATAGCGGTAGCTCAACGGCGGATCGAATCTGCTCGAGATACTCAAAACTCCCTTGGAAAAACTCGCTGTCTGTTAGTACAGAGATACAGGTGGCACCGGCAGCCGCGTAGGCGTGGGCGATCGCCACCGGATTAAAGTTGGCACGGATCACCCCTTTACTGGGGGAGGCCTTCTTCACTTCGGCAATGAGGGCAGGCCGGGTCACTGGCGATCGCAGGGCATCAATAAACGACCGCACTGGCGGGGCATTCAGCACTTGGCGTTGTAATTCCGCTAGCGGGAGGCTGTCGCGCAGTTGCTCAACCTCCTGCTCTTTGTGCCAAACAATTTTTTCCAGAATATGGCGGGGTTCCCCGTCCACCACAGGAACTTGATAATGGAGGGTATGAACCGTCACGGCAGGATTCGGGGGACGGCGGCGAATGTGCATAGGGTCTCTCGTAGCAGTTCCGCATTCAGTCATTGACCATAGGATAGAACAGAATGCAGTACTTGGGGATCAATCTGGCGGCAGTCTGCACTCAACAATCACGAGAGTGGACTTAGCACCTTATCGGCCGTATCAACGGCAACCTCACCCACCACTTCGGGGCTGTTGGCTTCCGATGGCGGAACGACTTGCCAAAAGAGCGGCAAGTAACGCTCCCACTCCTGCAAGATCATAGCGGCTTTCGCGCTGCCCGTGCGATCGCGATGCGCCGTAATGAGTTGCCGCAGTTGCGCTGCACCAATGGCGGAGGTGACCCGCTGGAGCTTGACAATTTCGGGATTAACTTTAGCGGGGAAGGTGCCTGCCTCATCAAGGATATAGGCCAAGCCACCGGTCATCCCTGCCCCAACGTTACGCCCTGTAGTGCCGAGCACCACGACGACACCGCCTGTCATATACTCGCAGCAATGATCGCCGGTTCCTTCAACCACGGCTTGCGCCTTCGAGTTACGTACTGCAAAGCGCTCGCCAGCACGGCCATTGGCAAAGAGTACCCCACCCGTGGCACCGTAGAGACAGGTATTGCCGATAATGACGTTCTCAGCAGCGGTGTAAGGGGCGTTCGGCTTGGGTTTAATGATGAGTTCGCCACCGTGCATTCCCTTGCCCACGTAGTCGTTGGCTTCGCCAGTTAGCCGCAGGATCATCCCCGGTAGGTTAAAGGCACCAAAGCTCTGACCAGCACTCCCGTAGAAGTTGAGGGTGATTTGCCCTTCAAAGCCAGTGTTGCCATACTGCTTGGCAATGGCACCGGCAATGCGCGCCCCTACCGTGCGATCGGTGTTGACAATAGGTAACTCTAGTTCGACCGTCTGCTGCTTGGCAATGGCGGTTTGCACTTCGGGTCGCGCCAAAATCTCATCGTCAAGCACTGCGCCATTACTATGAACGGCTTCGTGCTGTAGCCAGCGGCGATCGCTGCGGGTATCCGGCAGCTTAGTTAAGCAGTCGAGGTTGAGGGCAGCGGTTTTGGCCAACTGAATATCTTGGCGAGGACTCAGCAGATCCGCACGCCCTACCACATCTTGCAACGACCGGTAACCAAGCTTTGCTAAGATTGAGCGCACCTCTTCGGCAATAAACAGGAAGAAGTTAACCACATGCTCAGGCATACCGGGGAAACGTTGGCGCAGTTCGTCTTTTTGGGTGGCAACGCCTACCGGGCAGTTATTGGTGTGGCAAATACGCGCCATAATACAGCCCTCGGCAATCATGGCCACTGAGCCAAACCCAAATTCTTCGGCTCCCATCAGCGCCCCCATCACCACGTCCCAGCCGCACTTGAGACCGCCATCAACCCGCAGGACAACGCGATCGCGCAGTTGATTGTCTAAAAGAACACGGTGAACTTCCGTTAACCCCAGTTCCCACGGACTACCGGCGTGCTTAATGGAACTCAAGGGAGACGCACCCGTGCCGCCATCGTGACCAGAAATTTGAATCACATCGGCATTGGCTTTGGCCACGCCCGCCGCAATCGTGCCAATGCCAATTTCCGCCACGAGCTTCACCGAGACCTGAGCTTGGGGATTAATCTGGTGCAGATCAAAGATCAGTTGCGCCAAGTCCTCGATGGAGTAAATGTCGTGGTGCGGCGGTGGCGAAATCAGGGAGACCCCAGGCTTCGATCGCCGCAGCATCGCAATGTAGGGGCTGACTTTCGTGCCCGGCAGTTGACCGCCTTCACCAGGTTTTGCACCTTGGGCAATTTTAATTTCAATTTGTTGGGCATGGGTCAGGTATTCGGGGGTTACCCCAAAGCGCCCGGAAGCCACCTGTTTAATGGCAGAACTAGCGGTGTCACCGTTCCGCAACCCTCGCAGGTGCGGCAACTGGGGCGATCGCCCTTCAGCATCCACATCGTTGAGCACTTGGAACCGCACTGGGTCTTCGCCCCCTTCACCGGAGTTGGATTTGCCACCAAGGCGATTCATGGCGATCGCTAGCACCTCGTGAGCTTCCCGTGAGAGTGCCCCCAAGGACATCCCGCCAGTGCAGAAGCGTTTGACAATTTCGCTGGCAGGCTCGACGTGCTCTAAGGGAATACTGGGGCGATCGCTGCGGAACTCCAACAAATCCCGCAGAGCCGTAGGGGGGCGACCCGTCAACTGCTGCCGATACGTCTCGTAGTGGTCATAGCGATTGGCCGTCACCGCCTTATGCAGGGCTTTGGCCATTTCCGGGTTGTTCATGTGGTACTCCCCCCCCGGACGGAACTGCACAAACCCAAAGTTTTCCAGCTTCTTGCTCGTCAGTTCCGGGAAGGCTTTGTGGTGGAAGGTAATCGTTTCCTGGGCTAAATCCCGCAGGGTTAAGCCGCCCACCCGAGAGGTGGTGCCAATAAAAGCCGTGTTGAGCAGATCATCCCCAATGCCAATGGCCTCAAAAATTTGGGCACCGCGATAGCTGGCAATTAAGGAAATTCCCATTTTGGAAAGAATTTTCAGCAGTCCCTCTTCAATTGCTTTGCGGTAGTTGGCTTGGGCGGTTTGCAAATCAATACTGGCCAGCTTGCCTTTAGCCATCAGGTTTTGGGTGCGATCGCTGTGCCACCACTGGCGGATGGTCTCCCACGTGAGGTAAGGGCACACAGCACCGGCACCATAGCCAATGAGACAGGCAAAGTGATGCGTACTCCAGCATTGGGCTGTTTCCACTACCAAGGAGACCCGCCGACGAATGCCTTGGGCAATGAGGTGATGGTGTACCGCCCCTACTGCTAATAACGGCGGAATATAGGAAGTGTCCGCAGCAACCATCTGTAACTCACCGGCTCCATTGTGGCGATCGCTGAGAACTAAAATGGCAGAGCCAGCCTGAACCGCGGCAGCCGCCTGCTCACAGAGGCGCTTCACCGCCACTTCCAGCCCACTTGGGCCTTGATCAATGGCAAATTGCGTCGAAAGCCGCACAGTGCCAAAGGGAGCCTTGAGAATCTCTGCGAGTTCCGCCTCGTTAATAATGGGCGAATTGAGTTGTAGCAGCCGTGCATCCTCTGGAGACTCTACCAAAAGATTCCCCCGCGCTCCCAAGCGCGTCACAAGGGACATCACCAGCTTCTCGCGCAATGGGTCAATGGGCGGATTCGTGACTTGGGCAAAGCGCTGCTTGAAGTAGTCGTAAAGGAGATGGGGCTGCGACGAAAGCACCGCCAAGGGAATATCATCCCCCATACAAAACGTCGGCTCCTTGCCATCCTTGGCCATGGCCTCGATTACCATCTCCACATCTTCGGCACTAAAGCCAAAGGCGGTCTGCTGTTGCAAGCAGGTGGTGCTGTCGAGTTGCGGCGCTTCCCAGTAGGCTTGGGGCACCAGTTCTTGGCGATAGGTTTTCAGCCATTCGCCGTAGGGCTGCTGCTGCGCCACCCGCTGTTTAATTTCCCAGTTGGTGAGTAATTCTTGGTGCTCCAGATCGACGGCAATCATTTGCCCTGGGCCAAGCCGACCTTTTTCTAGAACCGTGTCTTCGGCAATTTGAATACTGCCCGCTTCCGAAGAAACAATCACCAAATCGTCGGTGGTCAAGGTGTAGCGGGCAGGGCGCAGGCCATTGCGATCAAGGGTGGCACCAACAATTTTGCCATCGGAAAACGCTACCAACGCAGGCCCATCCCACGCTTCCTGAATACCGCTGTAGTATTCGTAAAAGTCCACCACTTCAGGGTGCTCTGCTAGATCCGGTTGATTTTGGTAAGCCTCCGGCACCAGCATCATCATGGCGTGCAGGGGGTGGCGACCCGATTGCACCAGTAACTCTAGCACATTATCCAGATTGGCAGAGTCGCTATTGTCAGCGTTCACAATTGGGGTTAAGTCTTCAAAGGCACCTTGCCAGTAGGGATGAGCCAACTGCGATTGGCGTGCCCGCATCCAGTTGATATTCCCCAAGAGGGTATTAATTTCCCCGTTGTGACCCAGCATCCGCATCGGCTGTGCCAGAGGCCACTTCGGCATGGTATTGGTGCTAAAGCGGCGATGGTACAGGGCAAACGGGCTGATGTAGTTGGGGTTGCGCAGGTCGTCGTAAAACTGAGCTAACACCACTGAGCGCACCATTCCCTTATAGACAATGGTGCGGGTGGAAAACGAACAGATGTAAAAGTCTTGCCGCCACTCGGCGGTGGTTTGGGCAACGGCACGTTCAATACGCTTACGGGTGAGGTATAGCTGCCGCTCTAGCTCGTCACCGCTTGCCCTGCTGGATGCCACAAACAGTTGCTCAATTTGAGGTTGATTTTGCTTGGCTTGTACACCCAGAACTTCAGGGTGAACCGGTACGGTGCGCCAGCCGAGCAACCGCAGTTCATTTTGACTGAGCACCCGCTCCACAATTTCTTTTGCCGCTGCCGTTGCCGCCCCTTGGGGCAAAAAGATCATGGCTACCCCAATCCGCTGCCGCGGAATGCCAAACTCGGGTAATAGCTCCCACGGAATCGCGGTCATAATCCCAGCGCCATCCCCAGAGTCGCGATCGGCGCTGCAACCGCCGCGGTGTTCTAAGCAGATCAGACCCTCTAGGGCTTGCGCCACAATGCGGTGACTCGCCATCCCTTTGCGGTGGGCGACAAAGCCAACGCCACAGGCATCTCGCTCTTCCACAAGCCAAGGTTGTCCATGGTAACCATTATTCAGGGTGGTAGCGCTGGCTGGGGAAAAAGGGGAGGGTTGTTGCATGGGTCTGAAAACAGAAACGTTGATTTAAGCAGGCGGTAAATCAGAGGGTTGTCACTGTTCAAGTTCTAAGCTGTAGCGACTGAAAAACGCCACGACTCTAAATCTAAAGGAGAGCCAAGGCGACAGTGCATTCCGTAATAATTGCTTAGTGGAACAAGATTAACAACACAAACGTCCCGCCTCAACCATTATAAGGATTTCTCTGGGTTACGGATAGTCAAGGCAAGAATTGTTAAGATTCTGCGAAAAATCGTTTTGTTCGTCACTCAACTTCTTAGCTAGGGAACGGGAGTTGGGCGTGAGTTGACCCCTCTCCCGTGCTCCCCAATTTGCGTTTCCCTAGAGTGCAGGAGCGCTATTGGCCAAATAGCCTTAGCCAGCCCAACCTTTGGCGGCTTGATCCAGCACGTAGGCGGCCACGTCTTGAATTTGCTCGTCCGTTAAGCGGCCAGCAAAGGCAGGCATAGCGTTTTTGCCGTGTTGCACTTGGTAAATAATGGCATCTTCAGAGTTCATGCCAAATTGTTCGAGGGCTTCTTTTTTCAGGGTTTTGTTGGCCATGACCACATTGCCACCACCCATGTGGCACGCCGCACAGTTCCCACTAAAGACTTTTGCGCCATTTGCCAAATCTGCCGCAAGGGCAGGGGGGGTCAGCACCATAAACGTGGCGATCGCCAAGGCGCAAACACTGATCAATAGTTTTTTCAACGGAGTTCTCCTTTCATGGAATGCGTCAGAATCGCTGTGAGGAGTGTAAACGTCACCAAAGGCAAGTTTAGCAAAGTTCCCAACTCAGGGAGCACTGTCGGCGAAGGTTTCAGTGCCCCAGCCGGGAGCCACGGCTGCCGCGCGCAAAATAAAGGCCGCCAAATCCTCTAGCTGATTGGTGGTGAGCCAATCCTCACTCACTTGGCGGCACCAGTAGCTTTCTTCGCTGCCATCGTAGGACATGGGCAGGCGCTGAAACGCCACTAAGCTCGCAATGTTGTCCCGAGGCGGCACGGCTCCCTTGAGGTCCTTTAAGGACAAAGACACCAAGGGATTGGGTAAGGTCGTGCCACCCACATGACAGTTTTTGCAGTTTTCCTCAAAGAGGCGCTTACCGCGGGTGAGATCTTCGGGCGTAAAGGCACGAGTATCGCCACGGTCATTGAGGGGCAGTTCAATGGCCTCAGTTGCTTTCAGGTACTGGATGACGTAATTGTCAACCCCACTGGCAGCGGCTGGAGTCGCTATCGCCCCCCAACACCAAACCATAACAAGCAGGAGGAGCAATCCTAGGCGCGGTGCCCAAAAACGAGTTAGGTGCATGAGTTTCGACAAATCCTTGTCTATTGGTTAGTAATAAATTTTGCCGCCACCCCATTTATCCCCGAGAATTTTCGGCTCAACGAGAATATGACCCGCGATCGCCACTAGATCTTGCTCCGTCAGGTTACGCATTTTGGGGAAAATATCCGCACTGCGCAGGCTGGGGTGCACCTCGGCAATTTCCTCTTCGCCATCGTAGGTGGTGGGGTTTTTCATGTAGTCCACCAACCCCTCAATGGTATCCCGAGGGGGGGTAGCCAGCGCCAAGGTTTCCGTGCGCAGATCAAGGTTAGGATTGGTTTTAGTGATACCTCCCACATGACAGGACGCACAGGCATACTGGAATAATCGCTTGCCTTCTTGATATTGCTTTTCGGTGAGGGTCACCGTTTTCCCTTCACTGTTGAGGGGGACGGTCAGCGTCTCTGGGGTTAGTTCAGCAGCCATGGCGGTGCCTGTGGTAAATGGCCAAAGGCAGAGGCAGAGAGCTACCGCAAGCCAAACACATTTCTTTAACATAGTTCTCCCAATAAAGCAGGTCTTACGATTGCGGTGGTGTGTCCCGTTGATCGCTGGCAGGGGGGGTGGTCAACGCCAGAATGATCGCTTTCGCATCTTCTAGGGGCAAGCGCGTCTGCGGGCTGGTATAGCGAATACCAAGGCGATCGCACCAATCACAGACCACCTCTACAGAAACCCCGTAGTCAGCAGCCAACTGGGCGATCGCCATATCCACAAACCCCATGCCCAACTCCCCGCGTGGGATCAACGACCAAGTATCATTATCATGCCATTGTGGCGACTCTTTACCGAAAAACGCCGTAAAGCCCCTAGCTTTAGCTATGGGGATATAAGGCGCATATTGTTTTATCAAGCTGAGTCTGTGATAAAATGGAACCATGAGAGTCATAGAAGCCAAGCTAAAGGGCACACAGGAGCAATACCAGTCTTTGAACGAAGCCATCCGTACCGCACAGTTTGTGCGCAACAAGTGTGTACGGTACTGGATGGACAACAAGGGCGTGGGTAGGAATGACCTCTATTCCCACTGCAAAGACCTAGCCAAAGGGTTTGACTTTGCCAAGAAGTTAAACTCATCAGCAAGGCAGGCAAGTGCAGAGCGGGCTTGGGCTTCTATCTCTCGGTTCTATACCAACTGCAAAAACAAGGCGGTCAAGAAAGGGTATCCCAAGTTCAAGAAGCATTGCCGCTCTGTAGAGTACAAGCTATCGGGTTGGAAGCTATCAGGGGATGGGATGTCCATCACCTTCACTGATGGCTTCAGTGCTGGTACTTTTGCTCTGTACTGCAATGGTGAGGCAAGACAGTATATCCTCAACTCTAAAATCAACCGAGTGCGAGTGGTACGCAGAGCAGATGGGTACTATGCTCAATTCTGCTTGGATGTGGAGCGCAAAGAGCAGGGAGAGTACACAGGCAATGTCATTGGTATTGACTTGGGGTTAAAACACTTCTACATCGACCAGAACGGAAACACGGTCGATTGTCCCAAGTTTTTAAGACGTAGTGAACGGAGGTTAAAGCAACACCAACGCAGATTAAGTCGGAAGTTCAGGAAAGGGGCGAAACCTCAATCCAAGAATTATCACAAGCAAAGGAAACGACTAGGCAAAGTACATCTGAAAGTTCAACGCCAACGTAAAGACTGGGCAATCAAGCTTGCTCGGTGCGTAGTGGCATCTAACGATGTCGTGGTGTATGAGGACTTGCAGGTGAAGAACCTAGTCAAGAATCATCATCTTGCCAAATCCATCCATGATGCTAGTTGGTCTCAGTTCACCCAATGGCTGGACTACTACGGGAAGGTGTGGGATAAGGCAGTAGTGTCAGTACCGCCACAATACACCACACAGGACTGTACTCATTGCGGTCATAGGGTGCCCAAAACCCTATCCACTAGAACCCATAGTTGTCCTAAGTGCGGGTTTGAGTTAGACAGAGACCAGAACGCGGCTCTGAATATCTTGAAAAAGGGGCTAAACATCTTGGGGATGGAATGGCAAAACAGTACCCAAGGGCATTGGGGAACTGGGGAGAAATCCCAAACGACTGGGGAGACAAGCACCTCTGCTATGGATGGGAAACCTGAAATGGTAAGTGCTGTCGCTGAACTAGTAACAAGAATCCCCTGCCTTTAGGCATGGGGAGTATGTCAAACAGCATGCCTTTAGACATAGTTTTGAGATCTAAGTCTTCAGCAAATATCATTCCTGCTTGATCGCAAAGATGATGCGCTGTCTTAAAGTGGAAATCCTTTCTGCTATCGCTGATACGCTGATGATGTCTAGCTACCTTTTGTTGAGCCTTGTGCCAGTTTTTTGACCCTAGTTTTTTGTGTTTCAGCCTTTGTTGCAGCAATTTCAGCTTGCTTTGAGCATCTACAAAAAACCGTGGTCTTGGTACAAGTTCATGGTCAGAAGTAGCTAAAAACTTCTCTAAACCCAAGTCAATTCCTAGAACATGACCGTGAGGTGTTGCTTTCGGAATCTCCACATCACACTGCAAAGCCAACATCGCAAAGTAGCCAGATGCTCTTTTAACTATTCTGATTTGCTTGATAATAAAGCCATCAGGAATAGGGCGAGACTGTCTAAACTTGACTCTGCCAATCATCGGCAAATCAATATGATTACCGATAACTGTTCTACGATGAGGGCTGGATGCGCCTCGGCTACCGGAAATAAACTCGGTTGCTGTACTGCGTATCGCTGCTGCTGCTGGTAGGTGCGGATCGGCAGTTTCCACTGCTCAAGGGTGGCTAGGCTCAGCTCAAGGTTGCCGGTGCTGCTGTAGGTTCCCGCCGGCGATCGCAACCGCCATTGCTCCTGCGCCGAAAACAGCTCCCCCTGCTGCCCCTCTGCGGCAGGCGAGTTAGAGTGCATGACTCAGCACTTAATAGGTCACCAACGTCGTAATGGGAACATCAGGGAGCTTAGCACGCCCTCCCAAGTCCGCTAGCTCGACAATAAACGCAAAGCCGTGAAGCTCCGCTGAGGCCTGTGCCATTAACCCCGCTGCGGCGGCAGCTGTGCCCCCCGTAGCGATCAAATCATCCACAATCAGCACCCGTTGCCCAGGCTGAATCGCATCTTGGTGCATTTCTAGGCGATCGCTACCGTACTCTAGGGTATATTCCACGGAATACACAGGACGGCACAGCTTACCCGGTTTGCGCAGGGGAATAAACCCCGCTCCTAAGTGATAGGCCAAGGGTGCGCCAAAAATAAACCCTCGCGATTCAATGCCAGCCACATAGTCAAGGCCATCATGGCGATGCTTTTCCACCAGTTGGTCAACCACATACCGCAGTCCCGCTTGATTTTGCAGCAGTGTTGTTAAATCCCGGAATAAAATGCCGGGCTTTGGAAAATCTGGGACATCACGAATGAGGGATTTTAAGTCCATAGCACCTTTGGCCATCAATGCGATCCAGAAGCATCCTACCCTAAATTTGACGGCCTGTGGTTGACACAGAGGGTTAGCTTGGTAGCTCCGTACTTTAGTACGGGGTGGAAAAGCCCTAAAGCAACTTTAGTTGCTCTGTGCTAAACTATACTTGGTCGCCATCCTTGGTGAAAAACCCAATCGGCGACAGTTGTTACAAGTAAGCAGAACCTTGGGGCTTTGCCTCTAGGAACTGTGTAGGGGCGTCTTGACAACGCCTTTATGAGTTCGTTTATGGACTGCGTAAGAATCCCCCACCTTTAGGTGGTGGGAGTGTAAATCCAACGCAACGCCTGCCATAGCCCTACGTTGTGCGCGTGGCTGAG